>NZ_JBHMIP010000017.1:0-136502 GCF_048060245.1 Micromonospora sp. LOL_014
CCGCCCGGACCAGCACCCGCACGGCGCGTCACGAGGCAAACGTTCCCTGACACGGCACTAGTCGTCGCGTTCCGCGCAGAGCAGGTCCCGGACCCGGTGCAGGCGCAGGGCGAGCTGCATGTCGAGGGCCCGGTCCGGTCTCTGCCAGTCGTCGCCGAGGAGCTGGGCGATGCGGTCCAGCCTTCGGGAGACGGTGTTCGGGTGGACGTGCAGCATCTCCGCCGCGCGGGTTCGGCTGCCGCCCGAGTCGAAGTAGACCTCCAGGGTCTCGGCGAGGTTGGCGAACCGCCGGGCGTCGTAGTTCAGCACCGGCCCGAGGACCCGGTCGACGAAGCCGGGGACGTCGCGGCCGTCGGCCACCAGCAGCCCGAGGAAGCCCAAGTCCCGCGAGCAGGCCGCCCGTCCCGTCGCGTCCAGCGCGGCCAGGGCGTCAACGCACCGGGCCGCCTCCTGGTAGGTACCTCTGACCGCGTCGGCGGTCCGCACCGGGCCGGCCCCGCCGGCGGTGACCGGCAGGCCGAGCAGCCCGCCCAGTTCGCGGGAGACGTCCCGGGCCCGGGCTCCCGGGTCGTGCCCGGGCAGCAGCAGCACCGCGTGTCCGTCGCGCATCGCCTTCATCCCGTCCAGCCCGTGCGCGACGGAGACCGCCCGTTCGACCACGCCGGGCGGGGCGGTGCCCTCGGGCCGGGCGACCACCACCACGTACGGCCGGTCCAGGTCGAACCGGGTCCGGCGGCCATGTTTGCCGTCCCGGTCCAGTTCCGGCCAGGGACCCAGCAGATCCTCCAGCAGCTGGTCGCCCGGACGACCCCGGATTCCGACGGTCTGGGTCAGCAGCAGTGCGACGGACTGGGCGACAGCCGGCAGGATCGCCATCCGCTCGGCGTCGAACGTCTCGTCGGGGTGGAACAGCACACAGCCGAGGTCGTCGGCGCTGGCGGTCACCGGCACCACCCAGGAGCCGGTGCTCAGCCGGGCGGGCCGGCCGGTGGTGCGGGCGCCGAGCCGGGCGCGGGACACTTCCCGCTCGTCGGGTGCAGGGAGGCCACCGACCGCGGCCAGCGCGACACCGGTCCGGTCGCGGACCTGCAACGCCCCACCCAGCCGACGTACCGCGCTGGCGGCCAGGTCGTCCAGTCCGCCGCTGTCGAGGACAAGCTGGACCAGTTCGGGTTGCAGGCCGCTCACCTCCCGGACCGCGCTCAGCTCGGCGCGGGCCTGGGCGGCCTCCTGCTGGGCCTGCTTGAGGTCGGCCAAGGTGTCGCAGAGCACGCTGATCCGGTTCACGGCGGTCGCCGCGAGGTCGGCGAGCAGGCGCAGGGCGGCCACCTCGTCCGGGGCGAAGTGCCGGATCTGCCGGTGGCCGACGTGCAGGTCCCCGAGGTGCTGGCCGTCCACCCACAGGGCCACCGACAGGACGGCGTGCAGCCCTTCCGCGCGGATCAGGCCGTCGGTGACCGGGTGACGTTCGAGCCGCTCGTCGGTAAGGTATTCGGCCGTCCAGGAGATCGGCTCACCGCCGCCGACGGGGACGAGCAGGCCGCGCCGGCGGGGCAGCCGGAAGCCGTCGTTCAGTGTGGTGGCCGCGCCGACGGCCGAGGCGATGTAGGAGTCGCCGGTCACCTTGTCGACCAGGCTGACGAACGCCACGTCGATGGCGAGCAGCAGTTGCGCCCGCCGGACGACCAGGTGCAGCCCGGCCTCCAGATTCGGGGCCCCGGCGAGGTCCCGGGCGGTGTCGACGAGGGCGGCCAGTTCGGCTCCGCGCCGGCACCGCCGGCCGACGGTCTCCCGCAGCTCCAGGGCGAGCCGCTTGGCCGTCACTATCCGGTCGAGCGCGGCCCGGTCCACGCCGTCGCGCTGCGCCTGCTGCACCAGTTCCTCGTACCGTGGGACGGGCGCCTCCCGGGCCAGGAGTTCGAAGAACTGAAGTTCGTGGTCTCGCGACGGAGAGCCGGAGCCAGTCATGCGTCCCACCACCTCGCACACAACGCCTACGGACAGGGGCCAGGAATCCGGGAATCTCCGTTTGCGGCCATCGATACACCTATCGTATCCCGCGAACCGCAACCGATCCCGCACAATCCTTTGTCGACGCTCTGGCGTGCACGGGTACCGCACTGCGCCCTGCCACACCCGCGCAGAGCTGGTCTTTCGCCGTCGGCACCGGGCGGACAGGCCGGCCAGGTCCGGCCCGTGCGAGGTTGCAGACACTTCCTGACTCTCCTATTTGTCCCCGACCGTCGTGAAAGGTCTCACTCCGGCACGCGGAACCGGTTGATCTCGGGTAGGTGGCGCTCCCGCAGCTCGACGTTCCGCACCCCGAGCCCGGACCGTGGCGCGAGTGCCAGGACACCCACCTTGCCCTGGTGGAGGTTGTGGTGCATGTCGTACACCGCCTGGCCGATCTCCTCCATCGGGTAGCAGCGGGACAGCGTCGGGTGGATCTTCCCCTTCACGACCAGCCGGTTGGCCTCCCACGCCTCCCGGTAGTTGGCGAAGTGGGTACCGATGATCCGCTTCAGAGACATCCACAGGTACCGGTTGTCGTAGACGTGCTCGAAGCCACTCGTCGAGGCGCAGGTGACCACGGTGCCGCCCTTGCGGGTGACGTAGACCGAGGCGCCGAAGGTCTCCCGGCCGGGATGCTCGAAGGCGATGTCGACGTCCTCGCCGCCGGTCAGCTCCCGGATCTGCCGGCCGAACCGCTTCCACTCCCGGGGGTTCTGGGTGTGCTCGTCGGACCAGAAGCGGTAGTCCTCGGCGACCCGGTCGACGATGGCCTCGGCGCCCATCCGGCGGCAGATCTCGGCCTTCTGCGGACTGGAGACCACGCAGACCGGGTTGGCCCCGCCAGCCAGCGCGAGCTGGGTGGCGTGCGCCCCGAGGCCGCCGGTGGCGCCCCAGATGAGGACGTTGTCGCCCTGCTTCATCCGGGCCCCGTTGCCGGAGACGAGCTGCCGGTAGGCGGTGGAGTTGACCAGCCCCAGCGAGGCGGCCTCCTCCCAGGTCAGGTGGGCCGGCTTGGGCATCAGCTGGTTGGCCTTGACCAGCGCGATCTCGGCGAGCCCGCCGAAGTTGGTCTCGAAACCCCAGATGCGCTGCTCCGGGTCGAGCATGGTGTCGCCGTGGCCGTCGGCGGACTCCAGCTCCACCGAGAGGCAGTGCGCGACGACCTCGTCGCCCGGCCGCCAGCGGTTCACCCCCGGTCCGACGCGCAGCACCACGCCGGCCAGGTCCGAGCCGAGGACGTGGTACGGCAGGTCGTGTCGCCGGGCCAGCTCGGACAGACGGCCGTACCGCTCCAGGAAACCGAAGGTGGCCAACGGTTCGAAGATCGACGACCAGACGGTGTTGTAGTTGACCGAGCTGGCCAGCACCGCGACGAGGGCCTCCCCGGGACCGAGTTCGGGGACAGGCACCTCCTCGACGTGCAACGACTTGCGCGGGTCCTTCTCCTGGCGGGAGAGGCCCGCGAACATCTCCGTCTCGTCCTTGTGCACGGTCACCGCCCGGTACGAGGGCGGCAACGGCAGGGCGGCCAGCTCCCGCGCGTCCGGCTCCGGAGCGAGGATCGCGTCGAGGATGCGGTTCATTTCGGTGGTGTCTCGCACCTGTGTCTCCCAGGAGTCGGGGTGGGCGGGAAGGGGTCAGGTCACGTTCCGGCGTCCGGGGCCGAGCCCCGGGGGGCCGGGCCGGGCGGTCAGGGGTGGACGCCGACGAAGAGGCCCCGGCCGGACGGGCCGGGCGTCAGGTACTCCGTGGTGAAGCCGGACCGCGCGAAGGCGCGCTCGTAGTCGGCCCGCTCGAAGAGGGTGATCAGATGGCTCTCGTCGAAGTGCCGGATCCCACCGTCGGCGCTGGCCACCAGGTAGTGCACGGTGATTCGGGTGGTGCCGCCCTCACGCACCGAGTGGGAGACGCGGGAGATGGTGCGGCCGTCGACCTCCAGCAGGCTCGCGCCCACGTACCCGGGCGTGAACGTCTCCGGGAACCACCACGGCTCGACGATCACCACACCCCCGGGGGACAGATGCGCGGCGAACCGGGCCAGCGTCGCGTCCAGCTCGGCTGTTGTCCCCAGGTGGCCCACCGAGCTGAACATGCAGGTGATGACGTCGTAGCGATGTCCCAGGTCGAAGGTACGCATGTCTCCGAGGTGCAGGGCCGCGCCGGGGTTGCGCTGCTGGGCGATGCTCAGCATGTCCGGGGCCAGCTCGACGCCGCCCACGTCGTCGAAGAGCCCGGCGAGGTGCCGCAGGTGCAGGCCGGTACCGCAGGCCACGTCCAGCAACGTCCGGGCACCTGGCCGGCGGGCCCTGGCCAACGCCGTCAGCTCCTCCGCCTCCGCCGCGTAGTCCTTGCCTTTCCCCTGATACACCAGGTCGTAGACCTCGGCGATGGCGTCCGCGTACATCATGGATCGTGTCAGCCCTTCACGAGTGGTCGGTGGCAGTGCCGGCCGGACGGCCGGACCGGTGCGCTGCGATGAGGGACTCCAGGATCCGGACCACCTCGGCCGGCGACGGTGCGGCAAGCAGCTCGTCGCGTTGCCGACGGGCAGCGGCCGTGATCGACGGATCGCCGAGGACCCGGGCCACGGCGGCACGCAGGGAGTCGGCGGTCAGCTCCTCCGGCCGGATGGCGATGCCCGCCCCGAGCCGTTCCGCCTGCTGCGCCTTGAGCGGGGCGTCCCACAACGACGGGATCATGATCTGCGGGACGCCGTAGAGCGTCGCCGTCGACCAGGTGCCCGCGCCGCCGTGGTGGATGATCACGGCGCAGCTCGGCAGTAGCACGTCGAGTGGCACGAAGTCGCAGATCCGGACGTTGTCCGGAAGGTCGCCGAGGTGGTCGCGCTGGGCGTCGCTCAGCGTAGCCACGACCTCCACGTCCAGGTCGCCGAGGGCGCCGAGCAGCTCCTGGAAGGAGACCGCGTCCTTGCCGTACGTCTCCCGGCTCGACACCCCCAGGGTCAGGCAGACCCGGGGCCGCTCGGCCTTGGCCACCCACTCGGGCACCACCGACGGACTGTTGTACGGCACGTACCGCATGGCCACCCGGCGACCGGGGACGGGCAGGCCGGTGCTCCCTGGTGTGGGGTCGACGGTCCACTCGCCGGTGACCAGGGTCTCCACCTCGTCCTCGCCGATCTGGCAGCCGTACCGGTGCAGCGTCCAGCGCAGCCATTCGGCCATCGGGTCCTCGCGCTGCTCGGCCGGCAGCCCCGCCAGCGCCTCGGTGAACAGCCGCCGGGAGTTGCCCACCACGTCGGGCCCCCAGAGCAGCCGGGCGTGCACCGCCCCGACGACCCGGGCCGCGACCGGCCCGGCGTAGGTAAACGGCTCCCAGAGAACCAGGTCCGGCTGCCAGGAGCGGGCCAGCGCGACCATGTCGTCCATGGTGGAGTCTCCGTTGAGCGGGGCGAAGCACAGCGCCGTGAGCATCGTCTGCTGGCCGAGCAGGTACTCCCAGGTCAGCACCTCGGGCCGGGTCTCGGTGAAGTCCAGGCCCCGCTGGTACGGCACCAGGTCGCCACCGATCTCGGTAAGCAGGTCGATGATCGCCTGGTCGTCGCCGACCGGGACGGCGGTCAGCCCGGACGTCACGATGGTGTCGGTGAGCGAGGGCTGGCTCGCCACCCGGACCTCGTGGCCGGCCGCACGCAGCGCCCAGGCAAGCGGTACCAGGCTGTAGTAGTGGGTGTTGTGCGCGAAGGACGTGATCAAAACCCGCATCAGGTGGCCTCTTTCGTCGCCGGGCGGTCATCGGGCTCAGGGGTGCCGCCGTCCCGGGTGACCGGGAGCCGGGCGTGGCCGAGCAGGACGGGCGAGCGTCGCCACCGGACCCCGCGCCCGGCCGGCCGCAGCGTGGGTGCCGCCTCGGCCAGGGTCCGCAGGGCGGTCGTGACGACGAGCCGAATCAGTTCCCCCGCCCCGGCCAGGTGCGGCACCCCGACGAGTCCGAGCGCCGGGGCCGCCGGGCGGGTCAGGTCGAAGCCGTCCCGGCCGGGGTCGCCCGCCGCGAGCACCGCCCGGTTCGCGGCGGCGACCAGCACGACCAGGTGACCGTCCGCCGGGACGAGCTGCCCGACGACGGTGACGTCCTCCAGCGCGACCCGGCTCTCCAGACGCACCGGAGGGAACCAGCGCAGGGTCTCCTCGACGGCGACGGCGGCCAGGTCGGGGTCGGCACGGAGCAGGGCCCACTGCGAGGGCCGGTCCAGCAGTGCCCGGACCGCGCTGCAGAGCAGGGTCGTCGCCGGTTCGGCGGTGCCGACCGCCAGGGCAAGCCTGGCGGTCACCCGGTCGTCGGCCCGCACGTCAGTGGCCGGGCCGGCCGCGGACGCGCCCTGGGTCGCTGCGGACGCCTCGGCGAGCAGGCCGGCCAGTTCGGCGGTGGCGGCCGCCATGGCCAGGGCGTGCGCCACGGTCTGCGGGCAGAGCCGGCTGTCCAGGGTCCGACCGGCGGCGGCCAGGGTCTGCTCGAACCGGCCCTGCCGACCGGCCGGCACCCCGAGCAGGTCGGCCAGGACCGACGCGGTCAGTCGGCGGGCCAGGGTGGCGAGGTCCACGTCGGTCCCGGCCCCGTCGAGCAGGGTCAGGGTGCTCTTCTCGACCCGGATCCGCAGCCCTTCGGCGTCGGTGCGCAGGACCGGGCCGCCGAGCCCGGTGAGCGCGTCGAGTCGCCGCCGCGTCTCCGGCCCGTAGTCCAGCGCGGTACCGGCCAGCGGCAGGGTCTGCTCGGCGGGGCGGTGCCCGGACCGGTTCAGCCAGCCGAACCGGTCGTCGGTCAGCACCTCGCCGGCCAACGCGGCGTCCCCGGTCACCCAGGTGTCCAGGTGGTCGCTGCGGAACAGCGGCCCGTGCGCGACCACCTGTTGCTCGTACCGGGTGGGGTCGTCGGTCTCCGCCCGCAGGATCAGCGCGTACGGGTCGCCGTGGTTGCCGGCGAACCACTGCGCCGCGCGGGTCAGTTGCAGCCGGCGAGCCCAGGTCGCGGGGTCTCCGTCAATGAGGGCTGTGGTCATCTGCGTTTCCTCCTGCTGTCGTCGGGTCAGCGGGGACGGACCGGACCGGACGGGTCACGGCACGCGGTTCGGGCACACCTCGTCGAGCCACGTGTGCACGGTCGCGGCGGTGACCGCCGCGTGTTCGGTCATCATCGAGAAGTGGGTGCCGGGCACCTCGGTGCTGGTGTGCGCGCCGGCCCAGTGCGAGCGCCAGTCCTGCCTGGCGTCGTCCGGCCAGGTGCCCATCGGCTCGCCGGCGTACAGGTGCAGGACGGGCGCCCGGGTCGGCCGGGGCACCCAGTCCAGGAGCATCCGGTGGTACGCGCCCATGGCGGTCAACCGGGTGTCGTCGACCGGCAGGACGGACCGTTCGGTGGCCCAGGCCAGCATCTCCTCCCGCCACATCCCCATCGCCCCGGGGGCGGCGGGCGTGTAGATGTCCATCAGCACCAGGGCCACCGGCCCGCTGCACCGGGCCTCCAGGTGCAACGCCAGCGCGTGTGCCATGTTCGCCCCGGCGGAGTGGCCCACCAGGACGAAGGCTCTCCCGGCGGCGTACGCCCGGACGGCGTCGGCCTGGGCGTCGAGCAGGGCGTCCAGCCCGGCGGGCAGCGGCTCGCCGGGCAGGAAGCCGGTCTGCGGCAGCACGGCGACGTCGCGCTGGCCGGCCAACGCCGCGGCGAAGGCCGTGAACTCCCGGGGGCCGGACGCCACGGCGGTGCCCGCGCAGCAGATCAGCAGAGGGCCGCCCGCCCCGGTAGCGAGCGGCACCGGCGTCGGCTGCCGCCCGTTCAACTCAGCCGGGCTGGTGAAGAGGGGACGGAAGGTGGCGACGGTGCCGAGGACCGTCACCGCTTCGCCGGCCCGACCGTCGCCGACCGCCCGCCGGTACATGCCGACCAGGGCGCTCTCAGCCGCCGACGGGGCCGCTGCGCCGGCCACGTCCGAGCCCAACCGGTGCAGATGCGCGGCGAGGGCGTCGGGGGTGCCGTGGTCGAAGACCACGGCACCCGGCAGATCCAGCCCGGTGGCCGCGGCGAGCCGGCGGCGCAGGTGCACGGCGGCCAGAGAATCGACACCGAGGGCGGCGAACTCCGCGTCGGCCGGGACGTCGTCGGTGCCGTCGTGCCCCAGCACCTCGGCCGCCTCGGCGAGGACCAGGGCCAGCAGGGCGGCCCGGTCGGCGGTCGCCGGCAGGCGTCGCGGGGGCACGTCGGCGGGTGCCGGGTCGGCCGGGCCAGGCTCCCCGGCCGGCAGATCAGCCAGCAGCGGGGCGGGTCGGGCGGCGGCGAACCCGGCGGCGAACCGGGCCCAGTCCGTGTCGGAAACAGTCACCCCGGTCTCGTCGGCGTCCAGGATCCGCCCGAGTGCGGTGAGCGCGGCCCCCGGGGCCATCGCGCGCACGCCCCGCCGGCGCAGGTACTCCTCCCCCACGCCCTCGCCCATCCCGGCCCCACCCCAGACGCCCCAGGCGACGGAGGTGGCGGGCAGCCCGGCGGCGCGGCGGCGCGCGGCGAGCGCGTCGAGGGCGGCGTTGGCTGCCGCGTACGCGCACTGCCCGCCGCTGCCCCACACCCCGGCGGCGGACGCGAAGGTGACGAAGGCGTTCAGGTCGCCGGTGAGGTCGTGCAGGTGCACCGCCCCGGCGACCTTTCCGGCGCAGACCTCGGCGAACGACTCCGCGCTGGTCTCGCACAGTGGTGACACCTGCGGCACGCCCGCCGCGTGGAAGACCGCGGTGAGCGGCGCGTCGGCAGGCAGATCGGCGAGCAGGTCGGCCACCGCCGCCCGGTCGGCGACGTCGCAGGCGACCACGGTCACCGAGGCGCCGAGCGCGGTCAGTTCCGCCCGCAACGCGGCGGCACCGGGGGCGTCGTCGCCCCGGCGGCTGGTGAGCACGAGGTGCGCCGCCCCGGCGCGCGCCAGCCAGCGGGCGGTGTGCGCGCCGAGCGCCCCGGTGCCGCCGGTCACCAGCACCGTGCCGTGTGGACGCCAGGACCGCGCGGCCGCTGGCGGCGGGGCGGGGACCAGCCGGCGGGCGTACGCGACGCCGGCCCGGACCGCCACCTGGTCCTCCGCGCCGGTCAGGGCGGCCCGGAGCCGGTCCCAGTCCTGGTCGTCCGGCTCGGCCGGCAGATCCACCAGGCCGCCCCAGAGCCGGGGCAGTTCCAGCGCGGCGACCCGGCCGAAGCCCCAGAGCTGGGCCCCGGCGACTGACGGACCCTCGCCGGCCGTCACGGCGACCGACTGCCGGGTCACACACCACAGTGGCGCGGACGCCGCCCGGTCGGCCAGGGCCTGGGTGAGGAACAGGGTCGCCAGCACCCCGCTGGGCACCGCGACGAACCGGGGATGCGGCCGGTCGTCGTCGCCCAGCAGGCTGAGCAACCCGTCCGGACGGGTGCCGCCGACGGCGTCGGCCAGCAGCGCGGCGAGGGTGTCCCGGTCGACGTCGGAGGCGTCCACAGTCACCGGGGTCACCGTGGCACCGGCGCGCCGCAGGGCCGCCTCGGCCGCGCCGGGCAGCGACGGGCGGCCCGGGTGGGTGGGCGCCAGGAGGATCCAGTGCCCACTCCGCGAACCGGGGTCGGCGGCCGGCGGCGGCAGAGACCGCCAGTCGATCCGGTACCGCCAGTCGTCGACGCGCGGGACCGGCGGGGCGGGCGGGGACACCCAGTACCGCCGGTGCTGGAAGGCGTACGTGGGCAGCTCGACCCGGCGGGCGCCGGTGCCGGCGAAGAGCCGGGACCAGTCCAGTTCGGTGCCGCCCGCGTACGCGGTGGCGAGCGCGGTCAGCAGGGTGACCGCCTCCGGCCGGCCGGGACGCAGCAGCGGTACCAGCACCGGCTCCCGCCCGGTGTCGGTGTCGGTGTCGGTGAGGCTCTCCTCGGCCAGCCCACACAGCACCCCGTCGGGGCCGAGTTCGACGAAGGTGGCGACACCCCGGTCCCGGGCCGCGTGCACCCCGTCACGGAACCGGACGGGCCGGCGGACGTGCCGGACCCAGTACTCGGGGTCGCGCAGCTCCTCGGCGGTGGCGAACCGACCGGTCACGTTCGACACCACCGGGATACGCGGGGGGTGGTAGGTGAGGCCCCGCGCCACCTGCCGGAACGGCTCCAGCATCGGGTCCATCAGGGGCGAGTGAAACGCGTGGCTGACGGTGAGGCGCTTCGCCTTGTGGCCGAGGGCGGCGCAGCGCTCGGCGACGGCCAGCACGATTTGCTCGTCGCCGGAGAGGACGACCGCGCGAGGCCCGTTGACCGCAGCCACGGCGGCCCGGTCCCCATGCCCGGCCAGCAGCGGCGCGACCTCGGCCTCGGTGGCCCGGACCGCCACCATCGCGCCGCCTGGCGGCAGCTCGCCCATCAGCCGCCCGCGCGCCGCGACCAGCGCGCACGCGTCGTCGACGGCGAGCACCCCGGCAACGTGGGCAGCGGCCAGTTCGCCCACCGAATGGCCGAGCAGCGCGTCGGGGCGCACCCCCCAGCCGTCGAGCAGCCGGAACAGCGCCACCTCGACGGCGAAGAGGGCGGCCTGCGCGTACCGGGTGCCGTCCAGCAGCCGGGCGTCGGCCGAGTCCGGCTCGGCGAAGAGCACCCGCAGAAGGGGACGGTCGAGGTACCGGTCCAGCCCGGCGACGAGCTGGTCCAGGGCGGCGGCGAAGGCCGGGTAGGCCCCGTACAGCTCCCGCGCCGCACCCACCCGCTGGCTGCCCTGCCCGGTGAAGAGGAAGGCGGTCCCGCCATCGCGCCGTACCGTGTCCCGGACCAGGCCGGGTGCGGGGCCGCTGGCGGCCAGCGCGTCGAGGGCGTGGCGCAGGCCGTCCCCGTCGGGTGCCAACAGTACCGCCCGGTGGGCCAGGGCGGCCCGGGTGGTGGCCAGGGAGAACCCGACGTCCAGTGGGTCCGGTTCGGTGGCCGCAGCCAGGTGCGCACGCAGGCGATCGGCCTGGGCGCGCAGCGCGGCTTCGGTGCGGGCGGAGAGCACCCATGGCATCAGCGGCAGGGCCGTCGGAGGGGCCGCCCCGGCGGGCGGGGCCGGGGCGGCGGTGGAGGGTGCGGGCGGCTGCTCGACGATCACGTGGGCGTTGGTGCCGCTGACGCCGAACGCGGAGATCGCGGCCCGTCGGGGCGCCCCGGACACCGCCGGCCAGGGCACCGCCCCGGTCGCCAGCCGGACTGCCCCGGTGGACCAGTCGACCAGCGGGGTCGGCACCTCGGCGTGCAGGGTGGGTGGGATCGCCTCGGCCCGCATCGCCATCAGCATCTTGATCAGTCCGCCGACGCCGGCCGCCGCCTGGGCGTGGCCGATGTTGGACTTCAGTGAGCCGAGCCAGAGCGGCCGGTCCTGGTCCCGGTCGGCGCCGTAGGTGGCGAGCAGGGCCTGCGCCTCGATCGGGTCGCCGAGCCGGGTACCGGTGCCATGCGCCTCGACCACGTCGACCTGGTCGGAACCGAGCCTGGCGTCGGCCAGGGCCAGCCGGATGACCCGCTGCTGGGCCGGGCCGCTCGGGGCGGTCAGCCCGTTGCTGGCACCGTCCTGGTTGACCGCCGAGCCCCGAATCAGCCCCAGCACCCAACGGCCGTCACGGACGGCGTCGGAGAGGCGTTGCAGAACCAGGACGCCGACGCCCTCCGCCCAGCCGGTGCCGTCCGCGCCCGCGCCGAAGGCCTTGCAGCGGCCGTCGGCCGCCAGGCCCCGCTGCCGGGAGAACTCGACGAAGGCCGCCGGGTCCGGCATCACGGCCACTCCACCGGCCAGCGCCAGCCCACACTCCCCGCGGCGCAGCGCCTGCACCGCCAGGTGCACCGCGACCAGCGAGGACGAGCAGGCCGTTTCGACGGTCAGCGCCGGGCCCTCCAGCCCGAGTACGTACGAGATCCGTCCGGACAGGACGGCGTCCGCGCTGCCGGTCAGCCGGAAGCCCGCCGACCCCTCGGGCACCTGCGACGGGTCGGTCGCGTACCCCTGGTGGGCGGCGCCGACGTACACCCCGGTCCGGGAGCCGCGCAGGCTGCGCGGATCCGTCCCGGCGCGCTCCAGCGCCTCCCAGGACACCTCCAGCAGCAGCCGCTGCTGCGGGTCCATCACGATCGCCTCGTGCGGGGAGATCCCGAAGAAGGCGGCGTCGAAGTCGCCCGCCCCGGTGAGGAACCCGCCCTGCCGGCAGTAGGTGGTGTGCGGCGACTCGGGATCCGGGTCGAACACCGCGTCGACGTCCCAGCCCCGGTCGGCGGGGAAGTCACCGATCGCGTCGGTGCCCGACGCGACCAGCCGCCACAGGTCCTCGGGGGAGGCCACCCCGCCCGGGTAGCGGCAGGCCATCCCCAGCACGGCGACGGGCTCGTGGAGCGCTGCGAGCAGTTCCCGGTGCTGTCGGCGCAGCCGCTCGGTCTCCTTGACGGAGGTCCGCAGCGCCTCGATCACCTTGTCGGGGGGCATGGCCATGGGTGGGCTCCTTGAGGAAGGGGTCGGGCGGGTCAGGAGCCGGCGCTGTCCAGCGCCATACGCACCAGTTCCTCCGAGTCGAGGTCGTCGATCTCGTCGGTGACCGGGTCGGGCCGGGACGGCACCGCGTCGTCGCGCAGCCCGGCCAGCGCGAGCAGGCCGTCCAGCAGCCCGGCGTCACGCAGTCGGGCCAGCGGCAGGGTGGCCAACGCCCGCCGGACCTCGGCCTCACCGGGTTCGCCGCCGGTTGGCGCGGGCGCCACCAGCCCGTCCAGATGCCCGGCGACCGCCGTCGCGGTGGGATGGTCGAAGACCAGCGTCGCCGGCAGCGGCACGCCGACCGCGGCCTTGAGCCGCTTGGCCAGGTCGACGGCGGTGAGCGAGTCGAAGCCGATCTCCCGGAACGCGGCGTCCGGGCCGACGTGCTCCGGGCCGGGGTGCCCGAGGACGGCGGCGACGTGCCGGCGGACGAGGTCGAGCAGGATCCGGTGGCGTTCCTGCGGGGCCGCCGCGGCGAGCCGCTGCGCCAGGTCGTTGTCGGCGGGTGCCGCCCCCGGCGACACGGCGGCGGCCAGCGCGGCACCGACCTCCGGCAGGTCGCCGATCAGCGCGCTGGGCCGGAACGCGGTGAACCCGGCAGTGAACAGGGCCCAGTCCACATCGGCGACGGCGACGAAGGTCTCGTCCCGGTCCAGGGCCGCCAGCAGGGCGTCCACGCCCCGCTCGGGCGGCATCGGCCGCAGGCCCCGGCGGCTGAGGTAGTCCCCGGCGGCGCCGTCCCCCATGCCACCCGCGCCCCACAGGCCCCAGGCGACAGAGGTGGCGATGTGGCCCTCGGCGCGACGCCGTTCGGCGAGCGCGTCCAGGGCCGCGTTGGCCGCCCCGTACGCGCTCTGCCCGCTGCTGCCCCACACGCCCGCGTTCGAGGAGTACAGGACGAAGGCGTCCAGGTCGTACCGCCGGGTGAGCTCGTCGAGGTGCCGGGCCCCGGCGACCTTCCCGGCGAACACCTCGGCGACCTCGGGCAGACCGGTCTCGTCGATCGGCACCGAGTGCGCGACGCCCGCCGTGTGGAACACAGCGGTCAGCGGCGGGTCGGCGGGCAGGCCGGCGAGCAGCTCCGCCACGGCGGCCCGGTCCGCGACGTCGCAGGCGGCCACGGTCACCTCGACGCCCAGCGCGCGCAACTCCTCGACCAGGTCGGACGTGCCCGGGGCGTCCGACCCGCGCCGGCTGGTCAGCACGAGGTGCGCGGCCCCGTCGGCGGCCAGCCGGCGGGCCACGTGCGCGCCGAGCGCGCCGGTGCCGCCGGTGACCAGGACGGTGCCCCGGGGCCGGTACGCGCGCTTCTGGGGCAGCGTGGGCGCGCGCCGCAGCCGACGGCCGTACGCGACCGCGCCACGCAGCGCGACCTGGTCTTCCGCGCCGGTCAGCAGGTCGACCAGCAGGTCCCAGACCGGCCCGTTCGCCGCGGTGGGCAGGTCGACAAGTCCGCCCCACGACCGGGGCAGTTCGAGCGCTGCGACGCGGCCGAACCCCCAGACCTGCGCCTGGTGGTCGTCGGCGGTCTCGGTCGGCGCGACGGCGACCGCGCCCCGGGTGACGGTCCACAGCCGGGCCGCAGGCAGGGCGTCAGCGACGGCCTGGGTGAGCAGCAAGGTCGCGGTGGTGGCGACGGCGACGGCCGGGTGCTCGGGGTGCGGACGACGGTCGGTGCCGAGCAGGGACAGCACGCCCTCGGTGTCCGGGCCGGCGGTGGTGGTGAGCAGCGCGGCGAGGGCGGCCCGGTCGGCGGTGACCGGATCGACGCTCAGGTGCCGCACCTGCGCGCCCCGCGCGGTGAGCGCAGCCGTGGCCGCCTCGACCGGCTCCGCCGGCTGGTCCCCGGCGGTGACCAGCAGCCACCGTCCGGTCAGCGGGCCACCGGTGTGCGCCAGCCGCTTCCAGCCGACCCGGTACCGCCAGCCGTCCACTGTCGTCGCGGCGGTGGCCGGAGCGGCGGGCTCCAGCCAGTAGCGCTGCCGCTGGAAGGCGTAGGTGGGCAGGTCCACGGCGGTGCGGGCGGTACCGGCCAGGGCCCGGGACCAGTCCACGGCCACCCCCTGGGTGAACGCTTCGGCCGCCGAGGTCAGGAACCGGGCCAGGCCGCCCGCGTCCCGGCGCAGCGACCCGACGGCCACCACCCGGACGCCGGCCGCGTCCGCGATCTGCTGGATGCCGGGAACGAGGACGGCGTGCGCGGCGGCCTCCACGAAGGTGCGGTGCCCGGCGTCGAGCAGTAGCCCGACGGTCTCCGCGAAGCGGACCTGACCGCGGAGGTTCCGGTACCAGTACCCGGCGTCCAGGGCGGTGGTGTCGATCCGGGCGACATCCACTGTGGAGTAGAAGGGGATCTGCGCCGGGCGGGCGGCCACGGGGCCGAGGGCGGTGAGCAGGTCGTCGCGCAGCCGCTCGACGTGCGCCGAGTGGGAGGCGTAGTCCACCGGGATCCGCCGGACCCGGACCTGCTCCGCCTCGTACGCCGCGACCAGGGCGGTGACCGCGTCGGCGTACCCGGCGACCACGGTGGACTGCGGCCCGTTGACGGCAGCCACGTCGAGCCGCCCCGCCCAGTCAGCCAGCCGAGGCGCGACCTGGTCGGCCGGGAGCTGGACCGAGGCCATGCCACCAGGGCCGGAGAGCACCCGGCCGATGACCTGGGACCGCAGCGCGACCACCCGGGCGGCGTCGGCCAGGGTCAACGCGCCGCACACCACGGCGGCGGCGATCTCGCCCTGGGAGTGGCCGACCACCGCGTCCGGCTCGACGCCGAGCGAGCGCCACAGCTCGGCCAGGGACACCATCACCGCCCAGGAAGCCGGCTGGAGCACGTCGACGCGCTCCAGCGGCGGGCTGCCGGCAGTGCCCCGGACCACGTCGCCTAGCTTCCAGGCGGTGTACGCCGCCAGCGCCTGCTCGCAGCGGGCCATCGACTCGGCGAAGACCGGTGCCTCGTCGAGCAGGTCGGCGGCCATGCCGGCCCAGTGCGTGCCCTGGCCGGGGAAGACGAAGACGGTCCGCCCGGTCGGCGCGGCGAGACCGGTCGTCACGGTGGGGCCGGGTTCGCCCGTGGCCAGCAGATCCAGCGCGTCGAGCGCCGGTTGCCGGTCGGTGGCCGTCACCACCGCCCGGTGGTCGAAGACGGACCGGGTGGTGGCCAGTGCGAGGCCGGTGGCGGCCAGGTCGGGGGCCGGGGTGGCCGCCAGGGTGTCGCGCAACCGCCGGGCCTGCCCGGCCAGCGCCGCCGCCGACCGGGCGGAGAGCACCAGCGGCACCACCGGCAGCGGGGTGCCGGTCGTGGCGGTCGGATCGGCAGACGCGGGGGCCTGCTCAAGCACCACGTGGGCGTTGGTGCCGCTGACCCCGAAGGAGGAGACCCCGGCGCGGCGCGGCCGGTCCGTCTGCGGCCACGGCCTCGCCTCGCGCAGCAGGGCAAGCTGACCGGTCGACCAGTCGACCTCGGTGGTCGGGGTGTCCACGTGCAGGGTCGGCGGCAGGATCCCGTGCCGCATCGCCAGCACTGTCTTGATCACCCCACCGACTCCGGCGGCGGCCTGGGTGTGGCCGATGTTCGACTTCAGTGAGCCGAGCCAGAGCGGCCGGTCGGCGGGCCGGCCGGCACCGTAGACGGCCATCAGGGCCCGCGCCTCGATCGGGTCGCCGAGCCGGGTACCCGTGCCGTGGGCCTCGATCACGTCGACGTCCGCCGCCGGCACCTGGGCGTCAACCAGCGCCTGCCGCAACACCCGTTCCTGGGCCGGGCCGCTGGGCGCGGTGAGCCCGTTGCTGGCCCCGTCCTGATTGACCGCTGTGCCGGTGACCAGGGCCAGCACCCGGCGCCCGTGCCGGACAGCGTCGGAGAGCCGCTCCACGACCAGCATGCCGACTCCCTCGGCCGGCCCGAACCCGTCCGCCGCGTCGGCGAACGCCTTGCAGCGGCCGTCTGGGGCCAGCCCCCGTTGCCGGGAAAACTGTACGAACACCGCCGGGTCGGCCAGCACCGTGGCCCCGCCGGCCAGTACCAGGTCGCACTCCCCCTGCCGCAGCGCCCGTACCGCCAGGTGGAGGGCCACCAGCGACGACGAGCAGGCGGTGTCCACGGTGACCGCCGGGCCCTCCAGGCCCAACAGATACGAGATGCGCCCGGAGGTAAAGCTGACCACGCCGCCGGTCAGCAGGTGCCCCTCCAGTTCTGCCGAGGGTTGCCCGGCCAGGTCGGTGTAGCCGTTGTGCCAGGCCCCGACGAACACTCCGGTACGGCTGCCACGCAGCAGGTCAGGGGGGATACCGGCGCGCTCCAGTGCTTCCCAGGAGGTCTCCAGCAGCAGCCGCTGTTGCGGGTCCATGGTCAGCGCCTCGCGGGGCGAGGTGCCGAAGAAGGCGGCGTCGAAGTCACCGACCCCGTCGAGGAAGCCACCCTCCCGGCAGTAGGTACGCCCCGCGGCCGCCGGGTCCGGGTCGTACAGCGCGTGGCCGTCCCAGCCATGGTCGTCGGGAAACGGGGAGATCGCGTCCGTACCCGAGGCCACCAACTCCCACAGCTCCTCCGGGGAGCTGACCCCGCCCGGGTAGCGGCAGGCCATCCCGACGATCGCGATCGGCTCGTGCGCCCGCGACTCGACCGCGCGCAGCCGGTCGGAGACCCGGGTGAGTTCGGTGGTGGTCCACTTCAGGTACTCGCGGAGCTTCTGCTCGTCCGACATGCCCAAACCCATCCTTGTCCGTCGGTTCCGTCCGTCTCGTCGCCGTCCCGAGCGCCGGTCAGGAGGTGCGGAACCGCTCATCGATGAACGCGAAGATGTCGTCGTCGGCGGCGGACTCCAGCATCTCGGCCGCCTCGGCGCCGTCGGGTTCGGCCGCGTCGTCCCAGATGGCACCCCACCGGCCGGGCAGCGCCGCGAGCCGGACGCCGATCTCCCGCCGCACCAGGTCGTCCAGCTCATCGAAGATGGCCCCGTCGGTGCCGGCCAGGGCTGCCTCCAGCCGGCTCAACTCGGCCAGCAACGGCACCTGCGCCGTGGCCGGCTCGGGTGCGAGGGCGGCGAGCAGGTGCGTGGCGAGAGCATCCGGGGTGGGGTGGTCGAAGACCAGCGTCGCCGGCAGGCGCAGCCCGGACGCGGTGGCGAGCCGGTTGCGCAGTTCCACCGCCGTCAGGGAGTCGAAGCCGATCTCCCGGAAGGCCCGGTCGGCGTCGACGGTCTGCGGATCGGTGTGCCCGAGGACAGCTGCGGCGTGCCCTCGGACGGTCTCCAGCACCACGTCCCGCTGCTCGTCGGCGGTCAGCCCGGCGAGCCGGTCGGCGAGGGTGCGCTCCCCGTCGTCGCGGGCCACGGCGCCGGCCGCGCTGCCGGTCGCCGCAGTCGGCACCAGGTCGGACAGGAACGCCGGGACGGGGCCGGCGGCCCGTAGCGCGCCGACGGTGAGCCGGATCGGGACCTGGAGCGCCTCGTCCACCCGCTGCGCGGCGTCGAACAGGGCCAGGCCCTGGTCGACGTTGAGCGGCAGCACGCCGCCCCGGGCCATCCGGCGGCGCATCCCCTCCTGGTCGAGGTGCCCGGCCATCCGACTGCTCTCCGCCCACAGGCCCCAGGCCAGCGACACCGCCGGGAGTCCCTGCGCACGCCGGTACTGGGCGAACGCGTCGACGAACCCGTTGGCTGCCGCGTAGTTGCCCTGACCGGGGCTGCCGAACAGGGCCGCCGCCGAGGAGAACAGCACGAACGCGGACAGGTCCAGATCCCGGGTCAGCTCGTGCAGGTTGATCACCGCATCGGCCTTGGGCCGCAGCACGGCGTCCACCTGCCCGGGGGTCAGCGCGGTCATGGTGGCGTCGTCGAGGGCACCGGCGGTGTGCACGACGGCGGTGAGCGGGTACGCGGCCGGGATGCCGTCGAGCAGGCCGCGCAGCGCCTCCCGGTCGGCGACGTCGCAGGTGACGACGACGGCCGACGCGCCGGCCGTAGCCAGCTCCTCGACGAGCGCGGACGCGCCCTCGCCGGCAGGTCCACCCCGGCTGGCCAGCACCAGGTGCCGAGCGACGGCGCTGCCGAGCGTACCGGTACCGCCGGTGATCAGCACCGTGCCGTACGGGTCGAACGCGGGCGGCATGGTCAGCACCACCTTGCCGACGTGCCGGGCCTGGCTGATCAGGCGGAACGCGTCCCGGGACCGACGCACGTCCCGGACGGTCAGCGGCAGTGGCCGCAGCACGCCCGCGTCGAAGAGCGCCATCAGCTCCCCGAGCAGCTGCCCGACCAGCTCCGGCCCGGCCTGTACGAGGTCGAACGCCCGGTAGTCGACGCCCGGGTGCCCGGCGGCGATCCGTTCGGGGTCACGGATGTCGGCCTTGCCCAGCTCCAGGAAGTGACCGCCGCGCGGCAGCAGCCGCAGGGAGGCGTCCACGAACTCCCCAGCGAGGGAGTTCAGCACCACGTCCACGCCCCGCCCGCCGGTGGCCGCCAGGACCTGGTCGGCGAAGTCGAGGCTGCGTGAGTCGGCGATGTGCGCGTCGTCGAGGCCGAGGCCACGCAGGACCTCCCACTTGCCCCGGCTGGCCGTGGCGTAGACCTCCACGCCCAGCTGCCGAGCGAGTCGGAGGGTCGCCATGCCGACCCCGCCGGCGCCGGCGTGCACCAGCAGCGACTGTCCGGGGCGGATCCCGGCGAGCCGGGTGAGTGCGTAGTGGGCGGTGAGGAACACGGCCGGCACGGACGCGGCCTCGGCGAACGACCAGCCGGCCGGTACCGGGGCGACCATCCGGGCGTCGGCGACGGCCACCGGGCCGAACCCGCCGGTCCACATGCCCAGCACCCAGTCGCCGGGGGCGATCCCGGTCACGTCCGGCGCGACCTCGGTGATCACCCCAGCGCCCTCCGCGCCCAGCACCGGGTTGCCCGGGTACAGGCCGAGGGCGATGAGGGTGTCCCGGAAGTTGACCCCGGCGGCGCGGACCGCGACCCGGACGTGGCCGGCCGGCAACGGCGCCTCGGCGTCCGAGGCCGGCACCAGCGCCAGGCCGTCCAGGGTGCCCTGCCCACCGGCGGCGAGCCGCCAGGCGACGTCGGTCGGGGGCGTCAGCGGGCCGTCGGGCCGGGGCCGGGGCCGGGTCAACCGGGGCACGTACGCCGTTTTGGCGCGCACCGCCACCTGCGGTTCCCCGGTGGCCAGCGCGGCCGGCAGGGCCTGCGCGGCGGCCGGGTCGGCGTCCACGTCGACGAGGACGAACCGGTCCGGTTCCTCGGACTGGGCGGACCGCACCAGCCCCCACACGGCGGCGGGGACCGGATCGACCTGCTCGGGTCCGTCGCCGACCGACACGGCCCCGGTGGTGACGAACGCCAGGGTGGCCGCGCCCAGCCGGCCGTCGACCGCGAGCCACGACCGGGTCAGCTCCAGGGTCCGGAGCACGACCGCGCGGACCGCGTCCGGCCCGACCGGCGCCCCGGCGGCGACCGGCACGGCGACAACGTCGGGCACCGTCGCGCCCTCAGCCACCGCCGCGACCAGGGCGGCCAGATCCGGGTACGGGTCGCAGACCGTGCCGGCCCGGGCCAGCCCCCCGGTCAGCCCGTGGTCGTCGCCACCGACGACCGCCCAGCGCTGGACCGGTACGGCGGTCAGGGCCGGCCGGGCGGCCCAGGTCACCTGGTACAGCACGCCGTCCCCGGTGCCGGGAGCACCCGAGGTGAGCGCCGCCACCGGGACCGGACGCACCAGCAGCGAGTCGACCGCCACCACCGGGCGGCCCTGCTCGTCGGCGCAGACGATCCGCACCGCGTCGTCGCCTGCCGGGCTGACCGTGACCCGCAGCCGGTCGGCGGCACCGCCGGACGACGACACGCCGCGCAGCGCAAACGGCATCCGCAGCTGCCCGTCCTCGGGAAAGAACGCGCCTAGGCTCATCACCTGGAACGCGGCGTCGAGCAGCGCCGGGTGGATCCCGAAGCGGGGCTGCCCGGCCTGCGGGGTGGGCAGGGCCACCTCGGCGTACACGGTGTCGCCGGCCCGCCAGGCGGCCCGTACCCCCCGGAACAGCGGCCCGTACTGGTAGCCCCGGTCGGCGAAGCGGTCGTACATGTCCGCCACGTCGACGGGTTCCGCGCCGGCCGACGGCCAGGTCGGCTCCGGCGTACCGGCGTCGGCGGGGTCGGCGTCGGCGGGGTCGGCCGGGCCGAGGGTGCCCTGGGCGTGCCGGGTCCACGCGGTGTCCGGTTCCGCCCCATCGACGCGGGAGTGGACGGTGAGCTGCCGCCGTCCGTCCGCGTCCGCCTGGCCGACCACCAGCCGGACCTGCACCGCCCCGTCGTCGGCCAGCACCAGCGGCGCGTCCAGGGTGAGCTCCTCGATTCGCTCGCCCCCGTTGCGCCGTCCCGCCCAGAGAGCCAGCTCGGCGTAGGCGGCGCCGGGCAGGATCGCCGTGCCCAGCAGGGTGTGCTCGGTAAGCCACGGGTGGCTGCGGGGACCGAGCCGGGCCGAGTACACCTGACCGCCCTGGTCAGGCAACTCGACGGCGCCGCCGAGCAGCGGATGGTCAGTGCCGCTGAGACCGACGGAGGCGAGGTTCCCGGCCACGGCCGGTGCCTGGTACCAGTACCGTTCCCGCTGGAACGGGTACGTCGGCAGGTCGACCCGGCGAGAGTCGGTGCCGAAGAGCACCGCGGCGTCGATCTCGACACCGTGCGCATGGGCGAGACCGAGCGCGACCCCGAAGCCCCGGGCACCGCCCTTGCCGCGCCGCAGCGTCCCCAGCACCGCCACCGTGGCGTTGACGTCCGCCGCCGTGCCCTGCACCGACACCGCGAGCATCGGATGCGGGCTGGGCTCCAGGAACGCCCGGTGCCCCTCGGCGAGCATTGCCCTGGTGGCCTGCTCGAACTCCACCGGATCACGCATGTTGCGGTACCAGTAGTCGGCGTCGAGCTGCGCGGTGTCCAGCAGCCCGCCGGTGACGGTGGAGAAGAACGGGATCTGCGAGCTGCGCGGCGACACCGGGGCGAGGACCGCCATCAGATGGTCCTTGAGCACGTCCACCTGCGCGGAGTGCCCGGCCGTGTCCACCCCGGGGATGGCCCGCGCGTGCACCTCCTCGGCGGTCAGCTCCTCGACGAGGTCGGCGAGCGCGTCGGGGTAGCCGCTGACCGCGGCCGTCCCGGGACTGTTGACGGCCGCGACTGAGAGCCGGTCGCCGAAGCGGGCCAGTCGGGCGCGGAGCTGGTCAACCGGCAGCGACACGGCCGCCATTCCGCCCTGACCGGCCAGCCGCAGCCACGCCTGGCTGCGCAGCGCGACGATCCGCGCGGCGTCGTCGAGGGTGAGGCCACCGGCCACGTAGGCCGCCGCGATCTCTCCCTGGGAGTGGCCGACCACGGCGGCGGGGTGCACGCCCAGCGCCCGCCAGGCCGCGGCCAGCGACACCATCATCGTGAACAGCACCGGCTGGACCACGTCCACCCGGCTCAGTGACGGTGCGTCCGGTTCGCACCGGAGCACGTCCAGCACCGACCAGTCGAGGTACGCCCGCAGCGCCGTGTCACACTCCTCGGCGCTGGCGCGGAACGCCGGGGAGCGGTCCAGCAGCTCGTCGGCCATCTCGGCCCACTGCGAGCCCTGCCCGGGGAAGACGAACGCGACCCCGCCCTCGGTGGCGGCCCGGCCCCGCAGCAGCGACGGGTGCTCCTCGCCCCGGGCCAACGCGGCGAGGGCGTCGAGCGCCTCGGCCCGGCTCTCCCCGACGACGACGGCCCGGTGCTCGAAGTGCGCCCGGCTACCGGCCAGGGTGTACCCGACCTCGGCGATGTCCAGGTCGGGTGCCTCGATCAGCCGGGCCCGCAGCCGGCCGGCCTGCGCGCCGAGCGCGGTGGTGCTCCGGGCCGACAGGAACAGCGGGACG
Source organism: Micromonospora sp. LOL_014 (assembly GCF_048060245.1). NCBI lineage: Bacteria > Bacillati > Actinomycetota > Actinomycetes > Micromonosporales > Micromonosporaceae > Micromonospora > Micromonospora sp. LOL_014. The sequence goes on from NZ_JBHMIP010000017.1 coordinate 22,392, forward strand.
GTGACCTCGTCGGAGGGGTGGTCGTGCAACTCGTGCACGGTGGGCGGGGCCTGCTCGACGATCACGTGGGCGTTGGTGCCGCTGATACCGAAGGAGGAGACCGCTGCCCGGCGTGGCTCGTCGCCCGCCGGCCACGGCACCGCCTCGGTCAGCAGGGACACCGCGCCGGAGGCCCAATCCACCTGGGGGGTCGGCCGGTCCACGTGCAGGGTGCGGGGCAGCGTGTCGTGGCGCAGCGCCAGGATCACCTTCAGCACCCCGGCGACACCGGCGGCCGCCTGGGTGTGGCCGATGTTCGACTTCAGCGACCCGAGCCACAGCGGCCGGTCCGCCGGCCGCCCCTGCCCGTACGTCGCCAGCAGCGCCTGCGCCTCGATGGGGTCGCCCAGGGCGGTGCCGGTACCGTGTGCCTCCACGGCGTCGACCTGGTCGGCGCGCAGGCCCGCGTCGGCCAGCGCCTGCCGGACGACCGCTTGCTGGGCGGTGCCGTTCGGGGCGGTGAGGCCGTTGCTGGCGCCGTCCTGGTTGACCGCCGTGCCCCGGATGACGGCGAGGACCTCCTGACCGTCCCGGCGCGCGTCGGAGAGCCGTCGCACCACCATCATGGCGGCGCCCTCGCTGAGCCCCACGCCGTCGGCCGCGGCGGCGAACGCCTTGGACCGGCCGTCCGGTGACATGGCCCGCTGCCGGGAGAACTCCACCAGCATGTCCGGCGTGGACATCACGGTGGCCCCGCCGACCAGGGCCAGGCCGCACTCGCCCCGACGCAGCGCCTGGACGGCCAGGTGCAGGGCGACCAGCGAAGCGGAGCAGGCGGTGTCGACGGTTACCGCTGGGCCCTCCAGGCCGAAGACGTAGGAGAGCCGGCCGGACATCACGCTGGCCGAGTTGCCGGTGCCGAGATAGCCGTCGAAGTCGTCCGCGCCGCCGCGCAGCAGCGGCATGTAGTGCTGGCCGTTGGTGCCCACGAAGACTCCGGTCCGGGTACCCCGCAACGTGGTCGGGTCGAGGCCGGCCCGTTCCAGGGACTCCCAGGTGGTCTCCAGCAGCAGGCGCTGCTGCGGGTCCATGGCCAGCGCCTCACGGGGGGAGATCCCGAAGAAGGCGGCGTCGAAGTCCGGCGCGTCGTGCAGAAAGCCGCTCTCCCGGACGTAGGTGCGGCCGGGTGCGGCCGGGTCCGGGTCGTACAGCCCGTCGACGTCCCAGCCCCGGTTGGTGGGGAACGTCGAGATGCCGTCCCTGCCCTTGTCCAGCAGTTCCCACAGCTCCTCTGGGGAGGTGACACCGCCGGGAAACCGGCAGGCCATCCCGATCACCGCGACCGGCTCGTCGTCGCCCACCGTCGACGGGGCGACCGGCAGGTCGCCAGCGGTGGGGTCCGCCGGGCCGTCGCCGGCCGCCGGGCCGAGTAGTTCGGTACGCAGGAACGCGGCCAGCGCGCGGGAACTCGGGTGGTCGAATACGACCGAGGCCGGCAGGGCGAGTCCGGTGGCGGCGTTGAGCCGGTTACGCAGTTCGACCGCCCCCACGGAGGTGAAGCCCAGCTCCCGGAACGCCCGGCCCGGGTCGACGTCCTCGGTCCCGTCATGGCCGAGGACGACCGAGACGTGGGCCTGGACCATCCGCAGCAGCGCACGGTGTTGGTCGGCCACGGGCCGGCCGCGCAGGGATCGGGCCAGGTCGGAGCCGGCGTCGTCGGCAGGGGCGTCGTCGGCAGGGGCGTTGTCGGCGTCGCGGAACGTGCCCGTCCCGGGCAACTCGTCGAAGAGCGTGCTCGGCCGCGCAGCCGTGTACGAGGCGACGAAGCGGGCCCAGTCCACGTCGGCCACGGTGACGTGGCCCTCGCCCATGGCCACGGCCTGCGCCAGCGCATCGAGCGCGGTCCCCGGCTCCAGGGGAGTGAGCCCGGTACGACGCAGCAGGTCGAGGTCGGGGCCGACCCCGTCGACGGGCTCCGGGTGCGCCCACGGTGCCCAGGCGACCGCCGTCCCGGGCAACCCCCGGGCCCGCCGGGCTTCGGCGAGCGCGTCCAGACGGGCGGTCCCGGCCGCGTAGCCGGCGTGCCCGGCACCGCCCCAGGTGCCGGTGACCGAGGAGCAGACGACGAAGGCGTCCAGCTCCAGATCCAGTTCCGTCACGAGGGCGTCGAGGTGGTCGGCGGTCGTGGTCTTGGCGGCGACGGCGGCGGCGAGTTCCGTGCGGCTGGTGTCGGTCAGGGCGGCGGCCGCGACGGGCGGCGGGGCCACCACGACCGCGCGGGGCCGGTGGGCGGTGAGCAGGCCGGCGAGCGCGGCGCGGTCGGTCGGGTCGCAGTCGACCAGGGTCACCCGGTCGGCGGGCAGGTCGGTGCTGGACACGTCGGCCGGGCCGGCGAGCACCACGTGCGCCGCGCCACCGTCGAGGAGACGACGGACCAGGGGTACGGTGACCGGCCCGGGCTCGCCGACGAGCAGTGCGGTGTCCCGGAGCTGCCAGTCGCCGGTGGCGGGCCGGGCGTGGACGAGGCGTCGGCCGTGCAGCCCGGAGACCCGGACGGCGACCTGGTCCTCGCCGCCTGTGCCGGCCAGCGCGGCGGCCAGGTGAGGGTAGGCGCGGGGGTCGGGGCTGGCCGGCAGGTCGACCAGGCCACCCCAGCGGTCGGGTAGTTCCAGTGCGGCGACCCGGCCGAGTCCCCACACCGGGGCCTGCCCGGCGTCCGGCGAATCGCCTGGGAAGACGGCCACGGCACCCCGGGTGACCGCCCAGAGACGGGCTGGCGTGTCGGTGTCGGCCAGGGCCTGGATCAGGGCGAGCGTGGCGGTCAGGCCGAGCAGCGCGGCGTCCGGCTCGTCGCCGCCGGCGCGGGCCAACAGGGAGACCACGCCGGTCAGGCCGGCCGGGTCCGTCGCGGTGACGGCGGTCAGGTGCTCGGCGAGGCGGACCCGGTCGGTCGCCGGGTCGACGGTCAGCAGGTCCACGGTGGCGCCCCGGGCGGTCAGAGCCTGCCGGACGCCGTCGGTCGTCTCGTCACCGCCCAGCGCCTCGGGCGCCACCAGCAGCCAGCGTCCGGTGAGCCACCGAGGGCTACCGACCGGAAGCGGCTTCCAGGTGATCCGGTACCGCCAGCCCGTCGTCGGGTCGGTGTCACCGCCGACAGCGGTAACCGGCCTGGGAGTCTCGGCCCAGTAGCGGCGTCGCTGAAAAGGATACGTAGGCAAATCAACCACCCGACCCCCAACACCAGCAAACACCGCACCCCAATCCACATCAACCCCACCAACAAAAGCCTCCGCCACCGAAACCAAAAACCGATCCAACCCACCATCATCACGCCGCAAAGACCCCACCACCACAACCGGATCCCCACCACCCACCAACCCAACAGTCTCCTCCACACCCGGCACCAACACCGGATGCGCACTACACTCCACAAACCCCGAAAACCCATCCCCCACCAAACGCCCCACAGTCTCACCAAACAACACCCGCTGCCGCAAATTCCGATACCAATACCCCCCATCCAAACCAACACCATCCACCACACCAGCCTCCACCGTCGAATAAAACGGCACCTCCCCCCGACGCGGAACCACCCCCGCCAACACCTCCAACAACTCAGCCTCAACAGCCTCCACCCGCACAGAATGCGACGCATAATCCACCGGAATCCTCCGCGCCCGAACCCCCTCCCCCTCACACCACGCCACAAAATCCACCACCGCACCCACATCCCCCGAAACAACAGTCCCCGACGGACCATTCACCGCCGCCACACCCAACCCACCACCAAACCCCACAAGCCTCGACTCCACCTCAGCCACCGGCAACGCAACAGACGCCATCGCACCCGGACCCGCCAAAACCCGACCAATCACCCGAGACCGCTCCGCCACCACCCGCGCACCATCAGACAAACTCAACACACCAGCCACCACCGCCGCCGCAATCTCACCCTGCGAATGACCCACCACCGCCGACGGCACCACACCCACCGACCGCCACAACCGCGCCAACGACACCATCACCGCCCACGACACCGGCTGCACCACATCAACCCGACCAAACACATCCACCCCACCACCACGCACCACCTCCACCAAATCCCAATCCACAAACTCCGACAACACCCCCGCACACTCCACCATCGACTCAGCAAACACCGACGACTCATCCATCAACCGCGCACCCATACCCACCCACTGCGCCCCCTGACCCGGAAACACAAACACCACCCGACCACCCGACAACCCACCCGACCCCCCACACACCACACCACCCACACCAAAATCACCCGACGCCACAGCCGCCAACCCACGATCCACAACCACAGAATCAGCACCAAAAACCACCGCCCGACGATCAAACACCGACCGCGTCGACACCAACGACCACCCAACATCCACCAACCGCGCACCCCCCAAAACACCCCGAAGACGATCAGCCTGCGCCCGCAACGCCACCTCCGACCTACCCGACAACACCACCGGAACCACCGGAAGCCCCCGCACCACCACCGAATCACCGACACCACCAACAGAAACAGACTCCCCCACCACAGGAGCCTCCTCCAAAATCAAATGAGCATTCGTACCACTAACCCCGAACGCAGAAACCGCAGCCCGACGCGGCCGACCAGTCACCGGCCAATCACGCCGCTCCGACAACAACTCCACCGACCCCGACGACCAATCCACAAACGGCGACGGCTCATCCACATGCAACGTCGCCGGCAACACCCCCTCCCGCAACGCCAACACCATCTTCATCACACCAGCAACACCCGCAGCCGCCTGCGTATGACCCACATTCGACTTCAACGACCCCAACCACAACGGACCACCCGAACGACCACGCCCATAAGTCGCCAACAACGCCTCAGCCTCAATCGGATCCCCCAACCGAGTCCCCGTACCATGCGCCTCCACCACATCAACCTCATCAGCCGCCACACCCGCCACCGCCAACGCATCACGAATCACCCGCTGCTGCGCAACCCCCGACGGCGCCGTCAAACCATTCGACGCCCCATCCTGATTAACCGCAGAACCCCGCACCACCGCCAACACCCGATGACCACGCTCCCGCGCCACCGACAACCGCTCCAACACCACAACACCAGCACCCTCAGCCCAACCCGTACCATCCGCACCACCCCCAAAAGCACGACACCGCCCATCAACCGACAACCCACCCTGCCGCGAAAACTCCACAAACAAACCCGGCCCCGCAATAACCGTCACCCCACCCGCCAACGCCACATCACACTCACCCAACCGCAACCCCTGACACGCCAAATGCAACGCCACCAACGACGACGAACACGCCGTATCAACAGAAACCGCAGGACCCTCCAACCCGAGAACGTAGGACACCCGACCCGACACCACACTCGGCGTCGTCCCCGTCAACAAAAACCCCTCAAACCCGCCACCCCCCTCCGACAACCGAGGCCCGTACTCCTGACCCATCACCCCCACATACACACCAGTCCGCGACCCCCGCAAACCCACCGGATCAATACCCGCATGCTCCAACGCCTCCCACGACGTCTCCAACAACAACCGCTGCTGCGGATCCATCGCCAACGCCTCACGAGGGGAAATCCCAAAAAACTCGGCATCGAAAAACCCCGCGTCATACACAAAACCCCCCTCACGCACATACGACTTCCCCGCCACCCCCCGCACCGGATCAAACAACGACTCCACATCCCAACCCCGATCCACCGGAAAACCAGAAACCGCATCCCCACCCGACACCACCAAATCCCACAAACCAGCCGGAGACACCACACCACCCGGCAACCGACAACCCATCCCCACAATCACAACCGGATCATCATCCACAACAGCCGTGCGAGCGGCAGGAAGATGATTGTCCTGGGTAGTCGATCGACCGAGGATTTCGTCGCGAAGGTGACGGGCGGCGGCCAACGGGGTGGGGTGGCTGTAGACGAGGGTGGTCGGCACCCGCTTGCCGGTGCCGAGTCGCAGGTGGTTGCAGAGTTCGACGGCGGTGATGGACTCGAAGCCCTGTTCCTTGAAGGTCCGCTCCGGATCGACCGCCTCGGCGGAGTCGAGGCCCAGCACGACGGCGGTACTCGCCCGGACGACGGTCAGCAGCCGGTTCAGTTGCTCGGCGTCGGACAGCGTCAGTAGTTCCGCGTGGAGTCCTGGCGCGCCGACTTCCGGGGCAAGCTCCGGCTCTGCCTGGTCGTCGACCAGGACCGGTGAGGTGGCCCCGTCCGTCTGCGGCGCCCAGTGGTGGCGTCGCTGAAAAGGATACGTAGGCAAATCAACCACCCGACCCCCAACACCAGCAAACACCGCACCCCAATCCACATCAACCCCACCAACAAAAGCCTCCGCCACCGAAACCAAAAACCGATCCAACCCACCATCATCACGCCGCAAAGACCCCACCACCACAACCGGATCCCCACCACCCACCAACCCAACAGTCTCCTCCACACCCGGCACCAACACCGGATGCGCACTACACTCCACAAACCCCGAAAACCCATCCCCCACCAAACGCCCCACAGTCTCACCAAACAACACCCGCTGCCGCAAATTCCGATACCAATACCCCCCATCCAAACCAACACCATCCACCACACCAGCCTCCACCGTCGAATAAAACGGCACCTCCCCCCGACGCGGAACCACCCCCGCCAACACCTCCAACAACTCAGCCTCAACAGCCTCCACCCGCACAGAATGCGACGCATAATCCACCGGAATCCTCCGCGCCCGAACCCCCTCCCCCTCACACCACGCCACAAAATCCACCACCGCACCCACATCCCCCGAAACAACAGTCCCCGACGGACCATTCACCGCCGCCACACCCAACCCACCACCAAACCCCACAAGCCTCGACTCCACCTCAGCCACCGGCAACGCAACAGACGCCATCGCACCCGGACCCGCCAAAACCCGACCAATCACCCGAGACCGCTCCGCCACCACCCGCGCACCATCAGACAAACTCAACACACCAGCCACCACCGCCGCCGCAATCTCACCCTGCGAATGACCCACCACCGCCGACGGCACCACACCCACCGACCGCCACAACCGCGCCAACGACACCATCACCGCCCACGACACCGGCTGCACCACATCAACCCGACCAAACACATCCACCCCACCACCACGCACCACCTCCACCAAATCCCAATCCACAAACTCCGACAACACCCCCGCACACTCCACCATCGACTCAGCAAACACCGACGACTCATCCATCAACCGCGCACCCATACCCACCCACTGCGCCCCCTGACCCGGAAACACAAACACCACCCGACCACCCGACAACCCACCCGACCCCCCACACACCACACCACCCACACCAAAATCACCCGACGCCACAGCCGCCAACCCACGATCCACAACCACAGAATCAGCACCAAAAACCACCGCCCGACGATCAAACACCGACCGCGTCGACACCAACGACCACCCAACATCCACCAACCGCGCACCCCCCAAAACACCCCGAAGACGATCAGCCTGCGCCCGCAACGCCACCTCCGACCTACCCGACAACACCACCGGAACCACCGGAAGCCCCCGCACCACCACCGAATCACCGACACCACCAACAGAAACAGACTCCCCCACCACAGGAGCCTCCTCCAAAATCAAATGAGCATTCGTACCGCCCATTCCGAAGGAACTGACTCCGGCGAGGCGTGGCAGGCCGACCTCGCGGCCCGGCCACCGCTGGAGGTCCGTCTGCACCCGCAGGTTGAGGTCGTCGAGCGGGATGTCCGGGTTCGGCGTCTGGAAGTTGAGGCTCGGGGGCAGCATTCCCTCCCGGACGGCGAGCACCGCCTTGAGCAGGCCGGCGATGCCGGCGGCTCCCTCAAGATGGCCGATATTTGTCTTGACAGATCCGACGGCGAGTCTGGTGTCGGGGGTACGGGCCGCGCCGAGTACCGCCCCGAGGGCAGCCGCCTCTACGGGGTCGCCGGCCTTCGTTCCGGTGCCGTGCAGTTCGACGTAGGTGATCTGCTCCGGCGCGACCATGGCCCGCTCGTACGCCCGACGCAGCAGCGCCTCCTGGGCCGCCCGGTCGGGGTGGGTAAGGCTCGGGCCACCACCGTCGTTGTTGACCGCGCCGCCACGGATCACGCAGTGCACCCGGTCGCCGTCGTCGATCGCCTGGTCGAGGGGCTTGAGGACGAGCGCTACGCCGCCCTCACCACGGACGTAGCCGTTGGCGCGGGCGTCGAAGGTGAAGCACCGTCCGTCGGGAGACAGTGCGCCCATCAGCGCCATGCCGACGCTGCTCTCCTCTGCCAGGACGAGGCTCACGCCGCCGACGAGCGCGACCGTGCTCTCGCCCCGGCGCAGGCTCTCGCACGCCAGGTGGACGGCGACCAGGGACGACGACTGCGCAGAGTCGACGGTGAGGCTGGGCCCGCGCAGGCCGAGCAGGTACGACAGGCGGTTTGCGGTAAGGCTGCGGTGCAGGCCGGTGGCAGTGTGGCCGTTGATGGCAGCGCCGGAGCGGTGCAGCAGGGTGGCGTAGTCGTCGGCGGCGATGCCGACGAAGACACCGGTGTCGGTGCCCTTGAGGTCGGCGGGTCGGATCCGGGCATGCTCCAGTGCCTCCCAGCCGAGTTCGAGCATCAGGCGCTGCTGCGGGTCCACCGCGGCAGCCTGCCGCGGGGACATCCCGAAAAATGTGTCGTCGAATTCCGCCTTACCCTCCACCACGGCCCGCCAACTGCCGTCGGGTTGGCGTTCGACCGCACTCCGACCGGTACGTAGCAGTTCCCAGAATTCCTCGATGCCGGGCGCGCCGGGCAGCCGGCACGCCATTCCGACCACGGCAATATCGCTGGTGTGCAGCACGCTGCTCTTCACGGTCATGAGGTCTCCTGGGTCGAGAAGAACGCGCTCGGGAGACTCACCGACTATCCGAAGGAGGGCTCTGGCGCGCTGCGCGTCCGCGCGCAGCTCGATCATTCTCCCGGCGAGAATACGTAACGATGATGGCCGACAGGGTGGCATCACCAGCCCGCGTTTTAGATTGGGCCGTGGCGGATCATCCGGTGCTTACTCGGCCCCTCATCCGAACTGGTCGTGGAGCTGGATCACCACCTCACCGGTAGGGTCACGAGGCTCCGTACCATCATCCCCCGGTGCCATTCGAGTTCGTTCTCCTTGACCGCGAGGCGAAGGTTGGGGAGTCGTCTGACCAGAGCTCCGATGGTGGCCTGGATCTCCAGTCGGGCGAGGCTGGCACCAATGCAGAAATGCGGGCCGTATCCAAACGCGATGTGCGGATTGGGTTCACGGTCGAGGACGACGTCGGCGGCGTCCGGGAAGGCGTCATCGTCGAGGTTGGCGGAGGTCAAGGAGAAGATCACGGCGTCACCGGCACGGATGGTGGCCCCGTTGAGTTCCAGGTCCTCGGTGGCGATGCGGGTGGGCCCCACTGTGGCCCACATCGGGGCGATGCGGAGCAGTTCCTCGACGGCTGTCGGGATCAGCTCGGGCCGGGCGCACAGGGTCTCGTACCGGGTCCGGTCGCGCAGCAGGACGAACAGGTGCGAGGCGATCTGGCTGGCGGTGGTCTCATGGCCGCCGACGAGGAGGCCGCCGGTGAGCATGATCAGCTCTTCCTCGCTGAGCCGGTCGCCATCGTCGCGGGCCTCGATCAGCGCACCGATGAGGTCGTCGGTACGGTTCGCGCGGCGGTGCGCGAGCAGGCCGCCGAGGTACGCGATGAACTCCTGGACGGCCTGTTCGACCTCGTCGTCCGAGTAGCGGGTGCTGGACATCAGGGCATCGCTGAAGGCCCGGAAGATGGGCTGCTCCTCGGTGGCGACCCCCATCATCTCGCAGATGATCGTGACCGGGACGGGGAGGGCGATCTGGCGTACGAGGTCCGCTGGCGGGCCGGTCTCGATCACGTCGTCGACGAGCCGGTCGGCGATCTCGGCGACCCGGGGGGCGATGTCCCGGACGCGTTTCGGGGTGAACGCGGTGGCGACGAGGCGGCGCAGCCGGGCGTGCGCCTCGGGGGGCATACCCATCAGCCCGTCCGCCTCCTGAATGCGGGGGGAGGCGCGGGGCACGTCCCGGCCGGCGCCGGCGGCGATGCTGAGCCGCGGGTCGGAGAGCGCCTTCCTGGCATCGGCGTGCCGGGTGACCAGCCAGGCGTCCCCACCGCCGTAGGGCATGCGGACGCGGGCGACCGGCTCCTTTGAGCGCAGGTCCCCGTAGGTCGGGTCGACAGTGAGGTCGGCGCGGTCGCTGAAGGGGTAGAGCCGTAAGGATCCGGCTGTTACGGGACACTTCATGGCTGCTTCTCCTCCAGAAAGGGGGCCGTCCTGTACCGATCTTGACAAGTTCCCTCCCTGAGAGCCCGCCCTTTCCCGACAGCCCACCCTTTCCCGATTCACCCAACAGGAGCCGGCGACACGCTGTCACGAAATCACAGAGGACTATGTCAGGTCCCGTAGTTTAACTGACCGAACCGTCTGTGACAATCGCTACAGTCGATCTCCTCCGGGCGTGCTCTCAGCGTTGGAGACGGCACTATGTCAGGTCCGGCCTTGCGACCGCAGGCACCGGGCCGTAACTTTCAATGCCACGGAACGGTTCTCGGCATGCCCCCCGACAGCTCAGTCCGGTGCACGGTTCGACGCCAGCACATCGACCACAATGGCACACATTGCAGACCACGTTTCGCCGTAGCTGGTTTCGATTCGTTTCGCGCCCACCAACGCCCGAAAAAAGTCGCCATAACCGGTACACCTGCGGATCCGGCGACCGCTACTGTCAGACCGCCGAATCCTGGCAAGGTTGAGTTCCTCCCCGCCCTAAAAGACGGAAATCCCCTTGGTCGCCCTCGGGGTTTCCTGTTTCGTCGACGACCGCCCGTCCGAGAGGAGAACTCCCGTTGAGGTCTGACACCGCCTCCACAGGCAATCACGGAGAGCCTCCCCAGGGCACCGCATGCGGAGCGCAGCCGGGTCGACGGGAACCAGCGGTCCACGACCGCCAGGTCTCGGCCGTACCAGTCGGCCTTGTCCGCCAGCATGGTCCGGAACTGCCGCAGCGCCTGCTGCAACGGCACCGACGAGACCTCGGTGAGGAAGGCGAACTCGTCGGTCGCCTCGGTGCGGACGGCCAGCGCCATGTGGTAGACCGGCCGGACACAACCGAACGTCCGGGCAAGCTCGGCCGCCTGCCCCGGGGTGGGGTAGAGGCGGTACCGGAACGCCCACTTCACGGTTTCGGGAACAGTCCACAATCTCGCAATCCGGTCGGGAAACCTGGGGTGGCGTGTGGATGGACGCCGATCCGCCCTGGCGGCAGATCGGCTTTCCCTGTCCTGCTCCGCAGGAGTTCCGTTTCCTCCCCGGCCTGAACGCCGACGTATCCACGGAAGGGCTCCGATGACGCAGACGGACAACGCAGCCGCGCCACCGCTCGACATGCCCAAGGGCGCGGACGCCCGGGGGCTGCTGGACTGGTTCGCCTACATGCGGGAGCACAGTCCCGTCTCCTGGGACGAGACCCGGCAGGCCTGGCACGTGTTCAACTACCGGGACTACCTGACCGTCACCGCCAACCCGCTGATCTTCTCCTCGGACTTCAGCCCGGTCTTCCCGGTTCCGCCGGAGCTGGCCCTGCTCATGGGGCCAGGCACCATCGGCGGCATCGACCCGCCCCGACACGGTCCGATGCGTAAACTGGTGAGCCAGGCGTTCACTCCCCGGCGGATCGCCCAGATGGAGGCGCGGATCGAGACGATCACCGCCGACATCCTCGAGCAGGTTCGCGGCCAGGAGCGAATCGACATCGCCGCCGAACTCGCGTACCCGCTGCCGGTGGCGGTCATCGCCGACATGCTGGGCATCCCGAACGAGGACCACGAGAAGTTCCGCGAGTGGGTCGACATCATCCTCAGCAACGAGGGCCTGGAGTATCCGAACCTCCCGGACGACTTCACCGAGACGGTCGGCCCGGCCATCGCGGAGTGGTCGGAGTTCCTCTACGCCCAGATCGCTGAGAAGCGGGCCCGGCCGCAGGACGACCTGATGAGCGGGCTGCTGGCGGTAGAGGTCGAGGGCCGCAAGCTGACCGACGAGGAGGTGGTCAACATCGTGGCGCTCCTGCTCACCGCCGGGCACATCTCCAGCGCCACGCTGCTCAGCAACCTCTTCCTGGTACTGGAGGAGCACCCGGAGGCGCTGGCGGCCGTCCGCGCCGACCGCAACCTCGTCCCCGGTGTGGTCGAGGAGACCCTTCGCTGGCGGTCCCCCTTCAACTGCATCTTCCGGTTGCTCGCCGAGGACACCGAGATCTTCGGCCAGCCGATGCGCAAGGGGCAGATGGTGATTGCCTGGATCGCCTCCGCGAACCGCGACACCGAGGTGTTCACGGACCCGGACATCTTCGATATCCGGCGCGAGCCGAACAAGCACCTGGCCTTCGGCTACGGCATCCACCACTGCCTGGGCGCGTTCCTGGCCCGACAGGAGGCCAAGGTCTTCCTCAACCACGTCCTCGACGAGTTCAGCGAGTTCAGCATCGACCACGACGAGGTCGAGTTCTACGACCCGGACCAGCTCACCGCGCGACACCTGCCCGTCCAGGTGGTCCGCGGCTGATCGCCGTCGACCCGCTGACCTGCCCCGACCCCACGCACGGACCCGAGGTGACAGTGGAGGTTCCCTTCCTCGACCTGGTTGCGGCCAACGACGAGGTACGGGCCGACCTGGACGCGGCGTACACGCGGGTGTCCGCGTCGGGCCGCTACCTGCTCGGTCCGGAGCTGACGGCGTTCGAGAGGGAGTTCGCGGCGTACTGCGCGGCGCGGCACTGCGTCGGGGTGGGCAGCGGGCTGGACGCGCTGGTGCTGGCCCTGCGGGCGCTCGGCGTCGGGCCGGGTGACGAGGTGATCGTGCCGGCGCACACGTTCATCGCGACGTGGCTGGCGGTGTCGGCCACCGGTGCCCGCCCGGTGCCGGTGGAGCCGGGCGGGTCCAGTTTCGGCATCTGCCCGGAGCGGTTGGCGGACGCGCTCACCCCGCGGGTCAAGGCGGTGCTCGTCGTACATCTCTACGGGCACCCTGTCGACCTGGACGCGGTGCGGGCGGTCGCCGACCGGTACGGCGTACCGGTGGTGGAGGACGCGGCGCAGGCCCACGCCGCCACCTACCGGGGGCGGCCGATCGGTGCCGGCGGGGTGGTCGCGTTCAGCTTCTACCCGGCGAAGAACCTCGGCGCGCTGGGCGACGGCGGAGCCGTGGTCACCGACGATGCGCGGCTCGCCGAGCGGGTCCGGCTGTTGCGCAACTACGGCTCCGCACGCAAGTACGAACACCAGGTGCAGGGCGGCAACTCGCGGCTGGACGAGTTCCAGGCGGCGGTACTGCGGGCCAAGCTGCCGTACCTGGACGAGTGGACCGCGCGACGGGACCGGGTGGCCCGGCGGTACACGGAGGCGCTGAGCGAGGTGCCCGATCTCGTCCTGCCCACCGTCGCGCCCTGGGCCACGTCCGCGTGGCACCTGTACGTGGTCCGGACCCGGCATCGTGAGCTGCTGCGGGGTCGGCTGGCCGAGGCCGGGGTGGAGACGCTGGTGCACTACCCGACCCCGGTGCACCGGTCCGGCGCGTACCGGGACACCGAGACGGTCCGCCGGGCCGGCCCGTTACCACTCAGTGAACGCCTCGCCGAGGAGGTCCTAAGCCTGCCCATCGGCCCCCACCTGTCCGACGAGAGCGTCGAGATGGTGGTCTCCGTGGTCCGCGCCGCCCTGACCGACATGGCGGCGCAGGTCGGGGCCGCATCGTCCCGGTCGGTGCGCCGGGCCGCGCCCACCAGGCCACCGACCACCTGAGCACCGCATCATCGAGGAAACCGAGGAGCGTCCACCCTCATGTCCCGGGCCGCCGATTCACCCGAGCTCTGGCTGCGTCGTTACCAGCCGGACGACGACCCCGCCGTCCGGCTGTTCTGCTTCCCGCACGCTGGCGGCGCAGCCAGCGCGTACCTGCCGTTCGCGCGCCGGCTGCCGGCCACGTTGGACGTGGCGGCGGTCCAGTACCCGGGCCGGCAGGACCGCCGGGACGAGCCCTTCGTCGACTCCATCGACGCCCTCGTGGAGCGGCTGCTGCCCATCCTGCTCGCCGCAGCGGACCGGCCGATCGCCTTCTTCGGACACAGTATGGGCGCCACGGTCGCCTTCGAGGTCGGTCGGCGGCTCCCACCCGCCGCCGCCGACCGGCTGGTCCACCTCTTCGCCTCCGGCCGGCGGGGCCCGGCCACCCCCCGCCGCGACCGGTACTACCACGCAGACGACGAGCTGATCGCGGAGATCCGCCGGCTGGAGGGCACCGACTCCAGCCTGTTGGCCGACGAGGAACTGCTGCAGATGGTCCTCCCGGCGATTCGCAACGACTACCGGGCGGCGGCGACCTACGACTACCGCCCTGGGCCACTGCTGCGCTGCCCGGTCACCGTGCTCACCGGCGACAGCGACCCCAACGTCACGGCCGAGGAGGCGGCGGCGTGGGCCGAGGTGACGACGGCAACGACGGTGGTCCACACCTACTCCGGCGGGCATTTCTACCTCAACGGCCAGATCGACGCGGTCTGCGGGCGGGTCACCGCCGCGCTCAAGGCGCTGACCCCGGCGGGGACCGGCGGCGTCGGCGGCTGAGGTACTCCTCCCGCCCGGCCGTCACACCCGCGTGGAGCCGGCGACCGCGCCCTCGCGCAGCTCCAGCCGGGTCCCGGTGAAGGTGCTGCGCATCCGGCGGTCGTGCGTCACCACGACCAGGGCCCCGGCGTAGCCGTCCAGCGCCCGCTCCAGCTCCTCGACCAGCAGCGGGGCGAAGTGGTTGGTGGGCTCGTCCAGTAGTAGCAGGTCGGCCGGGCGGGTGACCAGGCGGGCCAGGTCGATCCGGCGGCGCTGCCCGACGGAGAGCGTCCCGACTGGCATCCCCAGATCGTCCGGGCGGAAGAGGCCGAGCGCGAGAAGGTCCTCGGCGTGCTCGTCGGGGTGCCCCGGGCGGCCCGCCGCGAACGCCTCCAGCAGGGTGCGCCCCGGCTGCTCCGCCGCCACGTCCTGGCGCAGGTGACCGACCCGGGCCGGGAGCCGCACCTGCCCACCGTCCGGAACGAGTTCACCGGCGAGCACCCGCATCAGCGTGCTCTTGCCCGCCCCGTTGCGACCGGTGACCAGCAGTCGCTCGGACCGGCCGACGACCAGGTCGGGAACGTGGAGCCGGTCGCCGACCCGAACGTCGGTCAACTGGGCGCAGAGGGTGTCGGCGTCCACCGGGCCCGCCGTGACGGACGCGGTGAACCGCAACGGGTCGGCGGGGCGCGGAACCGGCTCCTCCCGGAGGCGGCGCAGCCGTTCGTTGGCGTTGCGGGCCTTGCGGGAGGTCGCCGTTGACGAGGACCGGGACCGGTGCGCGCCGGCCCCGCTGAACGCCGCCGGACCCTTGCGGGAGATGGACCGGAGCATCTCGCCGGCCCGCTCCGCGAGGTCGGTCTGCCGGTCGACCTCGGCCAGCCAGTCCGCGTACGCGCGCTCCCAGGCGGCCCGGGAGGCGGCCTTTGCCCGCAGGTAGTTGGCGTAGCCGTCCCCGTACCGGCGCACGGTCAGGGTGTCGGCGTCGACCTCCAGGATGGTGGGAGTGACCGCCTCGAGGAACATCCGGTCGTGGGTGACCACCAACACCGTGCCCCGGTGCGTGCGCAGGTGCTCCTCCAGCCACTCGACGGCCTCGGTGTCGAGGTCGTTGGTGGGCTCGTCGAGTAGCAACAGCTCCGGCGCGGCGGCCAGGGTGGCCGCGAGGGCGAGCCGGGACCGTTCCCCGCCGGAGAGGGTGTCGACCGCCCGGTCCCGGTCGAGATCGGGCAGGCCGAGGCCGTGCAGGGCTGCGTCCACCCGGGCGTCGGCCGCGTAGCCGCCGCGGGCTTCGAACTCGGTGAGCAGCGTGCCGTACTCGTCCAGCTGCTCAGCGGTCGCGGCGGCGAGGGCCGCCTCGGCGGCCCGCAGCCGCGCCTCCATGTGCCGTAGGTCGGCCAGTGCGTGGTCCACCACGTCCCGCACGGTGCCGCCGGGTGGCAGCCGCAGCCGCTGCGCCAGGTATCCGGTGCCGCCGGGCGCGGAGACCGTCAGGTGCCCGCTGTTCGGCGTCTCCAGCCCGGCGATGAGCCGGAGCAGGGTCGACTTGCCCGACCCGTTCTCGCCGATGACACCGACCCGCTCCCCCGGCTTGACGGTGAGCGACACCCGCTCCAGGACGACCCGTTCGGGGTAGCGCTTGGTGACCTCGTCAAGGACGAGTTGCGAGTCGGGTGACGACGGGCAAGTCCGCACGAGGGAACTCCTGCTTCGGGCTGGGCCGAACATCCAGCCTTAGTCAACCACGCGGCCGTCCGCCACGCGTCGTGGAAGGCTCTGCCGCGCGGTCGCGGCCACCGCGTCCCTGGAAACCTGACCGGCGAAGAGATGCCCTGACCAGCAGGCCTGCTGGTCAGGGCATCTGTTGGAGCCGCCTGACGGAATCGAACCGTCGACCTACGCATTACGAGTGCGTCGCTCTGCCGACTGAGCTAAGGCGGCAACGATGAACCAGTGTACGGCACCGGGCGGAGATCACGCCGGGCGGCCGAGAGGCACCGACGGGACGGCCGAGGGCCGGCCACGGGTGACAGGCGTCAATGACCGACAGTAGGCTCCGGACGTGTGACGGACGAACCGAGCACGCCTGCCCCAGCCGCCGACCCGGCCGGCCCCGGGCCGATCGATCCGGACCCAGCCGCCGCCGAACATCACCGGCCCCGGTCGCTGGACCCGAGGGAGCTCGGCTTCGCCCCGCGACCACCGGTGCCCTGGCTGGCCCCGATGCTGCTGCTCAGCACCGGGCTACGCACCCTGCTGGCGATGCTGTTCGGCGCGTACCTCGACAAGCGGGAACTGCAGGGCGCGCTCCCCGACGACGTGCACCACCACGACGCCGTCGACGGGGAGCTGTGGATCGACTACGTGGCCGACCTGGGTGACGGCTTCCCGGCCACCTACTCGCTGGCGTACCTGCTGGCACAGCCGGAGCTGGACGTCGACGGCGTCGGCCGGCTGCGCCGCGGCGACCTGCTGGTGATGGGCGGCGACCAGGTCTACCCGGCGGCCAGCGGCGAGGCGTACGAGGACCGGAGCAAGGGGCCGTACCAGGCGGCCTTCCCGAAGCCGCCGGCCGGGCAGCCGCGACCCACGCTGTACGCCATCCCCGGCAACCACGACTGGTACGACGGGCTCACCGCGTTCCTGCGGCTGTTCGCCCGCCGACGCGACGCCACCATCGGCGGCTGGCGGACCGAGCAGAAACGGTCGTACTTCGCCACCCGGCTGCCGAACGACTGGTGGCTGTTCGCCATCGACGAGCAGTTCGGCGCGTACCTGGACGACCCGCAGCTGATCTACTTCGAGAAGGCGGCCGAGCAGCTCAAGCCGGGTGACCGGGTGATCCTGGCGGTGCCGGAACCGACCTGGGTCAAGGCGGTCGGCGACCCGCAGGCCTACGACGCGGTCGACTACTTCCTGCGTACGGTGGTCAAGCCGGCCGGTGCCCGGGTGCCGCTGATGATCTCCGGCGACCAGCACCACTACGCCCGGTACGCCAACCCGGACCGGCAGTTGATCACCTGTGGCGGCGGCGGCGCCTACCTGTCGGCGACGCACAAGTTGCCCGAGCGGATCACCGTACCGCCGGTCGACACCCTTTCCCGCAACGCCAGCCCGCAACGCGACTACGAGCTGGCCGGCCGCTACCCGGAGGCGGCCCGGTCCCGCCGCTACAGTTGGGGGATCTTCCACCGGCTGCCGCGCCGCAACCCGGGCTTCGCCACCCTGCTCGGCACCCTGCAGACGCTGCTGATGCTGGCCGTCGCCGGGGTCATCGTCTCCTGGGCCGATCCCGACAACCAGCGACTGTTCAGCATCCCGCTGGTCGCGATGGTGGTGCTCACCCTCGCCGCGTCGGTGGTCTTCGCCAAACCGCCGAGCGCCAGCGGCGCCCGACATTCCCGGCACTGGCTGCTCGGGCTCGGGCACGGTGTCGCGCACATCGCGCTGGCCTGGGTCGGTGCGCTGATCTGGCTGGAGCTACCGTTCGTCGACTGGCCCTGGCCATTGCCGGTGGTCGCCGCCGCAGTCGTCTACGGCCCGGTCGCCGGGCTGGTCGCAAGCCAGCTGACCGCCGGTTACCTGGTGCTGGCCGGCGCGTTCGACGTCAACCTCAACGAGCTGTTCGCCGGGCAGGGCATCGAGGACTCGAAGTGCTTCATCCGGATGCGGATCGCCGCCGACGGGTCGCTGACCCTCTACCCGGTGGCCGTCGACCGGGTGTGCCAGCGCTGGCGGGCCGACCCGCAGGCGCCCGCGCACGCCCCGTGGATCGTGCCGGAGCAGCCGCTGACCACCCGACTCGCCGAGGAACCGATCACCATCCGCTGAGCCGGCGACGTCCGGTGAGCCGCGAGGTCAGCCGTACGCCTGGTCGTGGGCCCGGCGCGGGCCGCAGACGTCGGCCAGGGCACAGCGTTGCACCGCCCCGTCGGCAATCTGCCGTACGGTGACCGACTCGCTCGGCGGATGCCGCGACACCACCTTGGCCGGACCGTCCGGGGTCTCGACCCGCTGGCCCGAGGTGGGGTAACTGCTGCTGTCCGCGTACAGTGGATGTTCGTACTTGAGGCAGCACATCAGTCGGCCGCAGGCGCCGGAGATGCGCAGCGGGTTGAGCGGCAGATCCTGGTCCTTGGCCATCCGGATGGTCACCGGCTCAAAGTCGGTGAGGAAGGTCGCGCAGCACAGGTCCCGGCCGCAGGAGCCGATGCCGCCCTGCACCCGGGCCGAGTCGCGGGCCGCCAACTGCCGCAGCTCCACCCGGCAGTGCAGGGTCGCGCCGAGGTCGCGCACCAGCGACCGAAAGTCGACCCGGTGCGGCGCGGTGAAGTAGATGGTGGCCCGGGCGCTGTGCAGCGACCCCGGTTCCAGCACGTGGTCAACGGCGACCACCTTCATCGGCAGCCCGTGCTCGCGGATCAGCCGCTTCGCCGCGACCTTCGCCTCCGCCTTGCGTTTGCGTTGCACCTCGTCACGGTGCAGATCCTGCTCGGTGGCCAGCCCGGCCAGCCGGGGAAAGCCGTCGGTGGGATCGTCGACCCACTGCGGGGCCCAGACGCACTCGGCGACCTCGGTGCCGTCGTCGGTGGGCACCAGCACCTTGTCGCCGACCGCCGGCCGCAGATCACCGGGGTCGAGGTAGAAGAGGCGCCCGTACCGGTTGAAGCTGACCGCGCAGAGCATCCCCATGGCCCTACCCTACGTCGACCTCGCGGCATCGAGAAGGCAGCCGGCGGCAGCCGATCCGCCGGATGGAGCCGGCTGAACGGCTGAATGTGCCGGGCGGCCCGCAACCTGTCCGGGCCGGCCGCGTTCCCTTCGGTGTCAAGAGCCTGCGGGGGGTGCAGGAAGGGTCACGGCGTCGCAGCCGGAGCAACAGGCGAATAGCCGTGCTCCTGAGCGCGGCGCCGTTGCCTGTTCCGGGTCAGTAGCGCAGCCGGATCGTCCCGTCGGCACCGGCACCAGGGCTGGCGACATCGGCCGGCCGGTGCCCGCCGGCCGGCGCCAACCGGGGCCGCCAGCGCTCCAGCAGGTCCTCGCCCCGCTCGGCGATCTCCAGGATCGCGGTCAGCACCGCCGCCGCGATCGTGGCGGCGGCGTCGGCCGCTGCCGACCCCGGCGGCCCGGAACCCGGAACCGCCGACCATCCGGGTTCGGCGTCGACGGTCCGTACGGTGACCGCCTCGGCCGAGCCCAGTGCCTCGGCCAGCACGGCGGCCAGGCCGGCCCGGCTCAGCGCCGCCCAGCCGGCGACCGCCTCGGCGTACCCGGCGGTGGCCGTCAACCGCCCGGCCAGGCTGTCCGGGTCGGCAGCGCCACCGCCACCACCACCGGTCAGCCGGGTGGCGAGGGTACGGCGTGCCGCGTCGTACGCCTGAGCCGCCGGGCCGGACCAGTCCAGCCGGCCGGACAGCACATCGACCGCTTCGGCGTACCCGTCCAGTTGCGGGCGGAGCGCGGCGCCGGCGGCGGCCAGCGGCTCCGGGCGCACCGCGACGAACGCGGCCACCGCGTCACCGGGCAACGCCCGCACCTGGCGCAGCAGCGGCCAGACCGGATGCCCCGGCGGCGCGCCGGTGCCGATGAGCAGCGCGTCCACTCGGGCCAGCAGATCCCGGGCCGGGGCGGCGACCCGGTCCAACACGTCCATCAGCTGCCCTCCGTCGACTGCCGGCGGCGGGCCGTCAGGTCGACGTCGCGGTACGCGCCGACCACGGACCGCAACCCGGCTGCGGTGTCGGCGAGCCGCCGGCCGGCGTCGTCCGCTTCAGCCGCCCGCTGCGCCATCGTGTCCCGCCACTGCCGGCCCAGCGCTGCGGTGAGCGCGCCCAACCGGCCGGCCGACACCGCCTGCGGCCCGCCGACGGCGGCGCCGCTCAACTCGCCGCCCAGTCCACGGTCTGCGTTGTCGCGCAGCCCGGTCAGCTGGCTCGCGGTGCCAGCCAACTGGTCGGCGCAGCGCGTCAGCTCGGCGGCGATCAGCTGCACGGTGGCGTCCATGTCAGACCTCCCGCAGCGACGGGTGGGCACCGAACGTCTCGGCCCACAGTTTCTCGCGCGCCCAGCGGGCGGCGTCGGCTGCCGCCGCCACCGTGGACCGCACGGCGGCGGCCAGTTCGGTGTTGCTCCGGGTGTGCAGGGGACCGAGGATCCGTACGTCGGTCACGGTGCCGGCGGCGTTGACCACGATCTCGACCGACCCGTCCGGCGAGCGCACCGTCACCTCGACGGTGTGCACCGCCTTGTCGAACTCGACCTGCCGGGCCTCGATTTGGCGGTACCGCTCGACCGCGTCCTCGATCCACGCTTCGTCGATCTGCCGTACCACGGGGTCCTCACCATCGTCGGCAAACGGGCACAGACCGGTCTGCACCCTACGTACGGATGGGGCTGCGCTACGGCACCGAACCGTACCGGCAGCGACCTAGCCGCGCCAGAGGCTGAGCATCATCGCTTCGACGGCGATCCGTGGCTTGACGTTGCCGGTGATCGCTTCTCGGCAGCTCAGCACTGCTTCCAGCCGGCGCAGCGCCGACTCCGCTGTCCACTTTTCGGCAGCTGCGCCGGTGAGCCCGGCGATGTCGGTGTGCACCGGGGCCACCGGGGCCCGCAGCGCGGAAACCAGTACGTCGCGGTAGAAGCCGGCCAGATCAACCAGCGCCCGGTCCAACGCGTCCCGCTGCGCCCGGGTGGCCCGGGACTTCTGCCGCCGTTCCAGCTCCTTGATCTGCCCGGCGGTCCCCCGGGCAGCGCTGGCGGCACCGCGCCCGGTGCCGCCGGCACCCAGCGCGGTCTGCAGCGCCGTACGCTCCGCCGCGTCAACATCGGCGACCGCTGCCTCGGCCTCCGCCTCGGCGGCGGCGATCAACGCCGACGCGGCGTCGAAGCAGGCCCCGACCGTGGTCAGCCGACGCGGCACCGCCAGAACGGCGTCCCGGCGCTCCCGCGCCTGCTGGTCCTGGGCCAGCCGCCGGGCCCGGCCGACGTGCCCCTGCGCGGCCGCCGCCGCCCAGGTGGCGGTCTCCGCCGGTACGCCGTCCCGCTCGGCCAGCACCTGGGCGACCGCCTCGGCCGGCGGCTGCCGCAGGCTGACCACTCGGCAGCGGGACCGGATGGTCACCGAAATGTCGTCCGGGTGGGTGGACGGCGTACAGAGCAGGAACACCGTCCTGGGCGGCGGTTCCTCGATCGCCTTGAGCAGCGCGTTGCCGGCCGCCTCGGTGAGCCGGTCGGCATCCTCGATCACCAGCACCTGCCAGCGTCCGGCGGACGGCGTGCTGGCCGCCCGCAGCACCAGCGCGCGCATCTCGCCGACGCTGATCGACAGGCCGTCCGGCACGACGAACCGGACGTCGGCGTGGGTACCGGCCCGGGTGGTGTGGCAGCCGGCGCACCGGCCGCAGCCCTGCCCGTGCAGGCACTGCAGCGCGGCGGCCAGCGCGCGGGCGGCCACCGACCGCCCGGAGCCGGGTGGCCCGGTGAAAATCCAGGCGTGGGTCATCGCCCCGGCCGACGGCGGCGGGTCGCCGTCGCCGGCGGCTAGCAGCTCGCCAGCCGCCGCAGCGGCCCGGCGCAGGGTCTGCACCGCCTCGTTTTGACCGACCAGGTCGGCGAAGACGTCAGCGGGCATGCTCACGGTCGTCACGTCGGTCGCCCCGCTTCGGCGTCGGCCCTCGGCTCCGCGTCGGCGTTCGGCTCGGCGGGCGCCGCCGGGTCGGCCCGGCCGGTCAGCACCTCGACCCGGTCGAGCACCGCGCCGCGTACCTCGTCGACGCCACGGGTGGCGTCCAGCACCAGGTAGCGTTTCGGGTCGGCGGCGGCCAGGTCGAGGAACGCGTACCGGACCCGTTCGTGGAACGCCAGCGACTCGCTCTCCAGCCGGTCGGCACCGGCCCCGCGCCGCTGCGCCCGGTCCAGGCCCGCCCGTGGCTCGATGTCCAGCAGCACCACCAGGTCGGGTTTGAGACCCCCGGTGGCCCAGGAGGAGAGCCAGGAGACCTCATCGACCGGCAGGGTCCGCCCGGCACCCTGGTACGCCAACGACGAATCGACGTAGCGGTCGCTGACCACGACCGCGCCCCGGGCCAGCGCCGGCCGGACCACGGTCGCCACATGGTGGGCCCGGTCGGCGGCGTACAGCAGGGCCTCCGCGCGGGGCGACGGCGCGTCGGGTCCGCCGTCGAGCACCAGCCGGCGGATCTTCTCGCCGAGCCCGCTGGCCCCCGGTTCGCGGGTCACCACCACCTCCCGGCCCCGCTCGCGCAGCGCCTGCGCCAACGCCGTCACCTGGGTCGACTTGCCGGCGCCCTCGCCGCCTTCGAAGACGACGAAGACCCCGTTCGCGGTGAACGGCTCCGCCGACGCCAACGGCCGCCCCCGGATCGACCCCCACAGGTCGGCCAGGACCGGAACGCCTGGTTTGTCATCCATCTGGCGGAAGGCGCTGAGCCCGGCGAAGATGCCGAACACCCCGGCGAGCAGCAGCAACAACCGGGTCGAGGAGAACGAGACGCCCAGGTTGGCGATCTGCAGCTGGCGGGAGCCGCCCACACCGACCAGCACGCTGCTGACCGAGATGGCCAGCATCAGCACCACCCGGGTGCCGGTCTGTACCACGGCGAAGACCCGGCCCCGGACGTCGTCGGCGATCTCCCCGCCGAGCAGGGTGATCCCGGCCAGGAACGCCATCCCGGCCGCCGCGCCGACCAGCACCGCGCCGAGGATGGCCATGGACAGATGGATGGACAGGGCGAGGATCAGCACCGAGCCGCTGGCCAGCATGATGCTCAGCCCGAACCAGCGCCGCCGGGACAGGTCACGCACCACCGTCGGGCCCAGCCCGATCCCGGCGCCCAGACCGACGAAGATCGCCGCGAAGAGCAGGTAGAACGCGGCGTCACCGGCGCTCAGCGAGGCGGTGAAGAACTTCGCGGTGCCGATCACGATGCCACCACCGGCGAACGCGCCGAAGATGCCCAGCACCAGACCCCGGACCAGCGGGGTCTGGCCGATGAACCGCCACCCCTCGACGAACTGCCGGATCAGGCTCTGGTCGGCGCGCCCGGCGGCGCCGGCCCGTCCGCTGATCTCCTTGATGCCGTAGAAGACCACGATCGCCGTGGCCAGCCGGGAGGCGGCGTTGAAGAACAGCGCCAACTGCGCCGGCTCCGCCCAGGCCGGCAGATCGGTCACCGCCGCCGCCCGGACGGCGGCGTCGAGGACAGCCAGGCTGATCGCGGCGAGCACCGGGGTGAACCCGTACGTGGCGATCAGGGTGAGTTGGTTGGCGATCTCCAACCGGGCCTTGGGGATCAGGTTGGGGACCGCCGCCTCCTTCGCCGGGATCCAGATCAACGTGATCGTCTCGATCAGGAAGATCGCGATCGCCGCCCAGGCGACCGTGAGGGCGCCGCTCGCGCCGAACATCGGCAGCAGCGGGATGGAGGCGAACAGCACGAACCGGAGCAGGTCGCAAATGACCATCGTGTAGCGGCGGTCGAACCGGTCGGCGAGCACCCCGGCGACCGGGCCGAGGACCAACGCCGGCAGCAGCCGTACGGCGATGACACCGCCGAACGCCGCGCCCTGCGCCGCACCGCCGGAGACCTGCCCGGCCGCGAAGATCGAGGTGGCGAGCAGGCCCAGCCAGTCGCTGAACGAGGCGACCCCGAGCACGATCCACAGCCGCCGGAACGGACGGATGCGCAGCACCGAACGCAGCGCCGGCAGACCGGACAGGTCGACCGGGGCGGCAGCCTGGTCGGCCGGCGGTGTGTCGGGCGCACCACCGCGCTGCGGCCTGGTGGCGTTGTCGTCGATGACCGTTCCTCCCCGTCGGCCCGGCGGCCGGGCCCCGGTCACACTCTAATCCTGGCGCTCAGCCCGGTCGGTCACGGTCACCGTCGCGGTCACCGGTCGCGGCGGGGTCGACGTGGCGGTGCAGGTATTCGCGAATCAGGGCCTTCGCTTCGCGCAGTACGCTCTCATCGCCCTCGGCGGTGCGCCGGAACGCCAGTTTGATCAGCGCGTCGGCGGCCTCCACCGCGATCTGCAGCGCGAACCGCAGCCGGGGTTCGTCCGGGATACCGAACCGCCCCACCAGTACCTTGGACAGCTCACTGGCGATCACCGCGTTGTTGTCCCTGCTCTCGTCCAGCAGCCGTACGTCGACCACGTCGCCGAAGTGCAGGGTGCGGAATCCGGGCACCGTACGGTGCATGCAGATGTACTCGTCGATGCCGGCGGCGACGCCGTCCCACCAGTGGTCGAACTCGCCGCCGGTGAACCGTTCGTTGAGCCGCTGCACGTACGCCTCGATGTTGCGCAGCGTCAGTGCCTGCACGATCGCCCGCTTGTCCGGAAAGAACTGATAGACGGAACCGATGGCCACCTCGGCTCGTTCAGCGAGCAGGGTCGTCGTCAGACCCTCGTAGCCAACCTCGTCCACGATCTCGGCGCACGCGTCGAGCATGCGCTGGACCCGGGCGAGACTGCGCCCCTGGACCGGCACCCGCCGCAGCGGGCCACTGGTGACGGCTGGTGTCGACACTCGTCCCACTCCTTCCGAGAAAGATCCCCCGCGCGTCGGAACCACCGTCGGCAGCAGTGAGATCAAAAACGTTACTCGGATTAACGAGCGAAACGGATATCGGTATTCACCTGTCCCACATCATCCTTACCATGAAGATCATTTGAGAAGATCATTCATGACAATCTGGCCCTCGGCGGGCCACCGCCGGCCAGGAGCACGGCCAGGAGTCATCCACCTGGCGCGTGGTCTGCGGCGTGGTCTGCGGTGCGGTCAGGAGTCGTCGGACCGGTCTGCGGCCCGGCTGGCGGTGGCCTTCTTCGGCGCGGTCTTCTTGGCCGTAGCCTTCTTCGCACCGGTCGCCTTGGCGGTGGCCTTCTTCGCCGGCGCTTTCTTCGCCGCCTTCTTACGCGGCGCCGGGCCCTTCGCCCGCTTCTCGGCCAACATCTCCGACGCCTGCTCGATCGTCAACGACTCGGGCGTCTGGCCACGCCGCAGCGAGGCGTTGCTCTCGCCGTCGGTGACGTACGGGCCGAACCGGCCGTCCTTGATCACCAGCGGACGCTCGGTGAGCGGATCCGCGCCCATCTCCCGCAACGGCGGCGCGGCGGCCCGCCGCTGCCGGGTCTTCGGCGCGGCGAGCAACGTCAGCGCCTCGTCCAGCGAGACGGTGAACAACTGCTCCTCGGACTCCAGCGACCGAAACTCGTCGCCCTTCTTGACGTACGGGCCGTACCGGCCGGCGGCGGCGAGCACCTCGGCACCGTCCGGTGCCACCCCGACCACCCGGGGCAGCGACAGCAGCCGCAGCGCCTCGGCGATGCTCAGCGTCTCCGGTGACTGGGAGCGCAGCAATGAGGAGCGGCGCTCGCCACTGGCGACGTACGGGCCGAACCGGCCGGACTTGAGCACGATCGGCTCGCCGGTCTCCGGGTGTTCGCCGAGCTTGCGCTCGCCACCACCGCCGAGAAACAGTTCGTTGATCTTTTCCGGGGTCAGCTCGTCCGGCGCGATCCCCTCCGGCAGCGAAACGCGGTCCCCGCCGGCTCCGGCTGCCGCCCCCTCCGCCTCGTCACCGCCACCGGCCGCCGGCTCGGCACCGCTGGCAGCACCCGCTGTGGGCGCGGCCGCTGAGCCATCTCCGGTCGGCCCGGCCGCCGCGTGGTCGGCACCCTCCGTGTCGGGCAGGAACCGCTGCAGGTACGGACCGTAGCGGCCGACCCGGACGACGACCTGACGGCCCTCGTCGTCGACACCGAGCGGGATCGAATTGACGCTGCGGGCGTCAATCTCGGCGAGCTTCTCGGTGACCAACCGCTTGAGGCCACCGGAGCGGGCGACCGACTCGTCCCCCGCGGTGTCGCTGCCGAAGTAGAACGAGGTGAGGAAGTCCACTGCCTGGTGGTCGCCGGACGCGATCTCGTCCAGCTCGTTCTCCATGCTGGCGGTGAAGTTGTAGTCGACCAGTCGCGGATAGTGTCGCTCCAGCAGCCCGATCACCGCGAAGGCCAGGAACGACGGGATCAGCGCCTGGCCGCGTTTGGCCACGTACCCCCGGTCCTGGATGGTCTGCATGATCGACGCGTAGGTGGACGGGCGCCCGATGCCCAGCTCCTCCAACGCCTTGACCAGGGAAGCCTCGGTGTAGCGGGCCGGCGGCTGGGTGCTGTGCCCGACCGCCGCCAACTCCCGCGCGGTGAGCGGTTGGTCCTTGGCCAGGTTCGGCAGCCGGCGCTCAGCGTCCTCCGCCTCGGCCGACTCGTCGTCGGACGACTCGACGTAGGCGCGCAGAAAGCCCGGGTCGGTGATCGTCTTGCCGGTCGCGCCGAAGTCGCATTCCTCGCCGACGGTCGAGACGGCCCGGATCCGCACCGACACGCTGGAACCCACCGCGTCGGTCATCTGGGACGCGATGGTCCGCCGCCAAATCAGCTCGTAGAGCTTGAACTCCTCGGCGGACAGCTCGTTGGCCAGCTCCCCAGGGGTGCGGAAGTGGTCACCGGCGGGGCGGATGGCCTCGTGCGCCTCCTGGGCGTTCTTGACCTTGCCGGTGTAGCGACGCGGCTCCGGCGGGACGAAACGGTCGCCGTACAGCTCGGCGACCTGGCTGCGGGCGGCGGCGATCGCCGTCTCCGACAGGTTGACCGAGTCGGTCCGCATGTAGGTGATGTAACCGTTCTCGTACAGGCGCTGCGCGGTGCGCATCGTCTGCTGCGACGAGAACCGCAGCTTGCGGGCCGCTTCCTGCTGCAGGGTGGAGGTGATGAACGGGGCGTACGGCCGGCGGCGGTACGGCTTCTCCTCGACCCGGGTGACGGTGAACGGCCGACCGTCGAGCCGGGCCGCCAGGCCCCGCGCCCCGTCGCCGTCCAGATGCACCACCGACGCCTCCGGGCGGACCCGTCCGGTGCTCGGCTCGAAATCCTTGCCGGTGGCGATCCGGTCGCCGCCGAGCGCGATCAGGTTGGCGGTGAACGAGCGGGGTCCGTCGGCGTCGGCCGCCGACTGGCCGGTCACTGCCAGGGTGGCCTGGATGTCCCAATACTCGGCGGTACGGAACGCCATCCGCTGCCGCTCGCGCTCCACTACGATCCGGGTGGCCACCGACTGCACCCGGCCGGCGGACAGCCGGGGCATCACCTTCTTCCACAGCACCGGCGAGACCTCGTAGCCGTACAGCCGGTCCAGGATCCGCCGCGCCTCCTGGGCGTCGACCAGGTTGCGGTCGATCTCCCGGGGATTGGCCACCGCGGCCCGGATGGCGGCCCGGGTGATCTCGTGGAAGACCATCCGACGCACCGGCACCCTGGGTTTGAGAGTCTCCACCAGGTGCCAGGCGATCGCTTCGCCCTCGCGGTCCTCGTCAGTGGCGAGCAGGACCTCGTCGACCTCCTTGGCCAGCTTGGTCAGCTTGGCGATCTGCTGCTTACGGTCGGCCGAGACGACGTACAGCGCGGCGAAGCCGTTGTCGACGTCGACGCCGAGCCGGGCCCACGGCTCCTTCTTGTAGCGGGCCGGCACGTCGGCGGCGTTGCGCGGCAGGTCCCGGACATGCCCGAGGCTCGCCTCGACGACGTACCCCGGGCCCAGGTAGCCCGAGATCGTCTTGGCCTTCGCCGGCGACTCGACGATGACCAGACGGCTGGTTGAGGTGTTGCTCGGCACGTCTCTCCTGACCTCGACCCACTCGGACCGCCCGGCGACAGGCGGCGGCCCAGATCGACCGGCGCCCGCCACGACAAGCGGGCGGGCGACGGTCACGATGTCCAACGTAACGCGAACCCGGGGCCGGTGGAGCACACGCACCCAAGCCTTCGGCCCGATTTGCGTCGGTCGTCCGGTTGGTTCACCGCAGCCGGTCAGCAGCCCACCCGATGCCGACCCAGCTCGTTCCTACCGCACCAACGGCGACACGGTACACCCACCGACCGGCGTGACGTGGCGCACCGCACCGCAACAGCCGCTGGCGTCGGTCGATGTCCCGGCTGTTCTGTCAGCGATCAGACAGCGATCGGGACCGGGTCGGAGAGCAGCCGCGCCATCACGCCCAGCCGTCCTCGGGGGCGGCGGCGGGCCGGTCGCCGAGCAGCTCGGCCAGTCTGGTCAGCCGGCGTCGGCCCACGATCCGGTACGCCGGACCGCCGGACCGGGCATCGAGCAGCACCGCCGGCAACCCGATCGCGGCGAGCGCGGCACCCACCTGGGGCCAGTTGTCCGCGTCCGACTCGACCAGCCGCAACCGGTAGCCGAGCGGATCCCTGGCGCCGGCCGCCGCCGCCCACAACCGCAGCCGCTGACCGGCCAGGTGGAATCCGGTCGGCGGCCGCTTGACCAGCCGGTCGTCCTCGCCGCCGTGCACCGGCTCGGCCGCCGGCAGGTCGGCGTCCGGTTGGTCCGGCGTCGGCGGATGCAGCCAGGCCGCGCCGAGCCGGGCCAGCACCGCCGTGTACGCCGTCCGCACCGTCAGCCGGCCGTCCGGCAGCTGACGCCAACTCGGCGCCAGCCCGCGCCGCCGGAACTCGGCCACCAGCACGTGCACTCGCCAGGCCGGCTCGACGTCCACCGACACCCGTACCGTGCCGCCCATCCGGCTGATCCGGCCCGGACCGGCGAGCAGACCCGCCAGGTCGCCGGGCGTCGGATCCGCCGCCGCCACGCCGAACAGCGACAACTGCCGGGCCGTCGGGACACCGGCGGAGGAGTCGGTCGGCGGCGTCAGCGACACTCCGGGACCTCGTAGAAGGCCCTATTGAGCTCCGCGGAACCCAGTGAGCTGGTGTCCAGCGCGCTGCGCTGGTAGTCGTCGGTGAGGGTGGCAAGCACCGCCTCGACCCCGTCGTAGAAGCTGTCCGCCGGTCCGGTGGCGTCCAGCCCGGCGATGCCCTCTTCGGCCTTGCCGTACGCGTCGCGCACCGCGCCGAGCGAGTCGGCGAACCCGGTGGCCACCTGCTCACCCTGGTCCGCGTCGGGCACCCCGGCCTCCACCACCCGGACCCGGGCGGTCTCGGTCGCGGCGGCCGCGCCGGACAGCAGCCGGATCAGGTTCTCCTGCGCCTGCGCCGGCGTCGTCTGCGCGGTCATCTGCTGCTGGGTGCTGCTGGTCAGATTGCTGATCTCCGCCCGCCACGGGCGCAGCGCGGTGCACACCTCGGCCGCCCAGACGACCGGGCTGGGCCCTCCGCCGCAGCCCGACAGCGTCAACGCCACGGCGGTGAGCACCACTGCGATCCGAGCAGTTGACACCACGCGGCGCGCTCCCATGCTGTGCAGCGTACGCACCGGCGACGACAGCCCTACGGCCCGCCGCCGGTCGGCGGTACGTCGAAGCCGGTGGCTCCACCCGGTCCACAAGGATCGGGTGGAGCCACCGGTCGGTCAGACGCTCACCCGCTCCGATTCGGACCCGGCGCTGCCGCCACCGGCCGGGCCGCCGTCGATGTTCTCCCCCATCGCCATCGGCTTGCGCTTGGTGAACACCACCGCGGCCACCACGACCAGGGTCGCCACCACCGCGATGGCGATGCGCAGCGGGTCGTTCTGGTCGGTGCCCACGCCCCACATGATCACTGCGGGGGCGATCAGCAGCGCCACCAGATTCATCACCTTGAGCAGCGGGTTGATCGCCGGACCTGCGGTGTCCTTGAACGGGTCGCCGACGGTGTCGCCGATGACCGTGGCGGCATGCGCCTCGGAACCCTTGCCGCCGTGCGCGCCGTCCTCCACCAGCTTCTTGGCGTTGTCCCAGGCACCGCCCGAGTTGGCCAGGAACACCGCCATCAGCACACCGGTGCCGATCGCGCCGGCCAGGTACGCGGCGAGCGCACCGGCACCGAGGCCGAAACCGACCGCGATCGGCGCGAGCACCGCCAGCAGACCCGGGGTGAGCAGCTCCCGCTGGGCGTCACGGGTGCAGATGTCGACCACCTTGCCGTACTCCGGCCGTTGGGTCCGCTCCATGATTCCGGGGTTGTCGCGGAACTGGCGGCGGACCTCCAGCACGACGGCGCCGGCCGAGCGGGACACCGCGTTGATGGCCAGCCCGGAGAAGAGGAAGACCACTGCGGCACCGATGATCAGTCCGACCAGGTTGCCCGGGTTGGCGACGTTGAGCGAGTCGGCCAGGTAGCCCGGCACGTCGTCGATCCCGGCGTCGTTCAGCGCGATGCTGACCGTGTCGGTGTAGGAGCCGAACAGCGCCGTCGCGGCGAGCACGGCGGTGGCGATCGCGATGCCCTTGGTGATCGCCTTGGTGGTGTTGCCGACCGCGTCCAGCTCGGTGAGGGTACGGGCGCCGGCCTCGTCGATGTCACCGGACATCTCGGCGATGCCCTGCGCGTTGTCGGAGATCGGGCCGAAGGTGTCCATCGCCACGATCACGCCGACCGTGGTGAGCAGGCCGGTACCGGCCAGCGCCACGGCGAACAGCGACAGGGTGATGGAGCCGCCACCGAGCAGGTACGCCCCGAACACCCCGGCGCCGACCAGCAGCGCCGAGTAGACCGCCGATTCCAGGCCGACGCTGATGCCGGCCAGGATGACGGTGGCCGCGCCGGTCTGCGAACTCTTGCCGATGTCCTGCACCGGGCGGCGGTGCACTTCGGTGAAGTAGCCGGTGAGCAGCTGGATCGCGGCGGCCAGCACGATGCCGATGAGCACCGCGCCGACGGCCAGGCCGGCCGGGGACAGCGGCAGGTCGGCCCCGTCGTCGACACCGAGCTGCGCACGCCAGTCGTCGCCGAGCAACTCGGTCCAGCTGCCCGGCAGGTAGAGGAGGGCGGCGACGGCGACCAGCACCGCGGCCAGCACCGCCGAGGTGAAGAACGCCCGGTTGATCGCCACCATGCCGTTGCGGTCCGATGGACGCAGCCGGGTGATCAGTACGCCGAACAGCGCGATCACCGCACCGATGGTGGAGACGATCAACGGGAAGACCAGGCCTTCCTCGCCGAACGCGGCCCGGCCCAGGATCAGCGCGGCGACCAGGGTCACCGCGTACGACTCGAACAGGTCGGCGGCCATGCCGGCGCAGTCACCGACGTTGTCGCCCACGTTGTCGGCGATGGTCGCCGGGTTACGGGCGTCGTCCTCCGGGATGCCCTGCTCGACCTTGCCGACCAGGTCGGCGCCGACGTCGGCGGCCTTGGTGAAGATGCCGCCGCCGACCCGCATGAACATGGCCAGCAGGGCCGCGCCGAAGCCGAAGCCCTCCAGCACGGTCGGTGCGTCGACCCGGTAGAGGACGACCACCAGGGCCGCGCCGAACAGGCCGAGGCCCACCGTGAGGAAGCCGACCACGCCGCCGGTCCGGAAGGCGATCTTCATCGCGTTCTCCCGGCCACCGGTGCCGGTGCCGGCCGCCGCGGCGACCCGCAGGTTCGCCCGGGTGGCCAGCGCCATCCCGGCACCGCCGATGAACGCGCTGAACACCGCGCCCACCACGAAGAAGACGGATCGACCGACCTTCACCATCATCTCGCTGCCCTGTGTCTCGTGCACAGGGAGCAGGAAGAGCAGTATGACGGCGAGTACGACGAACACGCCGAGGGTTTTGAACTGGCGGAACAGGTACGCCGACGCGCCTTCCTGCACGGCGCCGGCGATTTCCTGCATGTTCGTGGTGCCCTTACCGGTCGCCAGCACCGCCCGTACCAGGGCGGCGGCGAAACCCAGCGCCACCAGCGCGATGACCGCGGCGATGACGACGTACGTCAGGTGTGTGCCGGTAAGGGACAGCCCGCCGCCTTCGGCGGCCAAGGTGGTCCCGGACATCAGTGTCCTCCTGTACCGAACGCTCGCCCCGGTCGGTGGACGAACCGGCGGGGCGACTCCACGCGGGGAGCAACGAGGTCTGCTGGCACCCACAGGTTTGTGGGGCCAGGACAGTTGGTGATAACCCGCGTACTCTAGCCGGACCGGGTAAGGCAGGTCACACCGTCCACCCACCGAGTTGTGGACCATTCCTGCAGGCGGAACGGACAGTTGTGACGACGGAGGTTGATCTTCAGCTGGTGGGCGGGGCCGACGCGGGTCTCACCGGCCGACCGGCCAGACCATCCGCACCTCGGTCCCGACACCTTCGTCGACCGGCCGCACCTGGAGGTCCTCGACGAAACCGGCCAGCAGGGCGAAACCGACACCGACCGTCAGGGCCTCGTCGGTCAACGACTCGTCGGCCAGTTCGTCGGGCGGCAACGCGCTCAGACCGAGCCCGGCTTCGATCGGGGCCCGGTCGATGACCCGTACGGTGTAGGTCTCCTCATCGGACATCTCCACCTGAACCAGGTCGGCCAGCCCGTACTGGCGGTGCAGGGCGACGGCCCGGGTACAGGCCTCGCCGATCGCCAGCCGGACCTCGTCGAGCAACTCCTCGGCCACCCCGGCCCGGCGGGCGACGGCGACGCCGACCAGGCGGGCGGTGCGCACGTGCACCGGCGCCGGGGAGAACGAGAGGCGGACGGTGGCCATCACGCCGTCGGCGCTGCGCCAGCTGAGCCATCCGGTTCCCCACCGGTGGCGGCCTGTACGGTCGGGAAGATCGGGAAGACCTGGTCCAGCGCGGTGATCCGGAAGATCTTCAGCAGGGACTCCTTGTCGCAGACCAGCCCAAAGGTGCCGCCGGCCGGGCGGAGTCGCTTCAGCGCGCCGACCAGCACGCCGAGCCCGGTGGAGTCGAGGAAGTCGACCCGGTGGAGATCAACGACGATCTTGTGGTTGCCGGCGTCGATCAGCTCGATCAACCGCTCCCGCAGCCGGGGAGCGGTATAGACGTCCACTTCGCCGCCGACCTCCAGCACCGTGTACTCGCCAACGGTGCGAGTCGACAGCGACAGCTCCATCGGTCCCCTCCTCGGCTGCGATGCACGCCTATGGCATCTAACCACCGCGCGGCGCGGTTGCGCCGCGCGACTCCGCACGGTCGATGATCTCCCTGCACCCCGCATACCTACCCCGGGATGCCGACGTCGGCACCCCGGTGCGAGAGTGCAGACGTGACCTCACCCGCCACCGTAACGCCCGGACCGGGTTCGGACCCGGCGGGGTTGCTGCGTCGGTGGGGCGCCGCCGGGGAACTGCCACGCCAGTCCGGGGCCGCCCCGACGCACCAGGCAGCACCCACGGTCACCCATGTCGAGCGGTTGCCGGTGCGCCCCGGTGCCACCGCGCCGTGGCCCGACTGGGTGCCCGCCGACCTGCGGGACGTGTTGACCGCACGCGGGGTCCAGCAGCCTTGGCGGCACCAGGCGTACGCAGCCGAGCTGGCCCACTCCGGCCGGCACGTCATCGTCGCCACCGGCACCGGGTCCGGCAAGTCGCTGGCGTACCTGCTGCCGGCGTTGGCGAAGCTGCTGGCCGACCCTCGGGCCACCGTGCTGTACCTGGCGCCGACGAAGGCACTCGCCGCCGACCAGTTGCGCGCCGTCGCCGAGCTGGGACTCGACGGAGTACGGCCGGCCTGCTACGACGGCGACACCCCGCAGCCGGAGCGGGCCTGGATTCGGCAGCACGCCCGCTTTGTGCTGACGAATCCGGACATGCTGCATCGAGGAATCCTGCCCCGGCACGGGGCCTGGTCGAACTTCCTCCGCCGGCTGACCTACGTCATCGTCGACGAGTGCCACAGCTACCGGGGCGTGTTCGGCTCGCACGTGGCCCACGTACTGCGTCGGCTGCGTCGCCAGACCGAGCGGTACCAGCGGGTCCGGCCCGGTACCGTGCCCAGCGCCCGACCCGCCCTCGGGTCCGGAGCCCGGCCCACCACCGGGCCCGGCACGCCGGTGTTCATCCTGGCGTCGGCGACCTCGGGAGAGCCGGCGCGGGCGGGCAGCCAGCTGACCGGGCTGCCGGTGGAGCCGGTCACCGAGGACAGCGCCCCGCGCGGGGCGGTGACCTTCGCGCTGTGGGAGCCGCCGCTGCTGCCCGGTGCCCGCGCCGACACCGACGATCTCACCCCGGTACGGCGGTCGGCGCTGCGGGAAAGCGCCGATCTGCTCGCCGACGCGGTCGCCGCCGGGGTCCGCACGCTCGCGTTCGTCCGGTCCCGGCGCGGGGCGGAGGTGGTGGCCAGCAACGCGCGCCGGGCACTTGACGAGGTGGCTCCCGGGCTCGGCGACCGGGTGGCGGCGTACCGGGCGGGTTTCCTGGCCGAGGAGCGACGGGCGTTGGAGCGTGCGCTCACCTCCGGCGAACTGCTCGGGCTGGCCTCGACGAACGCCCTCGAGCTCGGGGTGGACCTGGTCGGTCTGGACGCGGTGCTGATCTGCGGGTACCCCGGCACCCGGGCGTCGCTGTGGCAGCAGGCCGGGCGGGCCGGACGCGCCGGACGCGAGGCGCTGGCGGTGCTGATCGCCCGGGACGACCCGCTCGACACCTACCTGGTGCACCATCCGGAGGCGGTCTTCGGCCGGCCGGTGGAGGCGACGGTGCTCGACCCGACCAATCCTTACGTGCTCGGGCCGCAACTGTGCTGCGCGGCCGCCGAGGGTGCGCTGACCTCGGCCGACATCGAACTGTTCGGTGGCGCGTCGGTCAAGCAGACGCTGGACGAGCTGGTCGCCGCCGGGCTGCTGCGGCGACGCCCCACCGGGTGGTACTGGACCGCCGCCGGCCGTCCCGAGGTCGACCTGCGCGGCGAGGGCGGCACCCCGGTCGACGTCGTGGAGACCTCGACCGGTCGGCTGCTCGGCACGGTCGACCCCGGCTCGTCACACTTCCTCATCCATCCGGGCGCGGTCTACCTGCACCAGGGCGGGTCGTACGTGGTGGACGACCTCGACCTGGACGGGGCGTGCGCGCTGGTGCACGCCGAGGAGCCGGACTGGTCCACCCACGCCCGGGAGGTCACCTCGCTGTCGGTGGCGGCGGTAC
This sequence comes from Micromonospora sp. LOL_014, assembly GCF_048060245.1. Classification (NCBI taxonomy): domain Bacteria; kingdom Bacillati; phylum Actinomycetota; class Actinomycetes; order Micromonosporales; family Micromonosporaceae; genus Micromonospora; species Micromonospora sp. LOL_014. Next base: position 57,943 of record NZ_JBHMIP010000017.1, read on the forward strand.
GCGAGTACCGCGACGCCGGCCCGGTCGGCCTGTTCGTCGGCGACGTCGACGTGACCAGCCAGGTCGTCTCCTACCAGCGGCGCCGGATCGGGTCGGGCGAGGTGCTGGACACCCGACCACTGGACCTGCCGGCCCGACAGTTGCGCACCGTCGCCGTGTGGTTCACCGTCTCGCCGGCCGCGCTCGCCGCCGCCGGGGTCGAGCCGGCGGACGTGCCCGGCGCGCTGCACGCCGCCGAGCACGCGGCGATCGGCCTGCTGCCGCTGATCGCCACCTGCGACCGGTGGGACATCGGCGGACTCTCCACCGCCGGGCACGCTGACACCGAGGCGCCGACGGTGTTCGTCTACGACGGCCACCCCGGGGGCGCCGGGTTCGCCGAACGCGCCTACCAGGCGGCCCGGACCTGGTTGGGGGCCACCCGCGATCTGATCGCCGCGTGTGGCTGCGAGACCGGCTGCCCGTCCTGCGTGCAGTCGCCGAAGTGCGGCAACGGCAACAACCCGCTGGGCAAGGCCGACGCGGTCCGGGTGCTCGACGTGGTGCTGGCCAGCCTGCCGGAAAGCGCTGACTGATCCGGCACCAGACCATGTGCGATCTACTGGCATGAATTTCTCCTGATCTGGATAGATTAGACGTGGGAGCGCTTCCACCACGCCACCGGAGGAGAACGCCGTGGCCGACACCGTGGCCGACACCGTCGAACTGCTCTACTCGATCGACCCGCAGAACCTCACCGTCGACCAGCAGATCGCCCTGGCCCAGGGGTACGCGGCCCTGGCCCAGGCGGAACGCCTCGAACTGATTCAGCAGCGGCTCTACAACATCCACCAGGTGATTTCCCGCTGGGCCATGCACGCCACCACCGCCGACGGCCCGCCGCGCTGACCCGGGATCGGCCCGCGCGGCGGCACCCTCCCACGGGTCGGCCCGCAGCGGACCGGCTCGGGCGGTCACCCTCACCGGCCGGCCGACGCCGGTGGCCGGAAGTGGCGTCACCTCGACGGTGACCACCACCTCCAGCCCGTCGACGGTGCAGGCACGCAACCGTCCGCCGTTGCGTCCGGCAACCTCGGCCGCCCGGTCGCAGACCGCGCCGGGGCCGGCGAACACCCGGGCGGCACCGGCGAGCGCGGCCAGGTCGGCGGCCACCGAGGCCTGCTGGCGGGCGAGGCGGACCGCACCGATCAGTGCACCGGCGATGCCGGCGGCGACCAGCGTCAACCCGACAGCGAGCAGCCACAGGCTGGCGCTGCCGCGCTGCCCGGCGTCGACCCCGGGCCGGCGTGGGCGGCCTGGGTCACGCGGCCCACGCCGACATCGTCGGCCGGTCACCGGTGACGCTCCGGCAGCGATCCCGCGCCGTCACCACCGCCGACGGCACCGCTGCTTACTGCGCTCCCAGATACACCGGCTGCGGTCCCAGTGACGCCCGGCTCGACCGCAGCGGTCACGGACGCGGTGACCGACGCCGGCCCGAGCCGGGCACCCAACGCCCGCAGCGGTGCCCGGACCGTGACGGTGACCAGGTCACCGTCGACGGCCACGGAGACCTCGGCTCCCGGCGGTCCGGCCAGGGCCGCCGCATCGCGGTCGCCCCGGGCGGTGGCCAGCGCGACCGACCGTGCCATGTCGAGACACTCGGACTTGGTGACCACGGCGCTGACGGCGGACAGCCCCACCGCCAGCAGCAGCACCAGCGCCGGCAGGCCGGCGGCCAACTCGGCGGTGAACGAGCCCCGGTCACCGCCGGCCTGCCGGCGCGGCCTCATCCGAGCGCCCGATCGATGACCGAGGCGAGGGCAGCCTGCACGCCCTCGCTGGTCAACACCTTGAGCAGAATCCCGGCGAAGGCGACGGCGGCCAGGGTGCCGACGGCGTACTCGGCGGTGTTCATCCCGGCGTCGTCGCGCAACCGGCCGGCCAGCTGGCCGCGCCACCGACCGGGCACCGCCGTGGCCGCTGCCGCTGCCGGGTCCGCCGCCGCGTCGGGCGGAACCTTCGTCGACCGCATGATGACTCCTTTCCTCAGAGGACGTCGCCGAGGACGGCGACGATCACCGGCACCAGACCGGCGAGAATGAAGGCGGGCAGAAAACACAGCCCGAGGGGAAGCACGATCAGCACTCCGGCGCGGCGGGCCGCCGCCTCGGCCGCCGCCGAACGACCGGCCCGCAGATCGTCGGCGAGCCTGGTCGCCGCACCGGCGAGGGCGGCGCCGCTGGCCGCGGAGCGGATCGCGGCGGCGGCCAGGCGCTCGCCGCCCGGGACCGCGTCAAGATGCCGCCACGCCTCGGCCGGCTCGGCACCGAGCCGCAACGCCCGAGCCACCCGGCTCAGCCGGGCACCGAGCGGCCCGGCCAGCGCGTCGGCCACCGCGACCATTGCCCGATCCACCGGCGCTCCGGCGCGCAGCGCCGCCGCCAGCAGATCGGCGGCCAGCGGCAGGTCGGCTGCCGCGCGCAGCCGCCGACGGCGTACCGACGGCGGCTCGATCCGGCGCAGCGCCCGGTCGACACCGGCAGCGGCCGCGATGGCCAGCGGCACGGAGAGCCAACCGCCGCCGATCACCAGCACCGCCAGGCCGGACAGCACCGCGACCGGGCGGACGAGCCGCGACAGGTCGGGCTCCGGTGGCGGACTGTCACTGAGCCGGGCGAGCCGGCGACGGGTGGCGAGTGCCGTGACCGGGCGGACCGCCGGCGGCAGCATCACGCGGGTACCGGCCATCAGCTGGTCGCCTCCGGTGCCCGGTTCAGCCGCTCGGTCCAGGCCAGCCCGGCGACCTGCAGCGCCACGGCGGCGAGCGCGCAGGCCGCGCCGATCGGAGTCCGCAACAGCACCGCTACCGGATCCACCCCGATGCTGTAGCCGAGGGCCAGGCCGCCGGCGGGCAGGCCGGCCAGTAGCCAGGCGGTCATCTGCGCACCGGCGGCCTGCGCGGCGGCAGCGTCCCGCGACCGGTCCAGCGCACGGGCGTCGGCTTCGATCCGTTCGATCAGGTCGGCCAGTGGCGCGCCGGTGCGCTCCGCCAGCCGTACGGCGGCGGTCGACAGGCCGGCGAGCCGGGTGGCGGCGGTGCCCGTCGTTGGGCCCGAGTCCCGCAACGTCATCGGCCCCGCTGGCAGGCCCGCCCGCAGGTCGGCGGCGTGCGCGGCCAGTGCGTCCAACTGCCGTACCCGCCGGTCCCGCCGGGCCTTGGCGGCGGCCCGGTTCGCTGCCGTTCGCAGGCCGAGCCCCAGGTACGCGGCGGCGATCGTCGCCGCCACCGGCCCGCCCAGCCAGCCGGCGGCGAGCCCGCCGGTGCCGGCGACGGCCACGAGCGCCCGGCGCGGATGGCGGCACGCGGCGCTGCCGAGCCACAGCGCCCGGGACCGCAGCCGGACGCTGAACGGAACGGTGGTTGGTGGTGGCGAGTTCGGACCGCCACTGGACCGGACCGGGGTCGGACCGGTCACGGCCAGCAGCCGACGACGGTGTCCCCACGGGCGGCGCAGCCGAAGCGGCCAACGCCGGTGCGACGTGCCGGGTCGCAGGCTCATCGCGGCCCCCGGCTGTCGAGCACCGCCGGCACCGGTACGCCGCGTTCGGCGAGCAACCTGGCCAGGATCGGGCCGGCCGGTTGCGGCCCGGCCCCGCGCCGCCAGGCCGGGGTGACCGTGATGAGCCGCTCCGGCCCGTGCGGGGTGAGCAGACAGATCGCGTCAACGAATCGCCGCCCGGCGAACCGGCGCAACTGGACGACCACCTGGATGGCGGCCGCGATCTGCGCATGCAAGGCGGCGCGGGGCAGCCCACCGAGCAGCCCCAACGCCTCCAGCCGGGCCGGCACGTCGCTGGCCGCGTTCGCGTGCAGGGTTCCGGCGCCGCCGTCGTGGCCGGTGTTGAGCGCGGCCAGCAGGTCGACGACCTCGGCGCCCCGGCACTCACCGACGACCAGCCGGTCCGGCCGCATCCGCAACGCCTGCCGGACCAACGCACCGAGCCCGACCGACCCGACCCCCTCGACGTTGGCTGTCCGGGCCTGCAACGTCACCACGTGCGGATGCTCCGGCCGCAACTCGGCCGCGTCCTCCACCATCACGATCCGCTCGTCGGCCGGCACCAACCCGAGCAGCGTGTTCAACAGCGTCGTCTTGCCCGACCCCGTGCCGCCCGCGATCAGGTACGCCAGCCGCCCCGCCACCACCGCCTGCAGCAGCTCCGCCACCGGCGGATCGACCATGCCGTTGCCCACCAGCTCGGCCAGCTGGAACGGACGCTGCCGGAAGGTCCGCAACGACAGGTACGGCCCCGTCGCCGCCACCGGCGGCAACACCGCGTGCAACCGGGTACCGTCGGGCAACCGGGCATCGACGTACGGGCAACCGTCATCGAGCCGACGCCCACAGGCAGCCGCCAACCGCTGCGCCAACCGGCGTACCTCGTCCACCGAACCGACGCCCACCGCCGCCCGCTCCAACCCGGCACCCCGGTCCACCCACACCTGGGTGCCGTTCACCAGAACGTCGGTCACCCGCACATCGGCCAGCAACGGCGCCAACGGCCCCGCCCCGGCCAACTCACCGTGCACCCGGTCGGCCAGCCGCAACAACCCGACGTCACCTCGCAACGCCGCCCCCGGCTCGGCCCGGACCGCACCGACCACCGACGCCGGCGTCACCGACGTGCCGTCCGCGACGAACCGCTCCCGTACGCGGGCCGCCACCGCCGCCTCGTCGACATTCGCACCACCCGGCCACCCGGCCGGCGCGGCGAAACCGCCCGTACGGGCCGACCCGGCCGTCATGACGCCACCACCGCACGATCGACCAGGCCCGCGACGTTACGCCGAGGTCTTCCCTCGGCGGTGACGAGCGGCGTACAGGTGCGGCGAACCGTGATGGGGTACAGCGGCGGCATCTGAGCCCTCCTACGGCTCGGGAAGCGATGCCGAAACTGTGGACGCTGACGCGGCGTTCATGCCTGGACGATCAGGCAGGCTGTGGACAACCGACCTGCCTGTGGATAACTCCTCCCGGCCGGAGGTGATCTGCTACGGCGGCCGCGTAGGCAATGAACCGGCAGGGTCAGATCGAGCGGCGTGGCCAGCGCTTGCGGGGGCGCGGCTCCTCCTCACGGTGCTGACGCTTGTGCTCGTGCACCCGGTCCTCCCACGCCTGCTGGTCGTCGTCGGCGGGATCGAACGGGTACCAGCGGTGCGAACCGTCCTCGAAGTGCATGTCCTCGTCACCGGGCCGGATGACCGACATCAGCGTCACCACCCCATGAATCGCCAGTACAGGTATTCGCTGCGGTTGTCCGCCAGGTCGATCATCGCGTCAAGCAGACAGGTCGCCATATAGCCCGACAGCGACACCGTCGCCCCCGCGTACTCCGCGAGCAGCTCCTCACGACGGGTGAGGGCCACGGATCCGCGCATCCCGCGCAGGTCCACGCCGGCTGGATCGGGATGTGGAAGCTCACGCGCCCTCCCCTGGCCAGTGACCCCGGTTGATCGGTATCCGGTGCCCCGCCCGGCAGGGCAGCGCCGCCCCGCACCGACAGACCTGCTGCCACTTGCTCCAGGACCACACCGGCCGGTGTCGCCTGGCCAGAGTCCGTGCGACTGCGACGACGTACGCCTCGTAGCTGACACGCTGGGTCATCCGCCCCTCCTTCAGTGAGGGGATTTGACGGCCGGGCCTATCGGTCATCCGACCGCCACACCCAGCAACCATGGTTCCCACGAACCACCGTCAATGCAATATTACATTTTAGATGAAACGCTTGACGATACTTCACCTAGTGATGTTTCATTGCCGAGCGTGGTCGATGGGTGCTACACATCGAGTGCGAATGTCGCCCGGTGTGTAGTCACGGAGAGGAGAATCCAGTGACGACCGACACCGGCTCGACCGTCCCGAGACGACAGCTCGGCAGGCATCTACGGCAGCTCCGCGAGGAGGCCCGCATGACCGTGAAGGCTGCGGCCACCGCACTGGAATGGTCCACGCCCAAGATCTGGCGCATCGAAACCGGTGCCACGTCGATGCGGTCCCTCGACGTCGAAGCCATGTGCAAGGTCTACGGAGCGTCACCAGAAATCACCGAGGCGTTGATGGGGCTCGCCAAGGAGACCAGGGCCCGTGGCTGGTGGCACTCGTACGGCGACGCCATCCCCGAGTGGTTCGAGCTGTACGTCGGCCTTGAGTCAGGCGCGACCCGGCTGCGCAAGTACGAGGCGCACCTGGTCCCCGGCCTTCTGCAGACCAAGGCGTACGCGACCCGGGTATACGAGGCCGGACGCCCCGATATGAAGCGCGAGGACATCGACCGAGGGGTCGCCTTGCGGCTCGACCGTCAGGCACTGCTGACCCGAGCCACCCCACCCGCGCCGCAGGTCGACATCATCCTCGACGAGGCTGTGCTCCGGCGCGACATCGACGCCGAGCAGCTCAACCTGATCGTCACCGTCAGCCGCCAGCCCAACGTCTCCGTCCGGGTGGTGCCGTTCAGCGCAGGCCTGCACCGCGCCACGTTGGCGAACGGCGCGTTCACCATCCTGGATTTCGACGGCTCCGACGAACCGACGATCATCTACGCCGACGGACTGACCGGCGCCCTCTACCTCGACAAGCCCGCCGAGGCGGCGGCGTACGAGGAGGTCTGGTCAGCCGTCGAGTCCACGGCACTCAGCGAGGCGCAGTCTCGCAAACTCATCGCATCGATCGCGGAGGAACCGTCATGACCGAACTCGCGTGGAAGAAGAGCACCCGCAGCAACGCCGGCGGGGACTGTGTCGAGGTCGCCAACCCCAGCCGAGCCGTCCTGGTCCGCGACAGCAAGGACCAGGCCGGACCGGCGCTGTCGTTCACCGCCGACACCTGGACCGGCTTCGTCAAGGGGATCAAGATCGGCCAGTTCGACCAATGACCTAGACGACTGTCTGCCCCTGATCCCACAACCAGGACCAGGGCCAGACCCTGGCGTCAGGGCAGGTAGTCAGGCTGCGATGAACTCGACAGCACCGCCGCTGACCTTGATATTGAAATCCATGCCTGTGCCCTTCGACAGCTTGACCAGGGTCGCGATCGACGGAGGCTGATCGCCCGACTCAAGGCGCGCGATCACCGACTGAGTCATCCCGACCTCGCGGGCAAGCCCCGCCTGGGTGAGGCCATGTTCCTGGCGGTAGCGCAAGATTCGCAGCGCGACGTCGTTGGCGAACGCTGTGCGGTCCCACTCCGAGCGAAACTCTGGGTCGTGGCGCTGCTCGCCGTGGACTTGGGCCGAGGCCTTCAGATCGGACAGGTTCATAACTCGTCGCCCTTCACTTCGTCGATGCGCTTCTCTGCTGTGGCGATTGCCTTCCGGAGGGCTCGTGGGTTGACACTGGCCTCGGGGGCGATGGCTCCGAGGACGTAGGCGTTGCCGACCTGGCGATAAAGGGCTCGCCAGCGACTACGGCCGGCTCGTGGGCGTAGCTCCCGGAGGCTGGTAGCTGTCTTGATGTCGCTCGAGTGCGGGTACCCCAGGTTTGGCCCGATTGCTACCAATTTGTCTACTGCATGGCCGATCGCTACCCGCTCGACGGCGGGCAACTCGCGCAACTCAGCTTCCGCCCCGGGGTGGTAGTAGACCGGCCACGATACCTGAGAATTATAGCAGAACTGCGATAGCGGCGGGTGCTTGGAGGCCGTTTCACCAGAACGTCGGTCACCCGCGCCCGAACGGGCCGAACCCGCTGTCACGACGCTGCCGCCGTACGGTCGACCAGGCCGGCGACGACCCGCTGGCACAACTCCGCCAACGGACCCCGGCCCGACGAACCTGGAGCGTCACCGCGCTCCAGCCCTCGGCTGACTCGTGGCTCAGGTTGCAGCACCCCGGTCACCGGCAGCCCCAGGGTCCGCCCGATCTCCCGGGCCCGCAGCCGACCCGGGGCCGGCCCGCGCACGACCAGCGACAGGTCGGTGCAGTGCGGTTGGATGTCGGTGATCACCCGGGCGGTCGCCGCCGTGGCCCGCAACTCGGCCGGAACCAGCACCAGGACCCGGTCGGTGGCGTGCATCGCGGCGATCGCGGCGTCGTCGGGCCGGCGGGGCAGGTCGACGACGACCACGTCGCGCTCCCGCCGGGCCGCGTCCAGGGCGGCGGTCATCGTGGCGGCGGGCAGGGGCAACGGTTCGCCCCGGTCCCAGGAGAGCAGCCCGAGGTCGCCCCGGCAGGGCAGCGCGCCGGCCAGCGCCGACGGGTCGATCCGGCCGTCGCTGTCGGCAAGCGCCGGCCAGCGCAACCCGTCGATCTGCTCCCAGCCGAGGACCAGATCGAGGCCGCCACCGAGCGGGTCGGCGTCAACCAGCAAGCTACGCAGCCCGAGCCGGGCGGCGGTGACCGACAGGGCACCGGCCAGCACGCTGGCGCCGGCCCCGCCCCGGCCGCCGATCACCCCGATGACAGCTGCGGCTGGTTTGTCGGTGCCGCCGTTGTCGGTGAGGCGGTCGACCAGCCACGGCTCCGCCGCCGGCAGGATCGCGACGTGCTCGGCGCCGAGCAGTTCGGCGACCTGCCATGGCTGGTCCTGGTCGGCCCGGCCGACCAGGACCAGCCGGGGTCGGCGGGGCATTCTGGCCCGCAGGTAGGCGTCCGCCTGGTCGGCGCCGACCAGGACGAGCGGGGCGGCGGCCTGCCGGGACCGGGCGGCGGCTGGGTCGGCCGCCAGGTCGACGTCGGTGCCGGCGAGCGCAGCAAGGCGCAGCAGGTCGTCGAGCAGCCGTTCGTCTGCGGTGACGACCAGTGGCAGCCGACGGGGTACGGCGATGCTGGTGCGCGGCGGCATCCGGACCTCCTGCGGTCGGTGAGGGATGCCGCAACTGTGGGTGCCGACCCGGTGCCGGCGTGCCCTCGGCGGGGCTGCCTGTGGACAACGGGACCGCCTGTGGACAACGCCGACGCCGGTCAGCTGATCTGTTAGGCAGGACGACCGGACGCGCAGGACGCCGGGAGCCGGAACATGCCAGGAATAGCGACGACCCCCGCCGGGGGGAGACGGGGGTCGCCTGGGGTTCGGCTCCGGGGGGGGTCGAGCCGAACCCGCTCAGCGGTCACGGGGGGTGCAACCGCCGAGTGTCTTCCGGATGAAGCCTGGGACGGAAAGATAACTGTGTCATGACAAGCATGCCTGAGCAGACCGCCACCCGTCGAGTGGCGTTCTCACCGGCAGTCGCACCGCTGCCGGCACGGGACGCAGGTTGGGCCACTCAGCTTCCTGATCGTCGGATCAGATCCCGGGGGATCCCCGTCGCCGACCGGCGACGACGCACCGGCCGTCGCCGACGTCCCGCTCCGGCTAGACTGCACCGTCGTGGGCCGCAGCGCCGCTTTTTTTGATCTCGACAAGACTGTCATCGCCAAGTCCAGCGCCTTGGCGTTCGGCCGGCCGTTCTACCGCGACGGGCTGATCACCAGGCGGGACGTGGTCAAGTCGGCGTACGCCCAGCTGATGTTTCGGCTCGGCGGCTCCGACGAGCAGACGATGGCCCGCACCCGCGACTACCTGGCCGCGCTGTGCAAGGGCTGGCAGGTGGAGCAGGTCCGCCAGATCGTCGCGGAGACGTTGCATGAGCTGATCAACCCGTACGTCTACGCCGAGGCGGCGGCGCTGATCGAGGAGCACCAGAACGCCGGGCGGGACGTGGTGCTGGTCTCCGCGTCGGGCGAGGAGATGGTACGCCCGATCGGCGAACTGCTCGGCGTCACCGACGTGATCGCCACCCGGATGGCTGTGGAGAACGGCCGGTACAGCGGAGAAATCGAGTTCTACGCGGCTGGGGCAGCCAAGGTCACCGGCGTCACCGAGCTCGCTGAGCAGCGCGGATACGACCTCGCCGAGTGCTACGCCTACTCCGACTCGGTCACCGACGTACCGATGCTCGAATGCGTCGGGCACCCGACGGTGGTCAACCCGGACCGCCAGCTCCGCAAGCTCGCCACCGAGCAGGGCTGGCCGGTCCTCGCCTTCCGCCACCCGATCCCGCTCGGCCGCAGGTTGCGGGAGCGGCCGGCGGTCCCGGTGGCAGCCGCCGCGTTGAGCGTCGGGGTCGGGGTCGCGATCGGCATCGCCTGGTACGGCCGGCACCGCCGGACAAAGACAGCCTCGGCCTGACCCCGCACCTGAACCGGTCGTCCAGCCGACCCGGTCGCGCGGCTCAGGCGTTGGCCAGCACCTCGTCGGCGACCCGGGTCAGCTCCTGCGCGCCCAGCTCGACCGCGGTCAGATAGTGCCGCAGCCAGGAGCGGACACCGTCCGGCGTACCCGTCGCGAAGGCGCCCGCTGAACCCACGTACTCGGGTTGCCGTTCGTGGTGGCCGACCTCGACGGCGAGCAGGCCACGCGGGTCCGTGCCGGCCGCGACCAGGGTGAGCCGCGCGGCGGACCGGGCCACCACCCCGCCCGGCCCGGCGAACGGCCGCAACGCGAGCAGCTCGGCGTGCACCACGGCGGCCAGCAGCAGCGCCGGCACCGAGGTGCCGCCGCCGACCAGCGCGCAGACCCCGTCCAGCCGCGGCGCCGCATCCGGCCCCACCGTCACGCCCGGCCCGGCGGCTGGACGCCCCAGCTGGTCGGCCGGCACCAGTCCGCGCGCGGCGAGCACGTGCAACCGGGCCAGCACCTGACGGGGGGTACGGGGCCAGCGGTCGGCCAGCGTGGGAACCGCCTCGGCCACCCGCAGGGCCCCCTGCACCACCGGATCGGTCACCGTCCCGGCGCGTACGTCGGCGACCGGATGATCGTGCCCGTCCAACGCGGCACTGGCCACCGCCGAGCGGAGGCTGATCTCGGCCGCCACCGCCCCGCCGTGCCGACGCAGCGCCCGGTGCCGCAACGCGCCGTCGACCTGCTCGCGGGCGCGGTCCAGCGCGGGTGCCACGTCGGCGAGGTCGAGCAGCGGGGCCAGCGGGTCGGTCTCGGTCACCAACGACATGGTACAAGCTTGGCCAGCCGAACCGCCCGCCGCGCCGGTGTGGCCGCTCGGCGCGCGATGGGTACCCGGGTATCCGCCAAGTCTCGTGCCGGCGGGACGGCGACACTAACCTCGGAGCAAGTCAAGCGACGTGTGAGGAGCCCCACGCATGAGCGAAACGCTGGAGAATCTGCTTCAGGAGAATCGCCGGTTCGAGCCGCCCGCCGAGCTGGCCGGGGCGGCCAACGTCACCGCGGCCGGGTACGACCAGGCAGCCGCCGACCGACTTGGCTTCTGGGCGGGCCAGGCCCGCCGGCTGCACTGGGCCAAGGAGTGGGACCAGGTGCTGGACTGGTCCAACCCGCCGTTCGCCAAGTGGTTCGTCGGCGGTCAGCTCAACGTCGCGTACAACTGTCTGGACCGGCACGTCGCCGCCGGGGCCGGCGACCGGGTCGCCATCCACTGGGAGGGCGAGCCGGGCGACACCCGCACCATCACCTACGCCGACCTGCACCGGATGACCTGCCAGGCGGCGAACGCGCTGACCGACCTCGGTGTGACGGCGGGTGACCGGGTGGCGATCTACCTGCCGATGATCCCGGAGGCCGCGGTCGCCATGCTGGCCTGCGCCCGGATCGGCGCGACGCACAACGTCGTGTTCGGCGGCTTCTCGGTCGACGCGCTCTCCGGCCGGGTACAGGACGCCAGCGCCAAGGTGATCATCACCGCCGACGGCGGCTACCGGCGCGGCAAGCCCTCGGCCCTGAAGCCGACCGTCGACGAGGCGGTGGCCCGGTGCCCGTCGGTGGAGCACGTTCTGGTGGTCCGGCGGACCGGCGAGGAGGTCACCTGGACCGACAAGGACCACTGGTGGCACGAGACAGTGGAGAAGACGAACACCGAGCACGAGGCGCAGCCGTTCGACGCCGAGCAGCCGCTGTTCATCCTCTACACCAGCGGCACCACGGCCAAGCCGAAGGGCATCCTGCACACCAGCGGCGGCTACCTGACCCAGGCGTCCTACACCCAGCACGCGGTCTTCGACCTCAAGCCGGAGACCGACGTCTACTGGTGCACCGCCGACATCGGCTGGGTCACCGGGCATTCGTACATCGTGTACGGTCCGCTGTCCAACGGTGCCACCCAGCTGATGTACGAGGGCACCCCGGACACCCCGCACCAGGGCCGGTTCTGGGAGCTGGTGCAGAAGTACAAGGTGAGCATCCTCTACACCGCGCCGACGCTGATCCGCACCATGATGAAGTGGGGCGAGGACATCCCGGCCGGGTACGACCTCAGTTCGCTGCGGCTGCTCGGCAGCGTCGGTGAGCCGATCAACCCGGAGGCCTGGATGTGGTACCGGCAACACATCGGCGGGGGCCGGTGCCCGGTCGTGGACACCTGGTGGCAGACCGAGACGGGCTCGATCATGATCTCGCCGTTGCCCGGGGTGACCGCCACCAAGCCGGGCAGCGCGATGACCCCGCTGCCCGGGATCAGCGCCGACGTGGTCGACGACCAGGCCGAGTCGGTGCCCGACGGTGGTGGCGGCTACCTGGTGCTGCGCGAGCCGTGGCCGTCGATGCTGCGCACCATCTGGGGCGACGACCAGCGGTTCATTGACACCTACTGGTCCCGGTTCGACAAGATGTACTTCGCCGGTGACGGGGCCAAGAAGGACGCCGACGGGCACATCTGGCTGCTTGGCCGGGTGGACGACGTGATGCTGGTCTCCGGGCACAACATTTCCACCACCGAGGTGGAGTCGGCGCTGGTGTCGCACCCGTCGGTGGCGGAGGCCGCCGTGGTGGGCGCCACCGACCCGACCACCGGTCAGGCCATCGTCGCGTTCACCATCCCGCGCGGCAGCGCGGACATCGCGGGTGAGGCCGGCGAGGCGCTGATCCAGGAGCTGCGCAACCATGTCGCGCGTACACTCGGGCCGATCGCCAAGCCCCGCCAGATCATGCTGGTGCCGGAGCTGCCGAAGACCCGCTCCGGCAAGATCATGCGCCGGTTGCTGCGGGACGTCGCCGAGAACCGGTCGCTCGGCGACGTGACCACGCTGCAGGACTCCACCGTGATGGAGCTGATCTCCTCCGGCATGCAGGGCGGCAAGTCCGACGGCGACTGACGTCCGCCGCCGGTGGTGGCGCGGTCCCGGCGGGCCGGCGACGTGGACGACTCGAGGCCGGCCCGGTCGCTTCGGCGGCCGGGCCGGCCACTTTTCACCCCGTGATCGTTGTGACATATCAGGGCGATCCAGCCGGGAGCGTGAAACAAATCGACGCATTGACCTTCACAGGGGTTCCCTCGGGTGACTAGGTTCACGGTGGCCCCAACAACGGTGGCCACATCATCCGGACATCGTGCCGCCCTCACCCAAGTGGCGGCGTTGATTCCCCCGAACCGGAGGTATCCAGGTGCGCAAAGTCATGGTGGGGATGCTCACCGTGTCGCTCGCCTCGGGCATGGGCTTTGCTCTACCCGCGACGGCGATGGCCGCACCATCGGTGGACACACCGGTGGCGGCTCCTTCCCGGGCCGAAACCCCGAGCCTCGACGACCTGCCCAACCCGCTCGGCGAAAAGCGACGTGAGCTGCGCGAACGCGCAGTGAGCGAAGTGGTCAGTGGCCGGCTCACCCCGGAACGGCGCGGCGCGAGCACCGTCGCGAAGGTCGGTGAGACGTCGGGCACCGGCATCGCCGGCCGGGCCGCCCGTGGCGGCGCCGGGTCCGGCAAGGACCAGTACGTCGAGCTGGAGCGGGAGACCACCGACCGGATCTTCGTGATCCTGGCCGAGTTCGGCAACGAGCGGCACCCCAGCTACCCGGACGTGGACAGCAACCCGGACTGGGACGGCCCGGCCCGGTTCGACGGACCGCTGCACAACGAGATCCCCGAGCCGGACCGGACGGTCGACAACACCACCATCTGGCAGGCCGACTACTCCGCCGACCACTACCGGGAGCTGTACTTCGGCGCCGGTGAAGGCGTCGAGTCGGTCAAGACCTACTACGAGACCCAGTCCTCCGGGCGGTACAGCGTCGAGGGCACCGTCACCGACTGGGTGAAGGTCCGCTACAACGAGGCCCGGTACGGTCGCGACCTGTGCGGCGGCAACGTCTGCAGCAACGTCTGGCAGCTGCTGCGCGATGCCGCCAACCAGTGGGTCGCCGACCAGCAGGCGCTCGGCCGCACCGACGAGGAGATCGCCGCCGAGCTGCGTGAGTTCGACAAGTGGGACCGGTACGATTACGACGGCGACGGCGACTTCAACGAGGCCGACGGCTACATCGACCACTTCCAGATCGTGCACGCCGGTGGCGACCAGGCCGACCGTGACCCGTGGCAGGGTGAGGACGCGATCTGGAGCCACCGCTGGTACGCCTTCGCCACCGACATCGGGCTGACCGGCCCGGCGCAGAACCCGGCCGGTGGCACCCAGATCGGCGACAGCGGGCTGTGGATCGGCGACTACACCATCCAGCCGGAGAACGGTGGACTGAGCGTCTTCGTCCACGAGTACGGCCACGACCTGGGCCTGCCGGACGACTACGACACCTCCGGCGGCGGTGACAACAACAACGAGCACTGGACGCTGATGGCGCAGAGCCGCCTCGGTGCCGCCACCGACGGCGGGATCGGCGAGCGCCCCGGTGACCTCGGCGCATGGAACAAGCTCCAGCTGGGCTGGCTGGACTACGAAGTGGTGGTGGCCGGGCAGAAACGCACCCTGCACCTGGGTCCGCAGGAGTACAACACCAAGCGGGCCCAGGCGGTCGTCGTCGTGCTGCCGAAGAAGGAGGTCACCACCGAGCTCGGCGAGCCGTACGCCGGTGAGCTGCAGTACTTCTCCGGCAACGGAGACGACATGAGCAACACGATGACCCGTGAGTTCGACCTCGCCGGTGCCTCGACCGCCGCACTGTCGATGAAGGCGCGTTACGACATCGAGGACGACTACGACTACCTGTACTTCCAGGCATCGGCCGACGGTGGGGCGAGCTGGACCTCGCTCGAAGGCACCGTCAACGGTGTCCCGTACGGCACCGACGGCAGCGGCACCCCGGCGATCGACAGCTCGACCGGTGGCCAGTGGGTCGACATCAACGTGCCGCTGGACGCGTACGCCGGGGATGCCGCACTGGTCCGGCTGCTCTACCGCACCGACGGCGCGGTGGCGTACGGCGGCTTCTTCGGTGACGAGATGACCGTGACCGCCGACGGCTCGCCGATCTTCACCGACGGTGCCGAGGGCGACGGCGGTTGGGCGCTCGACGGTTGGACCACGGTCGGGGCCAGCGTGACCGCTGACTACGACAACTACTACATCGCCGGGCACCGCTCGTACGTATCGTACGACCGTTACCTGGAGACCGGCCCGTACTACTTCGGGTACGCCGACACCAAGCCCGACATGGTGGACCACTACGCGTACCAGGAGGGTCTGCTGATTTCGTACTGGGACACCTCCCAGGTCGACAACAACACCAACGTGCACCCGGGTGAGGGGCGCAACCTGTACATCGACTCGCGGCCGCGGCCGATGTACAACCTGACCGGCGCGCCATGGCGGGCCCGGGTCCAGGTGTACGACGCGCCGTTCAGCCTCAAGAAGGCCGACGGGTTCACTCTGCACATCAATGGCGAACCGCACTGGGTACGCGGCCAGGCGGCCCAGCCGCTGTTCGACGACACCCGGAAGTACTTCTACGAGGAACTGCCCAACCACGGGGTGAAGCTGCCCGCGGTCGGCGTAAAGATCCGGGTGGTGTCGGTGGACGGCACCACGATGAAGATCCGGATCTCCTGACCCGGCGGTGACGCGGTCCCGGCCGGCCGGTGGAACTCCGGCCGGCCGGGCGGCGTCCAACCGGCATGGCAGTGCCGAAACTGATCCGACAGTCAGCCTCCCGGGCCGTCGCCGCCATGCTGACCGGCGTGGTGCTGATCGCCGTCGCTGGTTGCGGCGGCGGCCCCACCTCAGGAGCACCGATGCCGGCGACCCCGGACGCCTCGCAGAGCGGTTCCGACGGAGCGGCGAAACCGACCCCGACGCCGACCGAAACGCCGGGCCTGTCCCGGACCGAACCGCCGACGCTGCCCCGACCCGGGACGCCCCCGAAGACCCCGTCCGACCTGATCACCGGCGACTGGCTGGTCGGCACGGTGACCCGGGGTGGCACCGGACCCTGCTACGGGCTGGTCACCGACGACGGGACCGAACACGCGCTGTACGGCGACGACGGCACCACGCTTACCCAGCACACCCGGATCCGGGTGAAGGTGGCTCCGCTGCGGATCCGGATCCACTGCGGGCCGGGCCAGCACTGGCAGCTGATCCGGACGGAGGTCATCCGGTGACGGCGTCGGCCAGCTCCAGCCAGTGGTATTCGTGCCGGCACGGCGGGCCGGCGGCCAGCCCCAGCCGGCGGGCGTCCAGGTCGATCAGCACCGAGTAGACCGTTTCCGCCTGGTCCGCCGGCGCGTCCCGCTCGTCGAGATGCCGACAGATCGCCAACGGCCGACCCAGATGATCATGGAACACGTCGGCCAGGTCGGCCAGGGTCAACGGCGCACCGGCCGCCCGTTCGGCCAGTAGCCGACGGGCCCGGGCCGCCCGGAACATCGACGAGCCGCCGAGGTTCTTCGTCGTGTCCCGCACCGGCAGGGCCGTCTCCAGGTGGTTTGCATGGGTGAGCACCCCGTCCACCGGGTGGGTCCACCCGACGTCGCCGGGGACCACCTCCAGGTCGAGCAGTTCCCCACCGGCCGGGCCGGCCTGGCCGAGCAGCAGGTTGATCGACGCGTTCCGGGGGGTACGGCAGGCCACCCGGGTCGCCTGGCCGAGGCTGCCGGCTTCCAGCACGGCGCGCAGCAGCACGTGGTACGGCACCCCGGGCGATCGGCCCGGCGCCAGCCCGTCCCGGTCGCTGCCGAGCATGTTGATGCAGACCCCCAGCCCTGCCGAGTTCAGCCCGGCCTTGGCGAGCATGCCCGCCTCGGTGAGGGTGAGCACGGTCAGCCCTCGCTCGTCCGTGGTCCGCAGCAGCACCATGGTGTCCCGCTGGCCGGGATGCCAGTCCCAGTTCTGCCCGAGCAGCAGGTGGCCGTCGGCGGTCCGCGAGCCGAGCACCCCGGCCGCCGTACAGCCGCCGGCCGACCCGTCCGGGCCGGCGTCGCGGCCGGGGCCGGGATCGGCGGGTTCCGGCTCCGTGGGGTCGCTGGGCGGCGGGTCGGCCGCCGTCCGCCCGGTGCCGTACAGCAGCTCGGTACGGGCGTTCAGCGCGTAGACCTCGTCGACGTGCACCCCGGCTCCGCCGGCCACCGCGTCGAGCGCCTCGACGATCCTCGGGTGGGCGGCCCGGCTGGCGTTGCGGAAGGTCCCGCCGGCGATCCGTACCGCCGACCTGCTCAACCCGGCCTCGTCGCGAAACCGCCGCAGGTAGTGCTCGATGTTGCGGGCGATCACCGATGCTGCCGCCGCACCGTAGCCGGCGCCGTACTCGGCCGGCGGCCCGGCGACGCTGATCAACGGGACGGGTGGCGGTTGGGGGTTGCCCGGCGCGGGTCCGGCAGCATCGTCGGCCATCCGGCAACCGTAGCGCCGCCCGACCGGGTCCCGCCGCCAGCGGCGGAAGTCCGCCCCCCCGGTGGACCACCCTGAGCCCACGCCGGTGATCGCCCTGAACCAACCTCTATTGTTTGCCCAGGCCGGATACGGTGGTGCGGGGCCGGCCTACGCTGTCGCCATGGGAGAACGTGGCAGTACAGCGGGCCCGGTCGACGAGTCCTGTGTACTCATCAAGGGCCCCTGGGAGCACCGGTACGTCGGTGCCAACGGCAGCCGGTTCCATGTGGTCGAGGCCGGCACCGGCCCGCTGGTCCTTTTCCTGCACGGATTTCCCGAGTTCTGGTGGGCCTGGCACGAGATGCTGCCGGCGGTGGCCGACGCCGGTTACCGTGCCGTCGCGGTCGACATGCGCGGTTTCGGCGCGAGCGACAAGCCGCCGCGCGGGTACGACGGATACACGCTGGCCGCCGACGTCACCGGCATGATCAGGGCGCTCGGCGAGCGCTCGGCGACCATCGTCGGCGCCGGTTTCGGCGGCATGATCGGGTGGACCGCCGCCGCGTTCCACCCGAGGATGGTGCGCCGGCTGATTGTCATCGGGGCCGCCCACCCGCTGCGGCTACGCTCGGCGATCTTCACCGACCCGCGTGGGCAGGCCGCCGCCTCCACCCCGTCGCTGCGCTTCCAGCTACCCCGCTACGAACACGTGCTGACCCGCGACGACGCGGCGATGGTCGGTGGGTTCCTCCGCCAGTGGGGTGGGTCGGCGTGGACGGGCGGAGCCCGGTTCACCGAGTACGAACAGCTGTGCCGGACCGCGATGCGGATTCCTCAGGCGTCGTTCTGCGCGCTGGAGGGATACCGCTGGGCGTTCCGGTCGCTGCTGCGGCTGCACGGCTACCGCTTCGTCAAGCTGTTGCAGGAGCCGCTGGTGACACCGACGTTGCAGCTGCACGGAGCGTTGGACCCGGCGGTGCTGCCCCGGACGGCGCAAGGCTCCGGGCGGTACGTGATCGCCCCGTACGAGTGGCGGCTACTGGACGAGGTGGGTCACTTCCCGCACGTCGAGTCGCCGGAGGTGGTGCTCGGCGAGGTACTGCGCTGGGCCAAGAGCTGATCCGCGACCCGGGTCAGACCCGGTGCTCGCGCAGCTCGGTCACCTCGTTGGCCGCCGCCCAGCCCTGGTAGACGCCGAAGTCGAACTCCTCCAGCCCGAGCGACTGCGCGACCGGTGCCCGACCGCCGGTGTACTCGACCCGCAGCCAGCCGTCGTGCTTGGCGAGCACGACGAACGGCTGGCCGTGCCAGGTGCAGGTGGTACGGACGTACGCCAAGTCGTCGACCTCGGACATCGGCACCACCCGGACGTACCGGCCGGAGCGGATCGCGGAGAAGCCGTCGCCCTCCGCCGGCTGGTAGATCCGCACCTCGTCACCGGCCGGGCTGGCGTCGTACTCCTGCCCCTGCCAGCGGGCGACGTAGCCGTCGCGCATCATTCCTCCTTGACCCGCTGCCAGGCGGTCTCGTCGGCGTCCAGCCGGGCGACGAGCGTCCCGGTGCCGTCCGCGCCGAGCCGCCACAGCTGCGAGCCGTGCGGCAGCCGGATCCCGTCGACCTTGAATTCGGCCACGACGTCGCTGCTCTCCCCGGGGGCGAAGCCGTTGCCACGGAACGGCGGGCGCTCGATCACCCAGCCTTCCATCGCCCGCATGGCGTTCTCGTTCTGACCGCCGTAGGGAATCCGGTAGAGGCTCGGCCGGTAGGCCGGCCACCGCAACACGAAGATCTCGTCGGCATCCGGGGCGAAGGGTGACCCGGCGTAGCCGAGCCCGAGTGCCGCGTACAGCTTGGCTGGGGTGTCCAGGTGGGCGACCTCGGCGGCGCGGTGCACGAACCCCGACACCCGGTCGTAGCCACGGTCCAGGTAGTAGCCGACCTGGCTGGCGGCGACGGTCTTCTGCATCGTGGTCGGCTGCCCCGGGACGTCCGGCCCGCTGGACACGGCCGGCTTCGGCGCGGCCGACGCGCCGGGTTGGGGTTCAGCCGGCTGTTCGACGTCGACTTCCTCGACTCCCAGCCCGACTTCGGCCGCCCAGCTGGCCAGGCCGACGATCTCCGTACCGGGCAGCTTCGCGCCGACCGGGGTGCCGGGGTTGATGACGAACGACCACTGCGGGTCCGGCCAGCGGCGGATCAGCTGGACGAACTTCACTTCGACGGTCTCGACCGGGGTGTCGAAGTGCTCGGCGATCCGCTCCGGCGAGGTGAACACCACGACGAACGTGCCGTCGGCGGCGGTCTCAGTCCGCCAGGTGAAGCCCTCGTCGCCGGGTCTGGACCCGGCCACGGACGATTCGGAGACGGGCAGCAGCACCTTGGCGAGCAGGAGGGTGGACAGGAACGAGTTGCTGCCACCGCCGCCCGCCGCCGCGACCAGGTCCCGCTCCACGTCGTTGGCCGGCTCGAAGGCCGGACCGGACGGTGGCTCCTCGACCACCGGACCGGACGGTGGCTCGACGTCTGGCTCGAGCACCGGACCGGACGGTGGCTCGACGTCTGGCTCGAGCGCCGGACCGGACGGCGCCTCGGGGACCGGCCCGACGACCGTGCCGCCGGCCGCACCGCGCTGTTCCGCCGCTGGTGCCGGGTCTTCAGTGGGCGGCACCGGACTGACGGTCGGCGGCGCCGGGTCGGCGGCCGCGTTGTCGGGGTGCGGCCACTGACCTTCCGGAGCCGGAGCGGCCGGTGCCGGCGGTGGGCTGGCAGCGGCGGAAGCTTCGGCGGCGTACCGGGTGGGATGCCGGCCGTGGTCCGGCAGTAGATCGGGCCCGCCGTCAACGGGCCCACCGTCGACCGGCCAGGCACCGCCGGGATGGCCGGCCGGTCCGGGGACGGTGGCGGTGGCGGTGGCGCGGGCTCGGGCGGCGGCATCGGCGCGGCCCTCGGAGTGGCCGCCACGGTTCGGCAGTCGCGCGTCTCCGCGGGCCAGCTGAGCGACGAACCAGGCCGGCAGCCAGCCTTCGATCGGCAGACCCGGGTTGACCGCCAGCCACCACTCCAGGTTCGGCCAGGTGGCGGCCAGCTCGGCGAACGTCACCCGACGGGCGGAACTGCCGCTGTCACCTAGGCAGGCGTGCAGGGTGACCGGCGACGTGAACGCAAGGACGTGGGTCCGCCCGTTCGTCGTCCAGGTGCCCCAGCCCATCGGGGCCTGACCGGCCAGGGCCTGAGCCGAAACCGGGAGCAGCAGCTCGGTGCCGGCAAGCAGTTGGAAGTAGAGCTCCTGGTCCTGACGGAGCAGGGCGTCACGCATCGCGGCCTCGATCTCGGTGGCCGGTTGCCAATCGGTCACGGCCGACCCCCCTTTCCACCGGACAGGCCACACGCGTCCGGTACAACCTACAAGGTGGTGCCACGATCACAACGGCCGGCGGACGCCTTGCAGATCAACTGATGCGAGAAAACACTTCGCGTAGTCGAAGGAACACCGTTCGACTCATCGGAACAGGTCCGCGTTGCGCCGTTCGGTGCTCAGATAGTCGGCGGCCGACTCGTCGACCGCGACCTTGATCTCCCGCAGCAGGGCCTGGAGATTCTGCGCCGCGCCGCGCCACCGGGCCTGCCGTTGCTCGTACGCCTGACGGGCCGCACCCTCCCAGGTCGCTACCAGTGGCGCAGCCTCCCGTTCCACCTGGTGCAACTGCGACCCGAGAGTACGCAGCGCCTGCCCGATGTCGGCGCTGGCCTGTTGCAGTGCGCGGAAATCCACCACCAGCTCGCCATCGGCCACCTGGTTACCTCCTCCGCGTCGTGCCATCGTGCCGCCCGCCAGGCAGCGCCCCGGAGCAGCCGGCCGGCAAGCTGCCAGTGCGTCTCAGAGCGGCAGCTCGATCCGTCGCCCCGCCCGGGTCACCCGGTCCGCCGCCGCAGCGTCAGTTGCCTGGTACTGCGTCCCGGCGGTACGAATCGCTCCGGCCGTCTCGCGCAACGCCCGGTGCAACACCGCCTGCTCCCTGGCCCACCCGGCTGTGACCTGTTCGAAGGATCGACCACCGGCACCACGCCAGGCGTGCTGAAGCACCTCCAAACGCTGCAGCAGACCGCGCAGCATCGCGTCGAGCTCCTCGTCGACCTGGTCGAAACGGCTGGCCGCCCGCTGCATGATCGCCAACTCGGCTTGCGTCTGCGACACGCTGTGCCCCTCTCGGTCCCGGTCAAGCCGGGTGCCCACCACCCCGGCGCCTACCGGCCGACGCCTCCCGCGCCGGACCGTGGCCAGTCACCCCCGCCGCGACGGCGGTGAACGTCACCTCGCCGACCGTAGTAGGGTCGACCCGCCGCCGCAGCCCCACCTCGTCCGCTGTGGATAACGGCTCGGTTGCGGTGGCACCGGCGACGAATCAGCCAGCGAGCGGTCAAACCGGGGAGACAGTCAGCAGGGTCGACCAACCGTCGCGCCGTGTACCGGTAGGACTGCAACTGGTGGGACTGCAACTGGTGCTGCCGGGACGTCGACGGTGCAGCTGCGAGACCGATGGGGCGCAACCGGCGGTCGGCATGGCAAGATTCCCGGATGGGTTTCCTCAAAAGCCTCCTCATCCGCCTGGGTAGTACGGCGTTGGCGTTCTGGCTGGCCACCCTGATCATTCCGGGCATCGCGTTGCAGACCGACGCGATCGGCGAGGCGGTCGTCACGCTGCTGCTCGTGTCGGTCATCTTCGGCGTGGTGAACGCGGTGCTGCAGCCGATCGTCAAGACCGTCGGGTGTGGCCTGTACCTGCTGACCCTCGGGCTGATCGCGGTGGTCGTCAACGGACTGCTGTTCCTGTTGACCGGATTTATCGCCGGACAGCTCGACCTGCCGTTCGAGGTGGATGGTTTCTGGCCGGCCGCCGTGCTCGGGGCGCTGCTGGTCGGCGTGGTCACCTGGCTGCTGGGTCTGATCCTGGACCGGGACTGACCGGCCAACCAGGCTGAACCGGGACTGACCGGCCGACCAGGCCGGGCCGGAACCGACCGGCGACCGACCAGGTCAGCCGACCTGGTATGCCAGGACCGCCGCGCCGTCGGAACGGACCAGTTCGACCCGTTCCAACTGGTCGTGCTCGAACCGGGTCGCCCCGGTGAAGACAATTTCGGCTCCGGGACTGACCGCCCACGAGCCGACCTGCTGCTTGGCCCCGTTCCGGTCGTAGGCGACCAACTCGAAATCCATCGGTCGGCCGTCCGGGTTGGTCGGCTCCCACCAGCAGCGCATGGTGACCTCGGTGCCGTTGGCCGCCGCCTGCAGACCCACCTCGGCGTGAATTGGCAACTGCGAGGCCACCGGCTGCATCGCGACGAGCTGGGAGCCGGGCGTGGGCTCCGGCGTACCGCCGGTCCCCACCCAGCCGACCCCGAAGCCGACCACGATCGCGAGACCGGCGGCGGCCAGCGCCGCCCCAGCGGTCTGCCAGCGGCGCATCCGCCGGCCCCGGCGCCGGGCCCGGCCCGCAGCGTCGGCCAGGGTGGCCAACCGGGGCTCGGTCGACGGCGGGTCGCTGATCTGCTCGAAGCCGGCCGGATCCAGCCGGCCGAGGAGACCGGGCAGCACCGCGATGTCGGCGACGGCCTGCCGGCAGTTGGGGCAGCCGGCGAGATGGTGCTCGTACGCCGCTCGCTCGGTGGGTGACAGGGCACCCAGGACGTACGCGCCGTCGTCGTGCGCGTAGTCACATTTCACTACTGGGTCACCCCCATCTCCTCCAGCACCAGCCGCAGCGAGCGCAATGCGTAGTGTGTCCGTGACTTCACGGTACCCGGCGGAACACCGAGCCTGGCCGCCGCTTCGGAGACCGAACGCCCCCGGTAAAAGCACTCGATCAGCACTTCCCGGTGTGGCTGGGAGAGCCGGCCGAGGGCTTCGGCCACGGTCCACGCCTCCACGGCGCGGTCCGCCTCGTCCACCGCTGGAGGTGGTTCCGGCAGTTCGTCGGTGACCACCTCGCCGACCCGGACACTGCGTCGGCGCCAGGCGTCGATCGCGAGATTCCGGGCCGTGGTGAACAGCCAGGCGCGTACGGATCCCCGCTCCGGGTCCAGCGACTCGGGATGTCGCCAGGCCCGCAGCAGCGTCTCCTGGACCAGGTCCTCGGCTCGCTGCCGGTCGCCACCGGCCAGCCGCAGCGCATGGGCGAAGAGCGCGTCACCATGCTCTTCGTGCAACGCGCGCATCAATTGTGAATCCTGGTCGGTCAAGAGGCGCCCTTCCCTTCCGCCTCATGACACGTAGCTGCCGGCCGGGCGGTTCAAGGTCCTGGAGAAACTGTTCAGCTGCCCGGATACTCCGGGCCGGTCATCGCCTCGGCGACCGCCCGGGCGGCGGTGAGCAGCTTCGCGCGGACCACCCGGGCCGAAGTCATCATCTCGGCCGCCGGCAACGCGCAGGCGATCGCCACCCGCCGCTCGACGTCCTTGTCCGCGTTGACCATTACCGCGGCGCAGGCGAGTCCCTGCCGGTACTGGCCGATCTCCAGGTGCATGCCGCGCCGGTCGCCTACCGCGAGATCGGCTTCGAAGCCCTCGATGGTGGTGATCGTGGCCGAGGTGAACGGCCGCATGCCGAACTCTTTGAGGTAGCGGAACCGCTGGTCGGGGGTGAGGGTGGCGAGCAGCGCCTTGCCCAGTGCGGTGGCGTGTGCCCCCTCGTCGAACCCGGGCACCAGGTCCTCCAGGTACGGCGAGCGCAGCCCGTCGGCCGACGCGGTCACCGCCACCTGGGACCCGACGAAGCGGCCGAGGTAGTGGCTGTAGCCGGTCTCCGCCGCTGCGCGGCGCAGCGCCTCACCGACCGCTGGCGGGCCGCGGAACGCGGCGACCAGCTCGCGGTAGCGGTCCGCCACCTCGAGGCCGACGATGTAGGTGCCGTCCTCGCGACGGATCACGTAGCCCTCGTACGCCAGGGTGCGCACCAGGTGGTACGTGGTCGCCACGGTCAGCTCGCAGCGCCGGGCAATCTGTTTGACGGTCAGTCCGCGCGGGGCACGTCCGACCGCTTCGAGCACACGCAGTGCCCGTGAAACGCTCCGGATGAGGTCCGAAGGTTCCGCCAAGGGGTCGCGCACAACCACCTCCGCCGCCGGGGACTTACACCATATGAAGAGACAGCCGCCTGTGGAACGCCCTTTCGAATCAGGGGCACCAGGTGGCGACTATCGGTGTGGCGCCCGACACGTACGGTTCATGCTATTGGCTAACGCGACATCATCGCAAATGGCGGTGCCGCTCGTCGCCCCCGTACCGTCGCCGGCCGGCGGAGATCCGCCCGGGCAACCGGACCGGACCAGGACCGGACCCCGGCCACCCGGCTAGTTCGTCCGGTCGGCGATGAAGTCGCACAGCGACTGCATCGCCTGCCGCGCCGGGCCGGGTGGCAGCGGCGCGAGCCGGGACCGGGCCTCCTCAGCGTAGCCGCGTACCGTCTCCCGGGCCCGCTTCAGCGCCGGTGACTCGCGCAGCAGGCCCAGCGCCTCGGCGTGCAGGTCGTCGTCGGTGACCGGACCGGCGGCCAGGATCTCCCGCAACCGTCGGGAGGCGGCGTCACCGTCGTCCGAGCCGAGCGCGTAGAGCACCGGAAGCGTATGCACCCCTTCGCGCAGGTCGGTGCCGGGTGTCTTGCCCGACTGGGCGGAGTCCGACGCGATGTCGAGCAGATCGTCGGATAGCTGGAACGCCACCCCGATGGTCTCGCCGTACCCGGCCAGGGCCTCGACGTGCTCCGCTGCCGCGCCACCGAACATCCCGCCGAACCGTGCGGACGTCGCGATCAACGACCCGGTCTTGTCCCCGATCACCTGCAGGTAGTGGTCGACCGAAGGCTCGCCGCCATGCGGGCCGACCGTCTCGGCGATCTGACCGTGCACCAGCCGGGCGAACGTGCGGGCCTGCAGCCGTACCGCCTCGATACCGAGGTCCGCTGCGAGGTCGGCGGCCCGGGCAAACAGGTAGTCCCCGACCAGGATCGCCACCGAGTTGGTCCACCGCGAGTTGGCGCTCGGTGCGCCGCGACGCACCAACGCCTCATCCATCACGTCGTCGTGGTAGAGCGTCGCCAGGTGGGTCAGCTCCATCACCACCGCCGCCGGCACCACCAGTGGTGCCGCCGGGTCGCCGAAGTGCGCACCGAGCGCCACCAGCAACGGGCGGAACCGTTTGCCGCCGGCCTCGACCAGATGTCGGGCCGCCTCGGTGACGAACGGGTCGGCGCTGAACACGCTGTCGCGCAGCTCGACCTCGACTCCGGCCAGGATCCCGGCGACGGACGCCTGCAGCTGCGGGTCGACGATGTCGATCCCGATCGAGGTCACCGCTCCCGCGCCGGACGCGAAGGAGCTGCCGTCAGCCGTCCTCACCACACCCCCAACCATGCCACAGCGGCGGTGGCAGCCCAGGTTGGGGGCGGGTGAGGTGGTTCATCGGACAAACTCGGCGGCGTTGCTGGTCAGATCCAGCAGCGCTCCCGGTGCGACCCCGAGCAGCAGGGTGGCCAGAACCCCGATCATCAGCGCCGCCGAGGTCAGCGCACCGGGGATCACCACCGTCGGGGTGGCGTCGCTCGGCTCGCTCAGCCACATCATCACCACCACCCGCAGGTACGGGAAGGCGAGGATCATGCTGGTCACCACACCGGCGATCACCAGCCAGATCTGGCCGTCCCCGACCGCCGCCCCGAAGACGGCGAACTTGCTGGTGAAGCCGCTGGTCAACGGGATGCCGGCGAACGCCAGCAGGATGAAGGTGAAGATGCCGGCGAACACCGGAGACCGTCGGCCCAGCCCCGCCCAGCGGGACAGGTGGGTGGCCTCGCCGTCGGCGTCGCGGACCAGGGTGACCACCGCGAACGCGGCGAGCACGATGAAGCCGTACGCCACCAGGTAGAACATCGTGCTGGCCAGGCCCTCGGCGGACAGCGACAGCACACCGACCAGCAGGTATCCGGCGTTGGCCACCGAGGAGTACGCCAGCAGCCGCTTGATGTCGGTCTGGGTGACCGCCAGGATCGCCCCGACCAGCATGGTCAGGATGGCCACCGTGCCCAGCACCGGGGTGAAGTCCCAGGCGGCCCCGTAGAAGGCCACGTGCAGCACCCGCAGCAGCGCGCCGAACGCGGCGACCTTGGTGCAGGCAGCCATGAAGCCGGTCACCGGCGTCGGTGCCCCCTGGTAGACGTCCGGGGCCCAGACGTGGAACGGGGCGGCGGTCGCCTTGAACAGCAGGCCGACCGAGATCAGCGCGATGCCGGCGAACAACAGCACCGGGCTGGACTGCGAGGTCTCCACCGCCGCCCGGATGGTGGCGAAGTCGACCCCGGGCCCGGTCGGGCTGTCCACCCCGGAGGTGAAGCCGTAGGTCAGCGCCAGCCCGAACAGGAAGAACGCCGACGAGTAGGCGCCCAGCATGAAGTACTTGAGCGCGGCCTCCTGGCTGAGCAGCCGCCGCCGCCGGGCCAGCGCGCAGAGCAGGTACAGCGGCAGCGAGAACGCCTCCAGGGCGATGAACATGGTCAGCAGGTCGTTGGCCGCGACGAACAGCAACATGCCGGCGAGGGCGAACAGCGCCAACGGGTAGACCTCGGTCGCACCGGACCGGCCGGTCGCCTGCTTGCGGTCCTCGGCCGAGTTGACCACGACCGCAGCCTGGGCGACGAAGGCGCCGCCGGTCTCCAGCGACCGCTCGCCGATCAGTAGCATCGCCATCACGCCGAGCACCAGGATCGCGCCCTGCAGGAACAGCGTGGGGCCGTCGACCGCGATCGCCTCACCGGCCGTCACCGTCCGGGTACTGCCCTGCAGGACCACCGCCACCAGCGCGCCGACCATGCTGGCCAGGGCCAGCACCAGCTGTACCGGGTTGCGCAGTGAGCGGGGCACGAACGCCTCGACGAGGACGCCGATCATCGCCGCGCCGAACAGGATCAGCATCGGCGAGATAGCCGCGTAGTCGATCGCGGGGGATGAGAACTCGCTCACCGGGCCGCCTCCTGGATTACGCCCTCGGTCGGGGCGGGGTCGGACGTGCCGACGTCGTCGAACAACGTCGCCTCGATGGCCGGGTTGATGACGTCGGTCAACGGCTTCGGGTAGAAGCCGAACAGCAGGATCAGGGCGATCAGCGGAGCCACCACGACCTTCTCCCGCAGGGTGATGTCCCGCTTCATGCCGTCGACCGTGGTCAGCGCCGGGTTCAACGTGCCCTGGGTGGTGCGCTGCACCATCCACAGCACGTACGCCGCAGCCAGAATGATGCCGAGGGTGGCGATCACCGCGACCGGTTTGTTCACCGAGAAGGTGCCGATCAGCACCAGGAACTCGGAGATGAACGGAGCGGTGCCGGGCAGCGCCAGCGACGCCAGACCGGCGAAGAAGAACACCCCGGCGAGCACCGGGACCATTTTGCCGGCCCCGCCGAAGTCGCTGATCAGTGCGGAGCCGCGCCGGGCCACGAACATCCCGACGACCAGGAAGAGCAGGCCGGTGGCGAGCCCGTGGTTGACCATGTAGAGCACCGCGCCGGTGCCGGCCTGGGTGGTGAACGCGAAGATGCCGACCCCGATGAAACCGAAGTGTGAGATCGAGGTGTACGACACCAGCCGCTTCAGGTCGTTCTGACCGACCGCCAGCAGGGCCGCGTAGATGATGCCGATCACGGCCAGAGCCAGCGCCCACGGGGCGAACCACTGCGACGCCTCCGGGAACAGCCCCAGGCAGTAGCGCAGGATGCCGAACGTACCGACCTTGTCCATCACGCCGACCAGCAGCGCGGCCGATCCGGCCGGCGCGGCACCACCGGCGTCCGGCAGCCAGGTATGGAACGGGAAGAACGGCGCCTTGATCGCGAACGCCACGAAGAAGCCGAGGAACAGCCAGCGTTCCACGCCGGTGGACATGTCGATCTCGCTGAGCGCCTGCCAGTCGAAGGTCTGCCCGCCGACCACCCACAGCCCGATCACCGCGGCCAGCATGAACAGACCGCCGACCAGCGAGTAGAGGAAGAACTTCACCGCCGCGTACTGCCGCTGGTGGCCGCCGTAGCTGCCGATCAGGAAGTACATCGGCACCAGCATGACCTCGAAGAACACGTAGAACAGGAAGATGTCGGCGGCGGCGAAGACGCCGATCATCGTGCCTTCGAGCAGCAGCAGCAGGCCGAAGTAGACCGGCACCGACCGCTTCGACGCCTCCGCGTCGTGCCAGGAGGCGAGGATCACCAGCGGCACCAGCACCGCGATCAGCATCAGCATGACCAGCGCGATGCCGTCGGCCGCGAAGGTGAAGTTCACCCCCCAGTTGGGGATCCACGGGTAGGACTCACGGAACTGGAACCGGTCGCCGCCGACGGTGAAGGCGAACCACATCACCAGTGACAGCACCAGTACCGCCACCGACCAGCCGAGCGCCAGCCACTTGGCCAGCTCCCCCTGGCGGCGCGGGACGAGCGCCACCACGAGCGCGCCGACCAGCGGCGCCACGGTCAGCACCGAGAGGAACGGAAAGTCGTTCACGCCAGCCATCCCATCTGCAGGGCGAGGAACGCCGCGACCACCACGAAGGCACCGGCGAGCACGGACATCGCGTACGAGCGCACGAAGCCGGTCTGCAGCCGCCGTAGCCGCCCGGAGCTGCCACCGATCACGGCGGCGAGGCCGTTGACCAGGCCGTCGACTCCCCGGTTGTCGAGGAAGACCAGCGCCCGGGTGAGGAAGATGCCCGGCTTTTCGAACACCACCCGGTTGACCGCGTCGGTGTAGAGGTTGTGCCGGGCGGCGGTGACCAGCACCCCGGCCGGCTGCTCCTGCTCGGCGGTGCCGGTGCGGAACAGCAGCCAGCCGAGCAGCGCGCCGAGCACCGTGATCACCAGCGCCAGGATGGTGACCACGCCGTGCGACAGCACCGCCTCGTGGTGGCCCTCCTCGGCGCCCAGCACCGGGGTCAGCCACTCGGGCACCGAGGTGGACATCAGCCAGCCGGCGGCCACCGACCCGACCGCCAGCAGGACCAGCGGCACCCACATCAGCGCCGGCGACTCGTGCGGGTGGTCGATGTCTTCGGTCCACCGCTTCGGGCCGTGGAAGGTGAGAATGAACAGCCGGGTCATGTAGAAGGCGGTCAGCCCGGCACCGAGCAGGGCGGCCCCGCCGAACAGCCAGGCGGTCCAGTCCTCCCGCTCGAAGGCGGCCGCGATGATCGGTTCCTTGGAGAAGTAGCCGGACAACGGCCAGATGCCGATGATCGCCAGCCAGGCCAACCCGAAGGTCGCCCAGGTGATCTTCATGTGCCGCCACAGGCCGCCGAACCGCCGGATGTCGGTCTGGTCCTTCATCCCGTGCATCACCGAGCCGGCACCGAGGAACAGCCCGGCCTTGAAGAAGCCGTGCGCCAGCAGGTGCACGATCGCCAGCGCGTACGCGCCGCCGCCCAGCCCGACCCCGAGGAACATGTAGCCGATCTGGGAGACCGTCGACCAGGCCAGCACCCGCTTGATGTCGTCCTTGGCGCAGCCGATGACCGCGCCGATCAGCAGGGTGAGCGCGCCCACGCTGACCACCACGGTCTGCAGCGTCGGGTTGGCCGAGAAGATCGGGTTGGACCGGGCGATCAGGTAGACGCCGGCGGTGACCATCGTGGCGGCGTGGATCAGCGCCGACACCGGGGTCGGGCCCTCCATCGCGTCCGGCAACCACGCCTGCAGCGGGAACTGGCCGGACTTCCCGGTGGCGCCGAGCAGCAGCAACAGGCCCATCGCCAGGATGGTGCCGGAGGCCAACGCGCCGGCACCGGTGAACACCGCCTCGAACTGGGTGGTCCCGAGCGTGGCGAACATCAGGAAGATCGCCAGCACCAGGCCGGCGTCGCCGACCCGGTTCATCAGGAATGCCTTCTTACCGGCGGTCGCCGCGGCCGGCAGGTGGTACCAGAACGAGATCAGCAGGTACGACGCCAGACCGACGCCCTCCCAGCCGAGGAACAGCATCACGTAGTTGTTGCCCAGCACCAGCACCAGCATCGCGGCGACGAACAGGTTGAAGTACGCGAAGAAGCGCCGTCGTCCCGGGTCGTGCGACATGTACTCGACCGCGTACACGTGGATCAGGAAACCCACGCCGGTGATCAGCAGCACGAAGACCGCCGACAGCGGGTCGAACAGCAGCCCGAAGTCCACCGACAGGCCACCGACCTCGATGAACTCCCACAGGCTTAGCTCGACCGCCCGGTTGTCCAGGCCGCGTAGCTGGAAGAAGTAGGTCAGGCCGAGGGCGAAGATCGCCCCGACGCTGACCACCCCGAGCCAGTGTCCCCACTTGTCGGCGCGCTTGCCGAGCAGCAGCAGGATCGCCGCGCTGGCCAGCGGGATGGCCACCAGCAGCCACACGCTACTCAGCAGCCCCGTGGCCTGGGCGTACTCCACAGTCGATTCCACGTGTGGGCCCCTTTAGTACTTCAGCAGGTTGGCGTCGTCGACGCTCGCCGAGCGCCGAGTCCGGAAGATGGTCATGATGATGGCGAGCCCCACGACCACCTCGGCTGCCGCCACGACCATCACGAAGAAGGCGATGATCTGACCGTTGAGGTCACCGTTGATCCGGCTGAACGTGACCAGCGCCAGGTTCGCGGAGTTGAGCATCAATTCGATGCACATGAACAGCACGATCGCGTTGCGGCGGACCAGCACGCCGACCGCGCCGATGGTGAACAGCACCGCCGACAGGATCAGGTAGTTGTCCGGAGTCATTTGTCAGTCCCCTTCGGGGCGGCCTCGCTGGGCGAGAGTTCGCGCGTCGGCAGGATCGCCGGGATGCTCCGGTCGGTGAGCGTGCCGTCCGGCAGCCGGCCGGGCGTGGCCACCGAGGTGGAGGTGGCGTAGACACCCGGACCTGGCTTCGGGCCGGGATAGTTGCCGGGGGCGAACCGGGCCCGCATCATCTCCGGTTGGCCGCGCCGCTGTTCCTTGCGCTTCTCGATGTGCGCCAGGATCAGCGCGCCGATCGCGGCGGTGGTCAGCAGGGCTGCGGTCACCTCGAACGCGACCAGGTACCGGCCGAACAGCAGGGCGGCGATGCCCTGCACGTTGCCGTCCGCGTTGGCCTGCTCCAGGCCGACCGCCTGTACCCCGCCGAGGCCCCGGTACAGCCCGGTGCCGACCAGCGCGGCGAAGCCGACGCCGAGGGCGACCGCAGCGATCCGCTGCCCGCGCAGCGTCTCGATCAGCGAGTCGGAGGCGTCCCGGCCGACCAGCATCAGCACGAACAGGAAGAGCATCATGATCGCGCCGGTGTAGACGATGATCTGCACCAGGCCGATGAACGGCCCACCCTGCACGACGTAGAACACGCCGAGGCAGAGCATGGTCAGCACCAGCCAGAGCGCGGAGTGCACCGCGTTGCGGGCCCACACCATGCCGATCGCGCCGAGCAGCGCGAGCGGAGCCAGAATCCAGAAGGTCACCGCCTCCCCGGTGGAGACCTCCGCTGCGAGCTCGGTCATGGCTTGCCCTCTCCCGTCGTCCCCGAGCCGTCCTGGGTGCCCTGCTCCGACCAGGGCGCCCGTTCGGCACCCGCCGAGGTGCCCGGGTTGGTCAGCGCGCCGACGTAGTAGTCCTTCTCGCTGTCGCCCAACCGCATCGGGTGCGGCGGCTGCTCCATCCCCGGCAGCAGCGGCGCCAGCAGCTGCTCCTTGGTGAAGATCAGGTCCTGCCGGGAGTCGCGGGCCAACTCGTACTCGTTGCTCATGGTCAACGAACGGGTCGGGCAGGCCTCGATGCACAGCCCGCAGAAGATGCACCGGGCGTAGTTGATCTGGTACGTGCTGGCGTACCGCTCACCCGGGGAGAACCGCTGCTCCTCAGTGTTGTCGCCGCCCTCGACGTAGATCGCGTCGGCCGGGCAGGCCCAGGCGCACAGCTCACAGCCGATGCACTTCTCCAGCCCGTCCGGGTGCCGGTTGAGGATGTGCCGGCCGTGGTAGCGCGGCGCGGACACCGGCGGCTTGAACGGGTAGTCGGTGGTGACCACCTTGCGGAACATGTGGGAGAAGGTGACCCCGAAGCCCTTGAACGTTCCCGTGATCGCGCCCACGTCACACCTCCTTGTCGTCGGTGGCGGGACCGACCTGGGCCGGCTCCCGTTCGGCTACCGCCCGCTTGGCCCGCGGGCTGGGCGGGACCTGCAGGTCCATCGGGGGCAGCGGGAAGCTGCCCGGCGGCCGGGAGTCGACCTGCTCCTGCAGGGTCGGCGCCGGCCGCTCCTTGCGCGTCGGCCAGAAGATCACCACGGCGAGCAGGATGGCGACCGGGATACCGATCGCGATCAGCCGGTCGTTGCGCTCCCAGCCGCTGGTCACCCGGATCCCGCCGAGGGCCAGGATCCAGGCCAGGTTGATCGGCAGCAGCACCTTCCAGCCGAACCGCATGAACTGGTCGTAGCGCAGCCGGGGCAGGGTGCCACGGAGCCAGACGAAGACAAAGATCAGCGCGATCACCTTGCCCATGAACCAGAGCATCGGCCACCAGCCGCTGTTCGCCCCGTCCCAGATGCTGATCGGCCAGGGGGCCCGCCAGCCGCCGAGGAACAGCGTCACCGTCACCGCCGACATGGTCACCATGGCGACGTACTCGGAGAGCATGAACAGCGCGAACTTCAGCGAGCTGTACTCGGTCATGTAGCCGGCGACCAGCTCGGACTCCGCCTCGGGCAGGTCGAACGGTGCCCGGTTGGTCTCCGCCACCGCGGCGATGAAGAAGATGATGAAACTGGGCAGCAGCAGGATCGCGTACCAGCCCGGGGCGTACAGGTCGAACCCGGCGATCGAGGTGAACAGGTCACCGCCGGACTGGGCGGCGACGATCCCGCTGGTCGACATGGTGCCGGCGGTCATGAAGACGCCGACCACCGACAACCCGAGCGCGATCTCGTACGAGATCACCTGCGCCGTCGAGCGCAGGCCACCGAGCAGCGGGTACGTCGACCCGGACGCCCAGCCGCCGAGCACCAGCCCGTACACACCCATCGACGAGCAGGCCAGCAGCACCAGCACCGCCACCGGCACGTCGGTGACCTGAAGTGGGGTCCGGGTGCCGAAGATGCTCACCATCGGCCCGAACGGGATCACCGACAGCGCGGTGACCGCACAGATCACCGAGATCGTCGGGGCGAAGAAGTAGACCACCTTGTCCGACGCCTTGGGGAGGATGTCCTCCTTGAAGGCCATCTTCAGCCCGTCGGCCAGGGTCTGCAGCAGGCCGAACGGGCCGGCCTGGTTGGGGCCGGGACGGACCTGCATCCGGCCGACCACCCGCCGCTCGAACCAGACCCCGAGCAGGGTGCCCAGCAGCCCGAAGACGAAGGCGAAGACCACCTTGATCAGGATCAGCCACCAGGGGTCCAGCCCGAAGTCGGACAGCGTCGGTTCCTGTGCCAGTGGGTTCACCGCAGACCCCCTAGGTTCGGGTTCGTCGCGCCGTTGTGGCTGATCCGCCCGTTGCCGTCCGATCCGGCGACCGTGCCGTCCGAGCCGGTGGCGGCGCTGACCTTGACCAGTGCGCCGGAGACCGCGCCGAGGCTGCGGCGCACCGTCGAGCCGGGTGAGTTCGTCGGTAGCCAGACCACCCCGTCGGGCAGCAGATCGGTGACCGCCGCCGGCAGGGTGACCGCGCCCCGGTCGGTGCCGACGGTGACCGGGTCCCCGTCGGCCACCCCGAGCGCCCCGGCCAGCGACTTGGCCAGCCGGACCACCGGCGGCCGTGCGGTGCCATCCAGGTAGGGGTCACCGTCGGTGAGGGTGCCGAGGTCGATCAGGTGGTGCCAGGTCGCCAGCACCGCCTCGCCGGCACCCGGGCTGGCCGGTGCCGTCGGGTCGACCAGCGGCAGCCCGGGACGCTGCGCCTTGGTGGCCGGCAGCGCTCCGAGCTCCCGGCGGATCAGGTTGACCTCGCCGGTGCCGAGTGCGACACCGAGCTGGGCGGCGATCGCGTCGAGCACCCGGGAGTCGGCCATCGCGGTGGTGGTCAGCACTGCCTCGAAGGTGCGCAGCCGGCCCTCCCAGTCGAGGTAGCTGCCGGCCTTCTCCACCGCCGGTGCCACCGGCAGGACGACGTCCGCGCGGCGGGTCACCGCGCTGTGTCGGATCTCCAGACTGACCAGGAACGGCACCGCGTCGAGCGCCTGCTCGGCCAGCCGCGGGTCGGCCAGGTCGGCCGGATCGACCCCGCCGACGACCAGTGCGCCGATCTGGCCGGCGGCGGTCGCCGCGACGATCGCGTCGACGTCGCGGCCCGGCTCGGACGGGATGGTCCCGGCGCCGATGTCCCAGGCCCCGGTCAGCTCCGCCCGCGCGGCCGCGTCGGCGACCGGACGGCCGCCGGGCAGCAGGTTCGGCAGGCAGCCGGCGTCGACCGCGCCCCGGTCGCCGGCCCGGCGTGGCACCCAGGCCAGCTTTGCGCCGGCCCGCTCGGCGACCGCGCCAGCGGTCGACAACCCACCGGGTACGGTGGCCAGCCGCTCGCCGACGAACAGGATCGCGCCGGACCGGCCGAGCGCCTCGGTGACCGCGCGGTCGTCGGTGAGCAGCCGCGCCTCGTCGCCGGGCACGGTCGGCACCAACGTGGCGCCCAGCTTCTCCAGGCCCCGGCTCAGGTACGGGGCCAGGGCGATCACCCGCAGCCCCTTCTTGGTGTACGCCTTGCGCAGCCGCAGGAAGAGGATCGGGCACTCCTCCTCCGGCTCCAGCCCGGCGATCACCACCACCGGGGCCCGCTCGATGTCGGCGTAGGTGACGTCGGACCCGCCGGCCACCCGGGCGGCCAGGAAGTCGGCCTCCTCGGTGGAGCCGGCGGTACCGGTGACCGGTCGGGCCCGGAAGTCGATGTCGTTGGTGCGCAGCGCCACCCGGGCGAACTTGGCGTACGCGTAGGCGTCCTCGACGGTGAGCCGACCACCGGTGAGCACCCCGACGCCGTACGCCCCGTCGCGGGCGTTGCGCAGCCCGTCGGCGGCGACCGCCAGGGCCTCGCTCCAGGACGCCTCCCTCAGCTCACCGGTGTCGGCGTCGCGGACCAGCGGGGTGGTGAGCCGGTCGGTGGCGGTGGCGTAGCGGAACCCCCACCGGCCCTTGTCGCAGTTCCACTCCTCGTTGACCGCCGGGTCGTCGCCGGCCAGCCGGCGCATCACCTTGCCGCGCCGGTGGTCGGTGCGCTGCGCGCAGCCGGCCGAACAGTGCTCGCAGACGCTCGGCGAGGAGACCAGGTCGAACGGGCGGGCCCGGAACCGGTACTGGGCACCGGTGAGCGCCCCGACCGGGCAGATCTGCACCGTGTTGCCGGAGAAGTAGGAGTTGAACGGCACGTCGCCGTCGCCCTCACCGTCCGGTGTCGGTTCCGCGCCGAACGCCTCGTCCCGGTAGACGTTGATCTGCTCGCCGGAGGAACGGTCCATCAGGTCGATGAAGGCGTCACCGGCGATCTCCTCGGAGAACCGGGTGCAACGCTGGCAGAGCACGCAGCGCTCGCGATCCAGCAGCACCTGGCTGGAGATCTCGACGGGCTTCGGGTACTCCCGCTTGTGTTCGTGGAAGCGGGAGTCCGGCCGGCCGGTCGACATCGCCTGGTTCTGCAGCGGGCACTCGCCGCCCTTGTCGCACATCGGGCAGTCGAGCGGGTGGTTGACCAGCAGCAGCTCCATGATCCCCTGCTGGGCCTTCTTGGCCACCTCGGAGGTGAGCTGGGTGCGGACCACCATGCCGTCGGCGACGGTCTGGGTGCAGGAGGCAACCGGCTTACGCTGCCCCTCCACGTCGACCAGGCACTGCCGGCAGGCGCCGGCCGGGGCGAGCAGCGGATGGTCGCAGAACCGGGGGATTTCGATGCCCAGCTTCTCGGCGACCCGGATCAGCAGTGCACCCTTGGGCGCGGTGACCTCGACGCCGTCGATGGTCAACGTCACCGTCTCGGTGGTCTTGGCTACCTCTGCCATTAGTGCGCACCTACCAATGCTTTCTCCGACAGCTTCGGTGCCGTGCGGCCCTCGATGTAGTCGAGGTAGTCCTGCTTGAAGTACTTCAGCGAGGACGTCACCGAGCTGGTCGCGCCGTCGCCGAGGCCGCAGAACGAGCGGCCGAGGATGTTGTCGCAGGTGTCGAGCAGGGTGTCCAGGTCCTCGTGGGTGCCCTGACCGGCGAGGATCCGCCGAAAGACCCGCACCATCCAGTAGTTGCCCTCCCGGCACGGGGTGCACTTGCCGCACGACTCGTGGTGGTAGAACTCCAGCCACCGGTAGGTGGCGTACACCGGGCAGTCCTGGTCGGAGAAGATCTGGGTGGCGGTGGTGCCGAGGATCGAGCCGGCGCCGGCCACCCCTTCGAAGTCCAGCGGTACGTCCAGGTGCTCGGCGGTGAGCAGCGGGGTCGACGACCCGCCCGGCGTCCAGAACCGCAGCTCGTGACCGGGCTGCATCCCGCCGGCCAGCTCGATCAGCTCGCGCAGGGTGATGCCCATCGAGCACTCGTACTGCCCCGGGTTGGCGATCCGGCCGGACAGCGAATAGATCATCGGGCCGGACGACTTCTCCGTACCCATGCTCTTCCACCAGGCGGCGCCACCGAGCACGATGTACGGCACGCTGGAGATGGTGCCGACGTTGTTGACCACCGTCGGGCAGGCGTACAGGCCGTGGGTGGCCGGGAACGGCGGACGCAGCCGGGGCTGGCCACGGAACCCTTCGAGGGAGTCCAGCAGTGCCGTCTCCTCGCCGCAGATGTAGGCACCCGCCCCGCTGTGCACCACCAGGTCCAGGTCGAACCCGGAGCCGAGGATGTCCTTGCCGAGATAGCCGGCCCGGTACGCCTCGTCGACCGCGTTGCGCAGCCGGCGGGCGGCGTGCACCGCCTCACCCCGGATGTAGATGTAGGCGCGGCTGGCCCGGATCGCGTACGAGGCGATGATGACGCCTTCGACCAGCGAGTGCGGGTCATACATCATCAGCGGCAGGTCCTTGCAGGTGCCCGGCTCGCCCTCGTCGGCGTTGACCACCAGGTAGTGCGGCTTGCCGTCACCCTGTGGGATGAACCCCCACTTGAGGCCGGTGGGGAAGCCGGCCCCGCCCCGGCCGCGCAGCCCGGAGTCCTTGATCAGCTTGATCAGGTCGTCCGGGTGCACCGGGTCGGCGTCGCGGCCTCGGCCGTCCGGCGTACCGGTCAGCACCTTGCGCAGCGCGGCGTAGCCGTCGAGCTGCTGGTAAACATCGATCTTCCAGGCATCCGGTGACAGCCAACGCTTAGTCAGCACCGGGGTCAGCTTCTGCAGGGTTTCCGGTCGCGGCTGGGTCATCGGGTGCCCTCCTCGCTGCGCGCGTCCCGCAGCGACCCGCGCTGTGGCTGCGAGTTGTCGCCGGCCGGTTTGGCGTCACCGGCGGGCGGGTTGGCGGCGGCGCCGGCCGACTCGGCGGCCTCGGCGTCGCTGTCCGGCTCGGCCCGGTCGGTCGGCACCGTGGTGCCGGGGGCGTCCGGGGCCGGGGTCTTCGCGTCCGGGGCGCGGGTCTCGGCGGCCCGAATCTCCGGCGACTTGGCCTGTGGTGCCTTGACGTCCGGTGCGGTGCTGCCGGTCGCTGCCGGCGCCGGCCGGCTGGGTGCCGGGGCAGGGGCGTCGCCGCTGATCGGCGTGTTCGGGTCGAAGCCGGCGACCGAGACGCCGTGCTGCTGGGCCAGCCGCAGGCCGCGCAGCGTTGGGTCGCCGGCCGGTCCGTCGGCGACCGCGCCCTCACGGGTGTCGGAGAAGCCGGCCAGCTGCAGCGACATCTCCTTCAGCGGGCACAGCCGGGCACCTCGGGTGGGTGCCGGGCGGCCGCCGGCGCGCAACTCCTCGACGACGCCGAGCGCGACGTCCGGGTCGACCTTGTCGAAGAAGTCGTAGTTGACCGTCATCACCGGGCCGTAGTCGCAGGCGGCCAGGCACTCGGCGTGCTCCAGGGTGATGGTGCCGTCGGCGGTGGTCTCCTCGTGCCCGACCCCGAGGTGCTCGCTGAGCGCGTCGTACACCCGCTGGCCACCGAGCACGTCGCACATGGTGTTGGTGCAGACGCTGACCAGCCAGTCGCCGGTGGGCCGGCGCTTGTACATGGTGTAGAAGGTGGCGACCGCGCTGACCTGGGCCTTGTTGATGCCCAGCGCTTCAGCGCAGAACTCGACGCCGGCCGGCGAGACGTAGCCCTCCTCGGACTGCACCAGGTGCAGCAGGGGCAGCAGTGCCGACCGGGAGCGATCCGCCGGGTAGCGGGCGATGATCTTTCGGGCCCGGTCGTGCGTTTCCTGACTGAAGCCCATCAGCGGTCACACCCACCCATCACGGGGTCCAACGAGGCGCCTCCGGCGATCACGTCGGCGAGCAGCCCGCCCTCGGCCATGGCCGGGATCGCCTGGAGATTGACGAAGCTCGGTTCTCGGTAGTGCACCCGGTACGGCCTGGTGCCGCCGTCGGAGACGGCGTGCACGCCCAACTCGCCGCGGGGCGACTCGATGCCGACGTACACCTGGCCGGGCGGCACCCGGAAGCCCTCGGTCACCAGCTTGAAGTGGTGGATCAGCGACTCCATCGACTGACCCATGATCTTGGCGACGTGCTCCAGCGAGTTACCCATGCCGTCCACGCCGATGGCCAGCTGCGCCGGCCAGGCGATCTTCTTGTCGGCGACCATGATCGGACCGGGCTTCAGCCGGTCCAACGCCTGCTCGATGATTTTCAGCGACTCGCGCATCTCCGCCATCCGGACCAGGTAACGGCCCCAGACGTCGGCGGTCGGCGTGGTCGGCACGTCGAACTCGTAGTCCTCGTAGCCGCAGTACGGCATGGTCTTGCGCAGGTCCCAGGCCAGGCCGGCGGAGCGCAGCACCGGCCCGGTGACGCCCAGCGCGAGGCAACCGGTGACGTCGAGCACCGCGACGTTCTGCGTCCGCTCCAACCAGATCGGCTGCCCGGAGAGCAGGTCCTCGTACTCCTTGAGCCGCTTCGGCATCACCTTGAGGAACTCGCGGATCTTGGCGATCGCCTCGTCCGGCACGTCCTGGGCGACCCCGCCGGGCCGCACGTAGGCCATGTTCATCCGCAGCCCGGAGACCAGCTCGAAAATCTCCAGGATGTACTCGCGCTCCCGGAAGCAGTACAGCATGATCGAGATCGCGCCGAGCTCCAGGCCGGTGGTGCCCAGCCAGATCAGGTGCGAGGAGATCCGGTTGAGCTCCATCATCAGCACCCGGATGGTGTTCGCCCGCTCGGTGACGTCGTCGGTGATCCCGAGCAGCTTCTCCACCGCCAGGCTGTACGCCGTCTCGTTGAAGATCGGCGCCAGGTAGTCCATCCGGGTGACGAACGTGGTGCCCTGCACCCAGTTGCGGTACTCGAGGTTCTTCTCGATCCCGGTGTGCAGGTAGCCGACGACCGTCCGGGCCTCCCGGACAGTCTCCCCCTCCAGCTCCAGCACCAGGCGCAGCACCCCGTGCGTGGACGGGTGCTGCGGCCCCATGTTGACGATGATCCGCTCGTCGGTGAGCGGGTCCGTACCGCCGACCACGGTGTCCCAGTCGCCACCGGTGACGGTGAAGACCTTGCCCTCGTCGGTCTCGCGTTCGGTTGCGTATCCGGCCGTCATTGGTAGCTCCTCCGCTTGTCCGGCGGTGGGATCTCGGCGCCCTTGTACTCCACCGGGACGCCGCCCAGCGGGTAGTCCTTGCGCTGCGGGTGACCCTCCCAGTCGTCCGGCATCAGGATCCGGGTCAGCGCCGGGTGGCCGTCGAAGACGACGCCGAACATGTCGTACGTCTCCCGCTCCTGCCAGTCGGCGGTCGGGTAGACGGCGGTGACGCTCGGCAGGTGCGGATCCTCGGCGGTGACCGCCGCCTCCAGCCGGACCCGGCGCCGGTAGGTCATCGAGGTCAGCTGGTAGACGACGTGCAGCCGACGCTCGTCGGCACCCAGGTAGTCCGCCCCGGACACCGAGGAGCAGAGCTCGAAACGCAGCGCCTCGTCGTCACGCATCACCCGGCAGACCTCGGCGATCCGCTCCGGCTTGATGTGCAGGGTCAGCTCACCCCGGTCGACCACGACCTTCTCGATCGCATCGGCGAAGGCCGGGTACGCCTCCTCGAGGGCGTCGCACACCTCGTCGAAGTAGCCGCCGTACGGCCGCTCGGTGCCGGCCACGCTGGACCGGCGGCGGACCAGGCCGCCGAAGCCGGACGTGTCGCCGGAGCCCTGGATGCCGAACATTCCCCGGCCGGCCCCGCTGGCCGGTGGGAACTCGGCCGGCGCGCCGCTGGTCGCCCCGACCGGCGGGGCGGCGGCAGGTACGCCACCGCCCGGCTGCTCACTGGGCGCGTTGGTCGGCCCGGTCACTGGATCGTCCTTTCGCTGGTCGAGGCGGGAATCACTTCAGCCGCTCCCGGGCGTGCAGGTGGTTCTGGGCCTTCATCCAGTTCTCGATCCGCAACTGCTCCTCGCGGCCTTCCCGGACGGCCTGCTCCCACTCGGCCCGGCGGGCCTTGTCGGAGCGGTACGACGACGGCATCGCCCCGGGCGCGACCACCGGCACGTCACCGCGGGCCCGGCGGGCCTCCAGCATCTTGCGGCCGTTCGGGCCGAGCGGCTCGTGGCCGATCTTCTCGCGCAGCTTGAGAACCGCGTCGATGAGCATCTCCGGACGGGGCGGGCAGCCGGGCAGGTACATGTCGACCGGCACCACGTGGTCCACGCCCTGCACGATGGCGTAGTTGTTGAACATGCCGCCGCTGGAGGCGCAGACCCCCATCGACAGCACCCAGCGGGGCTCGGCCATCTGGTCGTAGATCTGCCGCAGCACCGGGGCCATCTTCTGGCTGACCCGGCCGGCGACGATCATCAGGTCGGCCTGCCGGGGCGAGGCCCGGAACACCTCCATGCCCCAGCGACCCATGTCGTAGTGCGGGGCACCGGCCGCCATCATCTCGATCGCGCAGCAGGCCAGGCCGAAGGTCGCCCCCCAGACGGAGGTCTTGCGGGACCAGTTGACCAGCTTCTCCACCGAGGTGAGCAGTACGCCGGCGGGGAGTTTCTCCTCGATTCCCATGGTTCCTCCGTCAGTCCCAGTCGAGCCCGCCGCGCCGCCACTCGTACACATAGGCGACCGAGACGGCGACGATGAACAGCGAGACCGCGACGTAGCCGAACGCGCCGAGCGGGTCCAGCGAGACCGCCCACGGGATCAGAAAGATGATCTCGATGTCGAAGATGATGAACATCATCGCGGTCAGATAGAACTTGATCGGGATCCGACCGCCGCCGACCGGCTCCGGGCTGGGCTCGATCCCACACTCGTACGCTTCGAGCTTGGCCCGGTTGTAGCGCAGCGGCCCGGCCAGCCGGGCGGCCGCCACCGAGAACAACGCGAAGGCCGAGGCGAGGGCGAACACCCCGACGATGGGTATGTAAGGCGAGAGCGACATGGGTTTCTCCTGCTCGTCCTTCCCTGCCCGCGGTCAGTTTCAGCGATCTGTGATGTCTCCCGCCGGGACCGGGCGTCGTTGCCCCATCCTGGCGACTACTGCGGTGGGCCGACGGCCCGGGGTGCTGCCGGCGGCCTCACACGGCCGGAGCCACCTTGGTCATCGCGTTGATCATCCGGTCCATCGCGTCCCCGCCACGCGGATCGGTCAGGTTCGCCAGCAGCTTCAGCACGAACCGCATCAGTGTCGGGTGCGGCATGCCGTGCTTGGTAGCGATTCGCATGATTTGTGGGTTGCCGATCAACTTCACGAAGATGTTCCCGAGCCGGTAGTAGCCGCCGTAGCGAGCCTTCAGCTCGTTCGGGTAGTGCGCCAGCGCCCGCTCCCGGTCGACGCCGGCCGGCCGGGCCAACGCCTGCACCGCCACCTCGGCGGCCAGCTCACCGGACTCCATCGCGTACGCGATGCCTTCACCGTTGAACGGGTTGACCATACCGCCGGAGTCACCGACCAGCAGGACTCCCCGGGCGTAGTGCGGAACCCGGTTGAAGCCCATCGGCAGGGCCGCGCCGAGAATCGGGCCGTCGGCGTTGGTCTCGTCGGCCAGCCCCCAGTCCGGTGGCGTGCTGCCCAGCCAGTCGGTCAGCATCCGCCGGTAGTTCGTCTTACCGAAGGCGCTGGACGAGTTGAGCACGCCCAGACCGACGTTGACCCGACCGTCGCCCATGCCGAAGATCCAGCCGTAGCCGGGCAGCAGCTTCTCGCCGCCCTCCCGGCTGCGCAGCTCAAGCCAGGACTCCAGATACTCGTCCCGATGCCGCACCGGCGACCGGTAGTACCGCCGGACCGCGACCCCGATCGGCCGGTCCTCGCGCTTGGCCAGCCCCATGGCGAGCGGGAACCGGCCGGACACCCCGTCCGCGGCGACGATCAACGGGGCATGGAAGGTGACCGGCTGCTTGTCCGGGCCGACCTCGGCGGTCACGCCGACCGCCCGCCCGGTGGCGTCCAGCACCGGAGCCACCACGTTGGTGCCGGTGTGCAGCACCGCGCCCGCCTCGACCGCCTGTCTGGCCAGCAGGTCATCGAAGTCCAGTCGGGTCCGGACCAGGCCGTAGTTGGGGAAGCTGGCCAGGTCCGGCCAGTCGAGCTCGAGCCGGATGCCGCCGCCGATCACCCGCAGGCCACGGTTGCGCAGCCAGCCGGCCTCGGGCGAGGTGTCGACACCCAACTTGATCAACTGTTTGACGGCACGCGGCGTGAGCCCGTCACCACAGACCTTCTCCCGTGGGAAGGTGGTCTTCTCCAGCAGGAGCACCCGTACGCCGTGCCGGGCAAGGTGGAAGGCGGTCGCGGAACCGCCAGGGCCCGCCCCGACGACGATCACATCGGCTTCGGTCTCGCTCACAGCCACCTCCCGTTCGCCTCCCAGTCGCTCGTGAAATGCTTCACAAGCCGTCTCGCAGGTGAGTCTAGAACCGTTAACAGGGCGGCAATCGGTTAGGCGACCCTAACCCTGCGAGGTAGCGACCTCGGCGGGTGACCGACGACCCGGAATCACCCATCGACGGACACCGAGGAGTAACCGACCCGTCGCCCGAACACCCGGATCCGGCGTACGGCAGCACGGCGCTACTTCCAGGTGGCACGGCGCTACCGCCGGGTGGCGCGGTGCAGCGCCACGATTCCACCGGTGAGATTGCGCCACTGCGCCGACCGCCACCCCGCCGCCGTGATCCGCCCGGCGAGCGCTGCCTGGTCCGGCCACTGCCGGATGGACTCGGCCAGATAGACGTACGCGTCCGGGTTGCTCGCCACCGCACGGGTCACCGCCGGCAGCGACCGCATCAGATAGGACAGGTAGAGCGTCCGGAAGGCGGGACTGGTCGGCTGACTGAACTCGCACACCACCAGCCGTCCGCCGGGCCGGGTCACCCGGGCCAGCTCGGCCAACGCGGCGTCGGTGTCGACCACGTTGCGCAGCGCGAACGAGATGGTCACCGCGTCGAAGGTGGCGTCCCGGAACGGCAACGCCAGGGCGTCCCCGGCGAGCAGTGGCACCTGCGGACGGGCCCGCCGGCCGGCCCGCAGCATACCGAGCGAGATGTCCGAGCCGACCGCCCACACGCCACCCCGGCCGAGTTCGGCGGTGGAGACGCCGGTGCCGGCGCCGACGTCGAGCACCCGGTCGCCGGGAAGCAGGTCGAGCGCCGCCCGGGTGGCCCGGCGCCACCGGCGGTCCTGGCCGAAGGAGATCACCGTGTTGGTCAGGTCGTACCGGCCGGCCACGCCGTCGAACATCGCGGCGACCTCGGCCGGCTGCTTGTCCAGGCCGGCGCGCAAGACCGGCGGCGGGTTGTCAGTCACGCCCGACCACTTTGCCAGCCGCGCGTCCCGACCTGCGGCGCGGGGCC
The DNA here is from genome assembly GCF_048060245.1 of Micromonospora sp. LOL_014. NCBI lineage: Bacteria > Bacillati > Actinomycetota > Actinomycetes > Micromonosporales > Micromonosporaceae > Micromonospora > Micromonospora sp. LOL_014. The sequence goes on from NZ_JBHMIP010000017.1 coordinate 102,375, forward strand.
GGCGACGAGGGTGACCGAGGTTACACACACTACGGGCGAGGTGGGTTGAACCACCTCGCCCGTAGTGCCGTGCGTTATGTAGACGGCCCCCTCGGACCGCTGGAGTACGGCTCCGGCGACCACCGCCCTGGGGGACGTGACCTGCGACGACCAAGGGACGGCGTCGCGGCGCGGGCGGCTGCCGGAACGTTGTTGACAAGGACGTTAGCGGCCGGCGGAAAGCTTCGCGCCCCTCGTGATCAACACGTTATGGCCCCTTGGCCTAAGGTTCGCGCCACCTCGCCGCATCGACAGCGCTACCCGCCACGACCGGCCGACCACCGGCCCACCCGCCAGCCGAGAAGGGCTGACTGATCGGCCTCACCAGCCACCCGATCGGACGAATCCGGACCGGTCAGTGCGCGTCCGGTCGGTCAGCGCGCGTCGACCAGCGGCAGATCGCGACGGGCCCCGCCATTGGGCAACGCGATCGACGAGAAGTGCGACACCACCCGCTCGTCGGTCGGGTCGTCCGCCGGATCACGGTGCACAGCGAGGTGGTGGTACTCGGTGTCCCGCTGGGCGGGGATCCGGCCCGCCGAACGGATCATCCAGATCAGCTCGTGCAGGTTCGACCGGTGCCGGGCACCGGCCGAGGAGATCACGTTCTCCTCCAACATGATCGAACCGAGATCGTCGACCCCCATGTGCAGCGCCAACTGCCCGACGTCCTTGCCGGTGGTCAGCCAGGACGCCTGCAGATGCGCCACCTGGTCGAAGAAGAGCCGGGAGACCGCGATCATCCGTAGGTACTCCAGGGTCGTTGCCTGGGTGCGGCCCTTGAGATGGTTGTTCTCCGGCTGGTAGGTCCAGGGGATGAACGCCCGGAAACCACCGGTGGAGTCCTGGACGTCCCGGATCATCCGCAGATGCTCGATCCGCTCCGCGTTGGTCTCCCCGGTGCCCATCATCATCGTGGCGGTCGACTCGATGCCGTGCCGGTGCGCCAGCTCCATGACCTCCAGCCAGCGCGCCCCGGACTCCTTGAGCGGGGCGATCGCCCGGCGGGGCCGGTCCGGCAGCATCTCGGCGCCGGCGCCGGCGATCGAATCCAGCCCGGCGGCCTTGATCCGGGCGATTGCCTCGTCCAGTGATACACCGGACACCTTCGCCATGTGCAGGATCTCGCTCGGCCCGATCGAGTGGATCACCAACCGGGGGTACGCCGCCTTGACCGCGCCGAACAAGTGCTCGTAGTACTCCACCCCGAAATCGGGGTGGTGGCCACCCTGCAGCATCACCTGGGTAGCGCCCAGCTCGACCGCCTCGCCGCAGCGACGCAGAATCTCCTCGATCGGGTGGGCCCAGCCCTCGGTGTGCTTGGGCGCCCGGTAGAAAGCGCAGAAACGACACGCGGTGACGCAGACGTTGGTGTAATTGATGTTGCGATCGATCAGATACGTCACGACGTTGTCCGGGTACCGGCGACGGCGGACCGCGTCCGCGGCCTCACCGAGGGCGTGGAACGGCGCTTCGGTGTAGATCAGCAGCGCCTCCTCGGCGGAGATCCGCCCACCGTCGGCGCCACGCTGCAGGATGCTGTCGATCTCCCGGCTGGTAGTCACGCATGAAGCGTACTGCCATGTCGAGGGAGGGGCAGAGCAACCGGATGACGCCACTGCGCCGCCACCTGCCCCTGGTGATCCTGCTCGCCGCCGGTCTCGGACTGCGGATCGCCTACCTGGTCGCGTATCAGCCGGCGTTCTGGTTCCACGGCGACAGCGGCGAGTACCTGCTGATGCTGCAGCAGCCGCTGGAGCCGCACCCGAACCGGCCGATCGGCTACGTGCTGCTGCTGTCCGCGCTACAGCAGACCCGGACGCTCGCCGCCGTCGCGGCCGTCCAGCACCTGCTCAGCCTGCTGGTCGCCGTCGGCCTGTACGCCCTGCTGCTGCGCCGGGGCGTGGTCCGCTGGCTGGCCACCCTGGCCGCCGTACCGCTGATCTTCGATTCCCTGGTCCTCACCATGGGGCACTACCTGCTGCCCGACCTGATGTTCATGGTGCTGTTCGCCGCCGCCGTCGGGGCGCTGCTCTGGCCGCCCCGCCCCGGTCCGGTGGCGGCCGTCGTCTCCGGCGGGCTGATCGCCGTCGCCTGGGTGACCAAACCCACCGCGCTGCCGGTCGCCCTGCTACTCGCCGGCTACCTGGTGGTACGCCGGGTCGGCTGGCGGCCGGTGCTGGGCTACCTGCTCGCCTTCGGTGTGCCGTACGTCATGGTGATGGTCTGGATCGGCGACCGGCAGAGCGTCTACAGCGCGCAGAGCGGCACCGCCCTGTACGGCCGAGCCGCGATGATCGCCGACTGCGACCGCATCGAACTGACCGCCGAGGAGCGGATCGCCTGCCCGGACCAGCCGCTGGACCAGCGGTGGGACCGGGCCGACGCGTTCTTCTGGCGGCGGCCGGCCCGACTCGGCGACTGGGTGTACACCCCGGAGGGTGCCCAGGTGCTGACCAGCTTCTCCCGGTCGGTGATCAGCCAGCAGCCCGGTGACTACCTCGCGGCGGTCGGCCGGGAGAGCGCCGCACACTTCGTCCCCGGCCTGTACCTCGGGCCGATGAACGAGTGTCTGCGGCAGCGCCTGGTGCCGCCGGTCCGGTTCCGCTCCGCCGACCTACGGGTCGAGCAGAACTGTCCGCCGGCCCAGGCGTCCAGCGGGTTCCAGGCGGCGGTCGCCGAGCCGGTCGTCGCGGACCCGGCCACCCCGCTGACCCGGGCGCTGCACCAGTACGGCACCTGGACCCGGGGCATCCCGGTGGTGATGTCGTTGGCGGTGCTGCTGACCGTCGCGGCGCTGGCCGCTGGGCGGCGGGTCACCGGCTGGATCCGGCTCGACACCGTACTGCTGGTGGTCGCTGGGCCCGGGTTGGCCGTGTTCACCGTGGCGATCGGCATGTACGAGCCCCGGTACGCGTTGCCGGCCCTGCCACTGGCGGCTGCGGCAGCGGCCCTGGCGGCTCAGGGTCTGATACATCGTCGACCGCTGGCCGGTGCTCCCGCTGTCGGCGGGTCGGCCGAGCAGAGCGGAACGATCGATTGAGCGGCTGACTCGCATCTCGTCTGGGCCAGGCCGCATAACTCGAACAAACCCGAGAATGAGTCACGAAAAGCATTCAAGAATGCGATCGCGGCGCAGATGAACTCACGTTTGTCTTGTGATTTCCAAGCGATGCTACATCTAGCGCTTTGTCGTCTACGCAACTACTCTTGGCTGCGGCCGAACGGGGCGCCGCCCGGTCACCACCTTCGGCCGGCACCACAACAGTCAGTCGGCCTCCGTACTCCCCATACACCAACCGGACCCCCGTCCGGACGTGCCGCCAATACCGATCTCGGCTGACCATTGTGCTCGAAATCCCCCTATCCGCCCGCAGTCAAGGAGACAACGTCATGTCTGGTGATTCCCTGCCGCGGACCGGCGCGAACGCTGCGGTCACCATCGGTGGTGTGGCCGGTCTCGGACAGCTCAGCCTGCCGCTGCCCCTGGTGATGGCAGCCACCGCAGTAGTAATGATCATCTTCGGAGCGGTTCTCGTCCGGTTGTCGTTCCGTCGAGGTCGCTCCGCCGCCCATCGATGACCGCGACCCTCGTCAGGGGTCGGATCCTCACCGCCGCAGCATTCCTTCTGGCGGCAGTAGCGGCATGGGCGGCCCACCATGCGTTTGCAGCAATCGGCTTGCTTAGCGCAGGCAGCGGGCATCAGTTCGCCGCGATCTACGTCCTGATGTACGGACTGCTGGTGTGGCAGTTGGGATTTGCCTACCTCAACCAGCCCTACCAGGTTGGCCCGGCCAGGCAGCGGCTCCTCGACACGCTAAAGGTGGCCGCGTTGGTCCCCGCGTACAACGAGGACCCGGCCGCGCTGCGCGCATGCCTCGAGTCCATGATCGGTCAACGACGACGGCCGCAGACGATCGTCGTGGTGGATGACGGTTCCACCACCGGCGACGTCGGGTACGCCGAGATCCGCACCTGGTTCAAGCGGGCAGCCAGCGACAGCGGCATCCGTCCGGTATGGCTGCGCCAGGACAATGCCGGCAAGAGACACGCGCAGGCGGCCGGGGTCGGCCAGGCGCCGGACGCAGATGTGTACTGGACGGTCGACTCGGACACGATCAGCGACCCGGAAACTCTCAACGAGCTACTCAAACCCCTCGCTGACCAGACGGTGCAGTCCGTCGCCGGGATCGTGATGGCAGCCAATGTTCACGCATCGTTCCTGACCCGGTTCACCGACCTGTGGTTCGTCACCGGCCAGCTGACCGATCGGTCCAGCCTGTCAGTTTTTGGGGCGGTCTGGGTCAACTCGGGGCCTATCGCCGTCTACCGGGGCCAAGTGATCCGCGACAATCTGGACAGCTATCTGCATGAAAGGTTCGCGGGACGTCGCGTGCCGTTCAGCGACGACTCGATGCTGACCCTGTTCGCCATGCTGCGCGGCCGAACCGTGCAACAGCCCAGCGCGTTCGCCTTCGCGCTGATGCCGGAGCAGACCGGCCACTTCCTGCGGATGTTCATCCGCTGGATGCGCGGATCGTTCATCCGGTCACTGTGGCGAATGCGATACCTGCCCTTGCGGTCGTGGGCGTACTGGCTACACCTGATCCGATGGGCGACGACACTACTGTCCACCGCACTGTTCCTGACCATCGCGGTGGTACTACCGATCCGGGAACCCTCGCTGACCGCGCTACCCTGGCTCATCTGTGTGCCGATGGCAATCGGCTACGCACAGTGCCTCCGCTACCTGGCGATCCGCCGGTCCGACCAGTCGACGGCGTACCAGTTGGGGACTTGGATGCTCGCCCCGGTCGCAGTGCTCTGGGCAATGCTGGTACTGCGCGTCGCTCGGTGGTACGGCGTGGTCACCTGCTGGAAGACCGGGTGGGGCACCCGAAAGACGGTCGAGGTCACGTTGACCGCCCCGTCAATTCCCGAGCAGCGGACCGCCCACGTCGAGCAGCCCTCCAAAGCCGGTGCCGAGGTGGTCTCCTGACGCTAGCCTGCATCCCATGCGACGGGTGTCGGTCATGGGGGCACCAGGCTCAGGCAAGTCCACCCTGGCCACCGAATTGGCCGTACGGCTCGGTGTGCCGCACATCGAGTTGGACGCCCTGTTCCACCAGCAGGCCCGCCAACTGCTCGACCAGCTCGGTCGACGATCATCCCGGTGACTCACGCCAGGCGTCGTAGTCGGCAGTCAGGCGTCGTAGTCGACGGTGAGCGTCGGCGTGGTGGGCGTTGACTGGCAAGTCAGCACGTAACCGGCGGCCACCTCGTCCGGCTCGAGGGCGTAGTTGCGGGCCATCGTCACCGCGCCATCGACGATCTTCGCCCGGCAGGTCGAGCAGACACCACCCTTGCAGGCGTACGGCAGCTCGGACCGGACCCGCAGGGCCGCATCGAGCACCCGCTCCCCCGGCCGCGTCCGCACCGTCGACGCCCGCCCGTCGAGCAGTACGGTCACCTCGGTGCCGCCCACCGCGTCGGCTCCGGTCACCGCGTCGGCTCCGGTCACCGCATCGGCTTCGGTCACCGCATCGGCTTCGGCCACGGCGTCGGCACCGGCCGGCGGCCCGTCGCTGGCGTGGAAGAGTTCGCTGTGTACGGCACCATCCGGCACGCCCCACTCGGCGAGCACCTGCCGGACCGCCATGACCAGCCCGTATGGTCCGCAGAGAAACCATTCGTCTACTTGATCGCCCGGCACCACGGTGTCCAGCAGCCGACCGAACCGGGCGGCGTCGATCCGCCCGGTGAGCAGCTCCGCGTCCTGCGTCTCGCGGGACAGTACGTGCACGACCTGCAGCCGGTCCGGGTACCGGTCCTTCAGGTCGGCGATCTCGTCGGCGAACATCACGGTGTGCGCGGACCGGTTGCCGAAGACGAGGGTGAACCGGCTGCCCGGCTCGGTGGCCAACCCGGTGGCGAGCAGGGACAGCACCGGCGTGATGCCGGAACCGGCGGCCAGCGCCCCGTAGTACCGGCTCCGGCCCGGCTCGAACCCGGTGGTGAAATGCCCGAGCGGCGGCATCACCTCCACGGTGGTCCCGGCGGCGAGTTGGCGCACCGCGTACCCGGAGAAGGCGCCACCGGCGACGTGCCGCACGCCGATCCGCAGCCGGCCGTGGTCGGCGAGCTCCGCCGGGGTCGAGCAGATGGAGTACGAGCGGCGAATCTCCGGGCCGCCGGCCGGGTCGACCAGCCGTACCGTCAGATGCTGTCCGGCCTGGAACCGGTACGCGTCGCGCAGCTCGGGCGGTACGGCGAAGGTGACCGCGACGGCGTCGGCGGTGAGCTGGTCGACGCCGGCGACCGGGAGCGGATGAAACACCGGGCGCCGGCGCGCCGGTCGGCTGATCGTCACTGCCATCAGAACGCCTTCATCTGCTCGAACGGCTCGGCGCACTCCTGGCAGCGCCACAGCGCCTTGCAGGCAGTGGCACCGAATCGGCTCAGCTGCTCGGTGCGCGGCGAGCCGCAGGCCGGGCAGCGTACGGCCAGTGGGATTGGCACTGGCCCGACAGTGGCCGGCGACGGTGGGGCGATCCCGGCGGCGGCGAGCTTGTGCCGGCCCGCCTCGGTGATCCAGTCGGTGCTCCACGCGGGCGCCAGCTCGGTGACGACCGCGACGTCGGTGAAGCCGGACCGGTGCAGCGCCGCCCGGATCTCGGCCCGGATCAGCTCCATCGCCGGGCATCCACTGTAGGTGGGGGTGACCGTCACCCGGACCGCGCCGGTGGCCTCGGTGACCTCGACGGTACGGAGGATGCCGAGCTCGGCGATGGTAAGTACGCGGAGCTCCGGATCGACGACGGCTTCGACCGCCGCCTGGGCGACCGCGCTGGCCCCGCCGACGGCTGCTGGGCGTCCGGTCACCATCGCGCACCCGGGTGGGCCCGGTGCACCACCTGCATCTCGGCCAGCAGGTAGGACAGGTGCTCGGTGTGCCGACCCAGCCGACCGCCACCGGGCCGCCAGCCCTTACCGTCGCCGCCAGCGGCGGTGGACCCAGTGTCGGCGGGCACGGTCAGGGTGGCTTCGGCAAGGATCGGACCGACGACGGCGAGCCAGCCGGCCCACAGGTCGGCGATTCCGCTACCGGGCACCGGGGCGACCAGCTCGTGGGTGTACGGCCAGAGTTCGTCGACCGCGTGCTGCATGCGGCGGTGCGACTCCTCGGTGCCGTCGCCGAGCCGCAGGGTCCACAGCCGCGCGTGGTCGAGGTGGTAGGCGGACTCCTTGGCCGCCTTGCCGGCGATCGCGGCGAGCCGCTGGTCGGCGCCGGCGCTCAGCACGGCGTAGAGCCGGACCTGGTACGCGGCGAGGAACAGCAGCTTGCCGATGGTCACCGCGTAGTCGTCGTCCGGCAGCTCCACCAGCAGGCAGTTGCGAAACTCCTGGTCGGAGCGGAGGAAGGCCAGGGTGTCCTCGGTGACCGGCTGGTCGGCCGGCGCGGCCGGCACCGCATCGGGGGTGAGCTGCTCGGCGGCGTACGACAGCAGCAGCCGGGCCACGCCGAGCTGGTCGAGCGCGATGTTGGTGAGGGCGACGTCCTCCTCCAGCTCGGGGGCGCGGGCGCACCACGCGGCCAGCCGCTGGGCGGTGATCAACGCGTCGTCGGCCCAGCAGAGCAACTGGTCGGGGGGTGTCGTGGTCACAGGTGCCGCGCCCCGTCCGGCACCTGGTAGAACGTCGGGTGCCGGTAGACCTTGTCGGCCGCCGGGTCGAAGAATGCGTCCTTCTCGTCGGGGCTGGACGCGGTGATCGACTCCGCCGGTACCACCCAGATCGAGACGCCTTCCTGCCGGCGGGTGTACAGGTCGCGGGCGTGCCGCAGGGCGAGCGTCGCGTCCGGCGCGTGCAGGCTGCCGACGTGGGTGTGGGCAAGCCCCCGCCGGGACCGGATGAAGACCTCCCACAGCGGGGTGGGCGGAGTCCGGGCCGGTTCGCCGCTCATCCGGCACCCGCTCCGACCGGCGCAGCGCCCACTCCGGCCGTCGCGGCGCCGGCTTTCCGCCGGCCGGCCTGCTTCTCCGCGTACGCCCGGGACGCCTCGCGGACCCAGCCGCCGGCGGCGTGCGCGGCCCGCCGGTGGGCAAGTCGCTGCCGGTTGCACGGCCCGTCGCCACGGATCACCCGGAGCAGTTCGTCGTAGTCCGGCGGGGTGAAGTCGTGCGCCTGACGCTGCTCGTCCCACCGTAGGCCGGGATCGGGCAGGGCGAGCCCGAGCGGGCCGACCTGCTGGACACACATGTCCACGAAGCGTTGGCGCAACTCGTCGTTGGAGAACCGCTTGATCTTCCAGCGCATCGATTTTCCCGAATGGGTTGAGTCGGCGTCCGGCGGCCCGAACATCGCCAGCGACGGGTACCACCAGCGGTCCACCGCGTCCTGGGCCATCTGATGCTGAGCCGGGGTGCCGTGCGCGAGGGTGTGCAGGATCTCGTAGCCCTGCCGCTGGTGGAACGACTCCTCCTTGCAGATGCGGATCATGGCGCGGGCGTACGGGCCGTACGAGCAGCGGCACAGCGGGACCTGGTTGATGATCGCCGCGCCGTCCACCAACCAACCGATCGCGCCGACGTCTGCCCAGGTCAGCGTGGGGTAGTTGAAGATGGAGCTGTACTTCTGCCGGCCGGCGAGCAGCAGGTCGACCAACTCTTCCCGACTGACGCCGAGGGTCTCAGCCGCCGCGTACAGATACAGCCCGTGGCCGGCCTCGTCCTGGACCTTTGCCAGCAGGATCGCCTTGCGGTGCAGGCTGGGTGCCCGGGTCAGCCAGTTGCCCTCAGGCTGCATCCCAATGACCTCGGAGTGCGCGTGTTGCGCGATCTGCCGGATCAGTGTGCGCCGGTAGCCGTCCGGCATCCAGTCGCGCGGCTCGACCTTCTGGTCGGCGTCGATCATCTCGATGAAGTCCCGGTCGGGATCAACCGGTTTGTCGGGACAGGTTGGATTGTCGGCGGCGCGTGGGCCGGGGATCCGGCCGCGCAGCGCCGCGTCGCGCAGGGCAACTTCGGCGGCCTCGACCTCGTCGAGAATCCCGCCGCGGGCGCCACTCACCGCCTGAGGGTCGTCACCGTCCACCGACACAGTGTTACAAGAAACCCCAGTCACAGCCAAGCCCTGTAACAGCACTCGCGAAATCTTCACTGTCAGAGATAGGAGCAACACAGTGAGTGACTAGATGTGCGGCAATGAACGCGACTTTTATCCACTTATTATCAAGAAAATACTCAGCTATTCGGACAAATCATCTGTATTCGTCACTCAGTTCCGAAGATCTCCGGCGCGCGAGGGCTGGCACTCCGAGATTCGCCCCGTAAACTGCCCAATGGCGCGGCGGCGTCGAGGCGCGCACCGGCCCCACCTGACGCACGATTGCCGGAAGAACCCGTAACCCGCCAGAGCACCGACGAGCTGACATCACCGATCACTCCCCGGAGCCGCCTTCCATGAGTTCACGCGTGACACTCACTGTCGTGTTGGCAGCCCTGGTGGTCGGTGCCGTTCTGGTGATCCCCACCGCCTCGGCCCGGTTCTTCGGCGGGACCGGTTCGGACGCCAACCGGTCCGCCGTCGAGCTGATCGATCCGACCCTCGCCATGGCCGAGTCCCCCGAGCCGCCTGCCGTTCCGACGTTGCGGGCCGTACCGGTCTCGGTCCCGGTCGACGGTTTCATGACCTGGGCGCTGCTGGACCGCGACAGCGGCGAGATCGGCGGCTCGGCCAACATGACCGAGACCAGTTCCACCGAATCGATGATCAAAATCTGGATCGTCGCGGACTACCTACGGCAGCTCGATGACGCCGAGCCTGATTCGGAGATTCTGCAGCAGGCCAGCCTGGCCATCCGCGACAGCGACGACCGGGCCACGGACCTGCTGTTCTACCAGGCCGGCGGCGAAGACGTGCTCGCCCGGATGATCGAGATGTGCGGCCTGCAGCAGACCCGGATGGTCGTGCCGCCGGAGAAGGACAACGTCTGGTGGAGCTACACCCAGATGTCCGCCCGCGATGCCGTGCTGATGGGCGAGTGCGTCAAGAACGGCACCGCCGCCGGCCCGTTGTGGACCGACTGGGTGCTCGACGAGATGTCCAAGGTGCGGGGCGGGATCGCCGCGTCCGAGCAGGAACCCACCTCCGGCGGTGGCCGCTGGGGCATCATCGATGGACTACCGGAGAGCCTGTTGCGGGAGTCGCCGGTCGGCATCAAGAACGGCTGGACGCTGATCTGGGCGGACGGCATGTGGCATCTCAACTGCCTGGCCGTGCACGACGACTGGGTCCTCGCGGTGATGACCCGTTACCCGGGCTCTTACGGCCTCGAGTACGGGGCGGGCATCTGCCGTGAGGTGGCCCGGCAACTGGTCACCCCACACGCTGGTGCCGCCATCCAGCCAGCCGCCGTACTGCCGACCTCGGCGACACCGACCAGCTGAGATGCCACCCACCTCCTGGTTTCCGAGCGGCCGCCCACTCCGGCTCCTGGCCCGCCGACCGAGCGGCGTGGCCCGCCACGCCCGAGCCGGGTGGCGTACGCCGTTGATCGTGCTCGGCGTAGTCGCACTGGCAGCCGCTGGTATCGCCGGGTTGCGGCTGGTTCCCGACGCGCCGTTGGCCGCCGCCGACGAACAGCGGGCCGACCAGCGGTCCCGCTGGCGTCAGCCGACGGCCGGCCCGAGCGAGAGCCCAACCCCGGAGCCCGACCCCACGCTGTCACCGCTGGCCGTCGCGCCGACCACGGTACGGCTGGACGGCATCGACGGCTGGTGGTCGTGGGCGATGCTCGACCAGCGCACCGGCGAGATCCACGGATCGGCCAACCTGGCCGAGACCAGTACCACGGCGTCGCTGATCAAGGCGTGGATCGCCGCCGACTACCTGCGTTCCTCAGCCGAAGCGGGCCGGTCGCCGAGCGACTTCCGGATGCGGCAGCTCGAAATCATGATCAGGGACAGCGACAACCAGGTCGCTGAGGAGCTGTGGCAGGAGATCGGCCGAACCGCGGCGACCGAGCGGATGATCCGGATCTGCGGGCTCACCGACAGCCGCAGCTCGACCGAGAACCGGTGGAGCACCACCCGGCTCTCCCCCCGCGACGTGGCCCGGCTCGGAGCGTGCATCACCGATGGCCGGGCGGCCGGCGCCGAGTGGACCGACTGGCTGCTGACCGAGATGCGCAGCGTACGCAGTCCAGGCGATTTCGGGGTGATCGAGGCATTCCCGGCAGACGAAGCCGACGGGATCGCCATCAAGAACGGCTGGGTGATCCGCGACGACGAGGGGAATTGGCACGTCAACTGCCTGGCGATCGGCGACGGGTGGACCATCGGGGTGATGACCCGGTTCCCGGCCGACCGGCCCTTCACGTACGGCGGGCAGACCTGCCGTGAGGTGGCTCAGCAGTTGCGGGCAGCGGCAACCACCTCGACCGGCGGCTGAGCCGAGGAGGGCGCCGGTCAGGGCATGAAGAACTCGGGGCCCGCCGGTGGCAGCGCCGGGGCGGCACCCGACCGGGCCGCGCGGCGGGCGAACTCCCGCAGCCCGGCCACCTGCCGGTCACCGAGCGAAAAGTCCAACGCCCGGAAGTACGACGCCAGCGTCGGCGCGTCGAACGGCTCCCACCTGGCGGCGGCCCGGGCCACCTCGTCGAGCTCGGCGAGGCACAGGTCACGCGACCGCAGGAACGCCTGGTGGACCTCCTTGACCTGGCCGGGGTGGGCGGCGGCGAAGTCCCGGCGGACCGCCCAGACGGCGAAGACCATCGGCAGCCCGGTCCAGTCCCGCCACGCCTGCCCCAGATCGATGACGGCCAGACCGCGCGCCGGCGCCTCGTGGTGGGCCCGCAATGCGACGTCGCCGATCAACACGGCGGCGTCGGCCTCCAGCAGCATCTGGGTGACGTCCGGCGGGCAGGTGAAGTAGTCCGGTTCGACGCCGTACCGCTCGGCCAGCAGCATCCGGGCCAACAGCACACCGGTACGTGAGGTGGAGCCGAGCGCCATCGGGCGGCCGGACAATTCACCCAGTGGCCGGGTGGTGACGACGTTCACCGACAGCACCGGCCCATCGCTACCTACCGCGATGTCCGGCAGCAGCAGGAACTGGTCGGCGTGCCGCAGGTACTCGACCAACGAGATCGGGCCGATGTCCAGGTCGCCGGCGGCCAGGGCGGCACCGAGCCGTTCCGGGGAGTCCTTGTGCAGGTCGACGTCGAGCAGCGCGCCGGAGCGCATCAGCCCCCAGTAGATGGGCAGGCAGTTCAGGAACTGGATGTGCCCGACCCGTGGTCGGCGCAGCACGCCGCCCTCGCCCCCGTCACCGTGACTCATGATCTCCACGGTAGCCGTCGGGTGGCCGCCACGCCCGGCGGCGGCCCAGCCTGTGGCGCACCCCGCACCGGGCACCTGCCGAGCAGACCCGGGCACCTGCCGAGCAGATCGGCCGGCAACCCCGTCGCGCCGGCAGAGCGGGAAATCTGGTTGACCCGCGACGGGCCAGGGGTAATGTCGATGGCCGCTTGACGGCCGCGGTGAGTCGCACCGCAGCGGACGTCCCCCGCGCCGGGCACCGGCCGACCCGGTTCCGGACACGCGAGCGAGCACGCCGGCGATCCCAGCCAGGAGTCAGCATGCCCGCACCCGACCTCGACCGCCCCACACCCGACCGCCGCCCCGCACCCGATTTGGACGGCGAACTCGCCGCCGAACGCGCCCATCTGACCGCGTCCCGCGCCGCCCTCGCCCGGATGCGCAACCGGGCCGAGGCCCTGTTCAGCACCGGCGACCGGGTCGCCGGGGATGCGTACACCGCCGAGACCCTGGGCCGGCACCTGGCCCGCCGGGTCGCCGAGCTGGCCGACAACCCGGACACGCCGCTGTTCTTCGGCCGGCTCGATGTCGAAGACGATCCCGACCTCGACGACGACCTTGAGCCAGGCGGTGAGCCCGATCCGGGCGGGCTGCGGATCAGTCGGCCCCACATCGGCCGCCGGCATGTCGCCGACGACACCGGCGAACCACTGGTGCTCGACTGGCGGGCGCCGATCAGCCGGGCCTTTTACCAGGCCAGCGCCCGCGATCCGCAGCGGGTGCGGGTCCGCCGCCGGTTCGGTTTCGCCGGCGGCGAACTCACCAGCTTCGAGGACGAACACCTCGACCGGGGCGAGGAGCTCGGCACCGCTTCCCGCATCCTGACCACCGAGATCGAACGACCCCGGGTCGGCCCGATGCGGGACATCGTCGCCACCATTCAGCCCGAACAGGACGAGCTGGTCCGGGCCGCGCTGGCCGAGTCGATCTGCGTGCAGGGCGCGCCCGGCACCGGCAAGACCGCGGTCGGCCTGCACCGGGCGGCCTACCTGCTGTACGCGCACCGGGAACGGCTACGCAAGGCCGGAGTGCTGATCGTCGGGCCGAACCGGGTGTTCCTGTCCTACATCGCCAACGTGCTGCCCGCCCTCGGTGAGGTCGAGGTGGCCCAGTGCACGGTCGCCGGCCTGATCGACTCGGTGCCGGTACGGGCAGCGGACGCCCCGACCGCCGCCGCGCTCAAGAACGACCCCAGGATGGCGCAGGTGCTGCGCCGCGCCGTCGAGGCGTACCTCGGCGAACCGGACGAGTCGATCGTGGTGCCGGACGGCTCCTACCGCTGGCGAATCGGCGTCGAGGCGTTGCACCGCATCGTGCGGACGGTCCGCGACGAGGATCCGCCGTACCGGATCGGTCGGGAACGGGTGCAGGCCCGGATCGTCGCGCTGCTGCAACGTCAAGCCGAGACCCGGCGCGCCGAATCACCGAGCGACGCCTGGTTGCGGCGGATGGCCCGGGTGGCACCGGTACGCGCCCTGCTGGACCGGGTCTGGCCGGCGCTCACCCCGACCGGGGTGGTGTCCACGCTGCTCACCGATGCGCAGCGGCTGGCGACGGCCGCCACCGGGCTGCTCGACGAGGCCGAACAGGCGGCGCTGCTGCGGCCACCGGCCAGGTCGGTCCGCACCACCAGATGGACCGAGGCCGACCTGGTGCTGATCGACGAGGTCGCCGGGCTGCTCGACCGGCCCACCGGGTACGGGCACGTGGTCATCGACGAGGCGCAGGACCTGTCGCCGATGCAGTGCCGGGCGATCGCCCGGCGCAGCGAACACGGCTCGGTCACCCTGCTCGGCGACCTGGCGCAGGGCACCGCCCCGTGGGCGGCCACCGACTGGCACCGCACCCTGACCCACCTCGGTCGGCCCGACGCCGCGGTGGTGCCGCTGACGGTCGGCTTCCGGGTGCCGGCGGTGGTGGTCGAGCTGGCCAACCGGCTGCTGCCGGCGCTCGCAGTGGACGTACCACCGGCGGTGTCGCTGCGTCGCGACGGGTCGCTGTCGCTGCGTACGGTCGACGATCTGACCGGTGCCACGGTGGCCGAGGTACGCGCGGCGCTGACCCACGACGGCTCGGTCGGGGTGATCACCGCCGAGTCCACGGTGACCGGTTTGCGCGACGCGCTGACCGCCGCCGGTGTCAAGGTCACCGGAGCCGCCGGCGACCCCGGGATCCGGGTGTCGGTGGTCGCCGCGACCGAGGTGAAAGGGCTGGAGTACGACCACGTGGTGGTGGTCGAGCCGGCCGGTATCGTGGCGGCCGAGCCGCGTGGGCTGCACCGGCTGTACGTGGTGCTGACCCGGGCGGTGTCCCGGTTGACGGTGCTGCACGCCGAACCGTTGCCACCCGCGCTGACCGACCATGCCCGGACCGACCACCGGCATTAGCAGAACCGACCGGCGGCACTAGCAGAACGGCGCGCGCCACACCGCCCGCCCCCTCCAGGTTGGCCCGGCGACAGCTGGGAAACAATCGCCAGGTGAGCGATGGAGGGACGGCCGGGCAGGACCGCGCCGGTGGCGGCGGCCGGCGGCTGCTCGGTCTCCTGCTCGCTGTGCTCCCAGTCGCCGTGGTGCCGTTGACCGCCGAGGTGCTGCGGCACCGGCTGCCGGACCGGCTACCGATGCACTGGAACACGGCCGACGTCGTCGACGCGACCAGTTCGCTGACGAACAGCGTGACCGGCTACACGATCGGCGCAGCCGCCGGGGCGGTGCTCGCCGCAGTCGGGGTGCTGCCGCTCGGGCTGCGGTGGCAGCTGCGGCGGTGGCTGATCACCATTGGCGCGGCGGTCGCCGGGTTCGTCGCCGGGATCTGGCTGACCACCGTGGCACTGTCGGTCGACGTACTGGACCCGACCCGGGCACCGGCTCCGAGCTGGCACATTCCCGCGCTGATGGTCGGGGTGACCGGTTGGACGGTGCTGGCGTACGCGGCGTGTGGTCCGCCGCCGGCCCGGCCGGCGGCGGACGGCCGGCCCGCCGCCGAGCTGCCCCGGGTGCCGCTGCCGGCTGACGGTGCCGGGTGGACCGAGCAGACGTCGGTGTCCCGCACCGGGCTGTGGATCCTGGTCCCGTTGCTGCTGCTCGCCGGGGTCCTGGCGGTCTGGATCAACGTCTGGGTGGCCAGCCCGGTGCTGCTCACCATGGCGTTGGTGATGCTGCTGCTGGTGAACCGGTTGACCATCGACCGGCAGGGCATCCACATCGGCTTCGGGCCGTTCGGGTGGCCGCGGATCAGCGTACCGGCGCGGGAGATCGTCGGGGCCGTCCAGACGACGGTACGGGTGTCCGATTGGGGCGGCTGGGGCTACCGCTACCACCCCGACACGCGTGGACGTGCCCTGATCACCCGGTCCGGTCCGGGCATCCGGGTGCAGCTGTCCGGTGGGCGCTATCTCGTGCTGACCACCCGGGAGCCGCAGACCGCAGCCGGTCTGGTGAACACCATCGCGGACCTCGCCGACCGCTGATTCCGGTCCCGTAGGCTCACAGGCCGGTCGGCCAGCCGCTCGACGACTGGCCGGACGGGTTGTACACGGTGTGCAGCTCCGCCGCCACCCGGTCCTGGGCCGCCTCCGCCACGTCCAGCACCGCACCCATCCCGAAGAACTCGTGCGGTACTCCGTCGTAGTGGATGTGCTCGACCGGCACCCCGGCCCCCCGCAGCCGCTGCACGAACGCCTGCCCCTGGTCGCGCAGCGGATCCCGTTCCACGGTCAGCACCACCGCCGGCGGCAGGCCGGCGAGCCGTTGCACCGGCAGGTCGAGCAACGCCACCCGAGGGTCGTCGAGCATCTCCGGGCGAGGGAAGGCGTGCCGGGCGAACCAGCTCAGCATCGGGCGGTTCAGCGGTGCCGCGTCGGCGGCGTCCACTCCGGAGCCGTCATCGACCGTCATACTGGTCACCGGGTAGATCAGCACCTGCAGCAGTGGCAGCCGCTGACCGGCGTCGCGCAACTGCAGACAGGTAGCCACCGCCATGTTGCCGCCGGCGGCCTCGCCGGCGATGGCGATCCGCTCCGGGTCACCGCCGATCTCCCCGGCGTTGTCCAGCAGCCAGCGGGTCGCGGCGAGCACGTCGTCGTGGGCAGCCGGGAACGGATGCTCCGGGGCGTGCCGGTAGTCCACCGCCACCACCAGACACCGTTCCTTGTTGCACAGCGCCCGGGGGGTGGCGTCGTAGGTGTCCAGGCTGCCGACCACCCAGCCACCCGCGTACAGGTAGATCAGCACCGGCAGGCCGCCGGCCGGTGACGCCGACGTCGGCCGGTAGACCCGCAGGGTCAGCTCCCCGCCGGGACCGTCGATGGCGAAGTCGAAGACCGAGTCGACCGGCTCCCGTTCCGCCGGGTCTCCCCGGTCGGTACGGATCCGGGCCACCGCGTCGGACAGGGTCGGCTGGCGCCGCGCCTCGGCCGGGTCGAGGATCTCGGTGGGCCGGGGGCCGAGCGCGGCGAACGCGTCCAGCAGCGCCTGCGACTGCGGTTCCAGCAGCCCGGACGCGTCAGTGGCGAACCAGCCACGCCGCCCCGAGGTCCGGTCGCGGAGCCGGTCGACCAGCGCGGCCGGGCCGCCCAGCAGCCGACTGCTGCGGGAGGTGTTCGGTGTCTGCGGATGCGGATGGGTGGGTGCACGGTACTTCGCGGCGGTGAACTGCGCCCCGAGTTCGGCCATCCGCTGCGGACCGACCGCGGCCCGCAGCGCCGGCAACAGCACCCCCTCCTGGTCGGCGGCCTGCCGGCGAACGTCGGCAATCAAATGGTTGAGTGCTTCTTCGAAGTCCAGGTTCCCGGGTCTGGACCGGTCGACCTCGGCCGCCGCCTCCTTGATCCGCTGACGGGTGTCCCGCCCCCACTGGACCAGCTCCGCCACCGCCCCGGCGGACAACCGGCCGGTCACCGCCGGCTCGTCGAAGACCGGGTCGAGGATCTGTTCCTCGGCCGCCAGGTGTATGGAGATCCGGTAGACCACCTGGTCTGCCAGGATCCGCCGGTCGCCCTGGCCGGTTTCCAGCCGCCGGAAAAGCTGGTCCAGCAGGACGTGATCGTCGTTGATCGCCCGGTCGATGTCGCCCGGCAACACCTCGATCACCCGTACCATCGTTCTCCCCCGCTGTTCCACGTCCCGGCCGCTGTCCGGCGTCCCCGCCTGGCTTCGGTCGGTGACGTCAGCCCGGTGCACGGTTACCCTCGGCGCGGGCCATGATTCCGCGTGACGGGCGATTGCTTCGGCGAATCTCCCCCGACCGTCGTCGACCGGGTGCCAGGATTCGGTCAGCAGGGTCCACTCAGCCGATCAGCAGGAGGAAATCCGCCATGTCCGTCGCCGCGGCCGGGGTACCCGCCTGGGTCGACCTCGGTACCTCCGACCTGCCCGGTGCGATCCGGTTCTACGGCGAACTGTTCGGCTGGTCCGCGCAGCCGCCCGACGATCCGGACGCCGAGGGATACACCCTGTTCAGCAAGGACGACAAACTGGTCGCCGGGGCCGGCTCGGTGTCCACCGGCGGGCAGCCGCCGACCTGGACCACGTACATCGGCACGCTGGACGCCCAGGCGAGCGCCAAGCTCGTCGAGTCGGCCGGCGGCACCGTGCTGATGCCGCCGTTCGACGTGCTCGACCGGGGCCGGGCGGCGGTCTTCACCGACCCGGCCGGGGCCAGCTTCGCCGTCTGGCAGCCGCTGTCCATGGCCGGCGCGGAGCTGGCGAACGTGCCCGGCTCACTGTGCTGGAACGAGCTGACCACCCGCGACCCGGAGGGCGCGAAGGAGTTCTACGGCGCGGTCTTCGACTGGGAGTGCCGGGACACCCCGTTCCCACCGATCATGTACACCGAATGGCTGGTCGAGCAGCAGCCCGTCGCCGGGATGATGCCGATGGTCGGCGACGACTGGCCGGCGGACCTGCCGGCCCACTGGATGGTGTACTTCGCGGTGAACGACTGCGACGCCACCGCCGAGCACGCCGCCGCGCTCGGCGGCACCGTCTCAGTCCCGCCCACCGACCTGCCGCACGGCCGGTTCGCCGTGCTCAACGACCCGCAGGGGGCCTTCTTCTCGGTGATCCGGATCGCCGGCGACTGACGGTTCTGGACGGGGAACGTCCCGGTCGCGGACCGGGACGACCAGCGGGCCGTGCGCGCCTGGCAGCACCCGCACCCGGGCCCGGTAGTACCGGGCCAGGTTCTCCTCGGTGAGCACCTCGGCCGGCGGGCCGGCGGCGACCGTCCGGCCGGCGGCGAGCAGCACCAGCCGGTCGGCGTACTCGCCGGCCACCGACAGGTCGTGCATGGTGGCCAGCACGGTCAGCCGACGGTCCCGGCGCAGCTCGTCGACCAGCTCCAGCACCTCCTGCTGGTGGCCGATGTCCAGCGCGCTGGTCGGCTCGTCGAGCAGCAGCAGCGGGGCACCCTGGGCCAGCGCGCGGGCCAGCAGCACCCGCTGACGTTCACCACCGGACAGGGTGGCCAGCCGCCGGTGCGCGAACCCGGCCAGGTCGAGCCGGACCAGCACGTCGTCGACCACCGCCAGGTCGGCCGCCGACTCCCGACCCAGCAGCGGGACGTACGGCGTACGGCCGAGCAGCACGTAGTCGGCGACGGCGATCCCGGCCGGCACCACCGGTGACTGTACGACGGTGGCGACCAGCCGGGCCCGGGCCCGGCGGCCGAGCCGGGTGATCGGCGTACCGAACAGGTCCAGGCTGCCGGCGGCCGGCAGCAGCCCGCCGACCGCCCGCAGCAGGGTCGACTTGCCGGCCCCGTTCGGCCCGATCACCGCCACCCACTCACCGGCGGCCACGGTCAGGTCGACACCGTCCAGCACCGGCACGCCGCCGAGGCGTACCCGCAGATCACGGCCGACGACCGGGATGCCGGCGGCAGTGCTCGCGGGCGCCGGCCCGGTCCCGGGCCCGGTGTCGGGCGCGGGCGCCGGCCCGGTCACAGCGCCACCGTCCGGCGGGTGGTGCGCAGCACCAGCACGAAGAACGGGGCGCCGAAGAAGGCGGTGACCACACCGATCGGGATCTCGGCCGGCGCGGCCACGGTCCGGGCCACCACGTCGGTGACGGTCAGGAACGCGCCACCGAGCAGCATCGACAGCGGCAGGATCACCCGGTAGCTGCTGCCGGCGACCAGCCGGACCAGGTGCGGCACGATCAACCCGACGAAGCCGATCAGCCCGGACACCGACACCGCCGCCGCGGTGCCCAGCGACGCGGCGGCGAGCAGCAGATAGCGGGACCGTTGCGGGTGCAGGCCGAGGCTGGCCGCCTCCTCGTCACCGACCGACAGCACATCCAGCTCGCGGCGGTGCGTTAACACCACCACGGCGGCGATCACCGCGTACGGCAGGACCAGCCGGACCTCGTGCCAGCCGTCGGTGGCCAGCCGGCCCAGCAGCCACGAGTACACCTCCCGGATGGTGTCGACGTGGCGCTGCAGCAGGTAGGTCTGCCCGGCGGCGAGGAACGCCGATACCGCCACCCCGGCCAGGATCAGCGTCGCGGTGGACCGGTCCGGCCCGGCGGCACCCGTGCCGAGCAGGTAGGTCAGCGCGACCGCGCCGAGCGCGCCGACGAACGCGGCCAGCGGCACCGTCACCGGCAGCCCGGTCAGCACCCCGGTGCCGGAGCGCAGCGCGATGACCGCGGTCACCGCCAGCCCGGCCCCGGCGGCGACGCCGAGCAGATGCGGGTCGGCCAGCGGGTTGCGGAACACCCCCTGGTAGCAGCCACCGGCCAGGGCCAGCATGCCGCCGACCAGCAGCGCCAGCACCACCCGGGGCAACCGCAGCTGGGTGACGATCGCCACCTGCCGCTCGTTGAGTCCACTCTCCACGTCGACGCCGGGCAGCAGGTTGAGCAGTTCGGCGGCGACCGCCAGCGGCGGCAGGCTGGCCGGGCCGAACGCCAGCCCGGCCAGGGCCGACAGCACGACGGCGGCCACCGCACCGGCGAACCAGCCGGCGGTCAGCCCCGGACGGCGCCGGCCGGTCGGCCCGGACCAGCCGGCTGCTCGTTGCGGGTCGGTCCGCCGGCCGGGCCGTCGCACCGGCGTACGGAGCACGTCAGGACGCCGCCGCCGCGTCGACCGCGTCGACGATCGCCCGGACCAGGTCGACCACCCGGGGACCCCAGCGGGACGCGACGTCGTCGTCGAGCTCGACCACCTGACCGGCCTGTACTGCGGTGATGGTGGACCAGCCGGCCCGCTGCGCCACCGTCTGCGCGTCCTGCTGGCAGCACTTGGTGTCGGCCAGGAAGATCAGGTCCGGGTCGGCATCGATCAACGCCTCGGCGGACAGCTGCGGGTAGCCACCGGCCTCCCCGGACGGGTCCGCCGGATCGGCGATGTTGGTCAGCCCGACCATGGTGAACAGCGACCCGACGAAGGTTTCGCTGGTCACCGTGTAGAGAGTCGGGTCGAGCTCATAGTAGTAGCTCAGCGGCTCGGCCGGCTGCGCCACGTCGGCGATCAGCTTGTCGATGTCGGACCGCATGGTGTCGACCAAATCGGCCGCCGCCTCCGGGTGCCCGGTGAGCGCGCCAAGTTCGGTGATCTGGCGGTACGTGTCGTCCAGGGTGACCGCCGCCCCGGCCAGGTAGACCGGGATCGACAGTCGGGTCAGCCCGGCCACCACCTCGTTGGTGTCGCCGGAGAGCACCACCAGGTCGGGTTCGTAGCCGGCGATCGCCTCGACGTTCGGGGTGAACCCGGACAGCTCGGTGGTCGGCGCCTCGGCCGGGTGGTTGGAGTTGTCGTCGACCGCTGCCACCTGGTCGCCGGCACCGATCGCGAAGAGCATCTCGGTGGCGGTCGGCGACAGCGCGACGATCCGCTCCGGGCGTACTTCCAGGGTGAGGTCGCCGACGGTGACCGGGTAGCTGGCGGCGGCCTCCGGGCTGACGCCGGGCTGCGCGTCGTCGGGTCCGCCGGAGCCGTCGCCGGCCTGGCCGCAGCCGGTCAGGGCGAGCGTCGCGGCGGTGGCGACCGCAGCGGTACGCAGCAACGCGGCCCGCAGCGGGTGGGGTCTGCTCATCTGGTCCTCCTGTCGGTCGAGGGCTGGTGCTTCGCCGACAGGTCGGGGGTGGTGACGCCGGCCCCGGCCAGGTGGCGAGGCGCCCTTCCTCGAGAGCGCGGTTCGCGACCACTCCGCAGGCGACCTGGCTAGCCCCGACTGTCGGCCGGGGCATCACAGTTGCGGGACAGCGCCGGGTTCGCACCGGCTTCGCTGCGGGGCGGTCGGTAGCACGGTAACCCACCGGCGCCGGCCGGCAGACATCGCGACAGCGCAGGGCTGCCGTACGGTGATGTTCACCGCACGGCAGCCCTGCCCACCGTCAGGAGCAGGCAGCCCTGCCCGCCGTCAGGACCTGGTGATCCGGACGTCGTCGATGGCCGCCTCGACCAGACTGGCGGTGGAGGCGTCCGCCGCCTCGACCAGGATCCGCACCGTCTGACCCGCGTACGGGGTCAGGTTGTAGCTGCTGGTCGACCAGGACCCGTACCGGTTGCTCCCCGCGCCGGACTGGTTCAGCAGCGTCGTCGTGCCGCCACTGTGCACCACGCTGATCCGCAGGTAGTCGGCCGACGACGAGTTGTTCAGGTGGGCCAGGTACCAGGCGAGCGACAGGGTGAGGGTGCCACTCGACGGCAACGCGACAGCCGGCGAGCGGGCGCTGGTCGCCCCGCTGTCGATGTCGTACGAGCCGGCGGAGGAGCCGGCCAGCCGGCCGGTGACCAGGCTGTTGCTGCCCTGGTAGGCGGTCAGCTGCAGGGCCCCGCCGGAGCTGGTGGCCTGCGCGACGCCGCGCTCCCACTGCCCGGTGCTGGCGGTGTCGGTGCCGCTCGGGTCGGTCGTCCAGCCGGTCGCCGACTCGAAGTCGTCCGCCCAGACGGTGCTGCCCGGCGGGTCGACCGGACCGCCGCCGCAGTACTGCGATTCCTTGCCGATCACCCGGTACGGGCAGTCGGCGTACTCGCTGAACATCAGCACCGCTTCCCGGTTGCGGGCGGTTTGGACAGGGATCACCTCGTCCGGCGGGTAGAACCCGCCGCCGCTGGACGAGCCGGGATACAGCTCGAAGGTGTACGCCCAGATGCCGTGCTCGCCCCACATCCAGTCGATGCTGCTGCCGTCGGTGATGTACAGGTCGGAGGACTGTTGCGGGGTGTAGCCGTTGGTCGCCGCCATCCGCGTACCGAGGGTGGCGAACGTGTTGTACTGGTCGGTGGTCATCCCGGAGGGCGTGTTGGCGGTGGTCCAGCCATACGGCCAGAGGACCAGCTCCGAGTAGGTGTGGAAGTCGATGTTGGCCTTGATCTGCTGCTCACCGCCGACGACCCGGCTGTTGACGAAGTCGCGCAGTGCCTGGGTTTCCGGAGCGGAGAAGGCGTACGGGCCACGGTAGGTCGACGACGCCGGGGATCCGGAGGATCCGCCGCAGCAGCCCCACAGGTAGTCCCAGTTGCGGTTCAGGTCGGTGCCGACGGCGAGCGCACCGCTGTTCGGCTGCCGGTTCTTGCGCCAGGACCGGTACGAGCCGGTGGCGATGTCGTACTCGCTGCCGTCCGGGTTGACGGTCGGCACGATCCAGATCTCGCGGGTGTTGACGATGTTGGTGATCCGCGAGTCGCTGCCGTAGCCGTCGGTGAACAGGTTCAGCAGGTAGACCGCCATCTCGACGGTGAGGTGCTCGCGGGCGTGCTGCTGCGAGTTGAACAGGATCTCCGGCTCGTCCTCGTCGGTGCCGACGTTGTCGGAGATCTTGACCGCCATCAGGTCGCGGCCCTCGTACGAGGTCCCGATGCTGATCTTCCGGGCGATGTTCGAGTGGCTGGAGACCACCTGGTTGACCGCCGTGGTCAACTCTGCGTAGTTGTGGTACGCCGAGTCGGACGGCGGGAAGTCCAGCGTGGTGACGTCACCGGAGTCGTCGGTCCTGGTAGGTGCCCGGACCGCTTCGACGTCGAAGCCGAGCGCCTGGATCGCGCTGACCTCGGCTCGGGTCGCGGTGATGTTGAGGATGCCGTGTTCGATGTAGTCGATCGCGGCGCCGGTCCCGGCGACCGCGTCACGGTCGGCGAAGGTACGCGGTCCGAGGACCCGGTACGGGCCGGCGATCGACTCCCGGTCGACACCGCTGGGCTTGGGATCGGCCGATACCGGGCCGGTCACGACGGCGAACAGGCCGACGACGGTTGCGACGGCGAGGACGGTGGTCCTGCGCCACGAGCCGGCGTTGGCAGTTGGTGCGCGGAATCGCATCTAGACCTCCTGGGGGTGGGGAGGACTCCGCTGGTGAGCACAACTGCACCACCTGTCACATGGTCATATCAATATCTATTACGCTCAGTTCCATGCCAAGCTGATCATCACACGGCGCGAATACTTCGCGAACCGGACACCCTGCGGGCAGGAGGATGACACTGTCCATGACGGATTTCAGCTACCACGGACTCCTCGATCCACTGCGCCGCGCATACCACGCGGACGCCGCCACCCGCGACCGACGGTCCAAGACGGCGTGGAAGCTCGCCGAGCGGGCCGCGTTCCGGGATCGGCTGACCGACCACGGCGCGCGCTCTCTGCTGGAGATCGGTGCCGGCACCGGGCAGGACAGCCTGTTCCTCCAGGAGCAGGGCTTCGAGGTGGTGGCCACCGACCTCACCCCGGCCATGGTCGCCGCCTGCCGGGCGAAGGGTCTCGATGCCCGGGTGATGGGATTCCTCGACCTGACCTTCCCGGCGGCGTCGTTCGACGCGGTCTACGCGGTCAACTGCCTGCTGCACGTACCGAATGCCGACCTGCCGGTCGTCCTGGCCGCGATCCGCGCGGTGCTACGGCCGGGCGGCCTGTTCTTTCTCGGCCTCTACGGCGGCGACGGCAGCGAGGGCATCGCTGACTGGGACGATCACGATCCGCCCCGGTTCTTCTCGCTGCGCACCGACGAGCAGATTCAGCGGTACGTCGCCAGCGTCTTCGAGATCGTCGACTTCCACGCCTTCGACGTCGAGGGCGGCTTTCGCTTCCAGTCGTTGACCCTCACCCGCCGTCCGGATCCGACGTCGAGGTGAGGCCGAGGCGTTCGGGCGCACCCTCCGCTCATGATCATGTGAGCGCTATGGACCGCACAACCACAACGAGACGTCCATAGCGCTCACACGATCATGAGTTTCGCCCGGCGGAGCGCCGAAGGCCCGCCGGTAAACCGGGTGACGCCGTTCGCCGGCCGCACGATGATGGCCAACGTGGCGCAGGTGGAAGTCGTCGTCGCCCATCACGAACGCGCGACCCTGCGCGTCGGTGAGGTGTTCCTGAAGGTCGACGCCGATCAGACGCGCGCCGACGTCGAGGTCGAGGCCATGGCGAGAGCACCGGTGCCGACTCCGCAGGTGCTGTGGCGTAGACCGCCCGTACTCGCGCTCGCAGCCCTGGCCGGGACGGCGCTCGGCCGGCTCGGCGGGGCCGCGTTGCGGCCGTGGACACCGGTCTTTACGCACGGCGACCTGCAGGCCGCCCACGTCTTCGTCGACGGCGACGAGGTCACCGGCATGCTCGACTGGTCCGAGGCGGGCCGGGGTGACGCCCTGTTCGACCTCGCGACCCTGACGTTGGGGCACCGGGAGCGCCTTGGTGACGTCCTCGCCGGCTACGGCACCGACGTCGATGTCGACGTGATCCGCGCCTGGTGGGCAGTGCGCAGCCTGCTGACGATCCGTTGGCTGGTCGAGCACGGCTTCGACCCGGCCTCGCCGGGCTGCGAGATCGACGTACTGAGATCCGCCGGGACCCCGCTGACCGGCCGGTGACCGACAAGGCCGGTGAGCGATAGGGTCGGGCGCCGTGGCAGGTCTCATGTGGCGGGTACGGCTGGCGGGCCTGGCCGCCGCCAGCGGGTTTCTCGCCGTGGCGCTCGGCAGCCGGGTGCTGGCCGGCGGCGACGGGGTGCTGGACAGTTCCGGCGCACTGCAGCAGTCTTCCGGCACCGCCCTGTACGCGTCGATGGTCTACGCCGGGGTGTTCGTCCTGGCACCGGGTGCCGGGCCGATCGCGGCCGGGGCGGGTGCCGTCGCCTTCTGCTGGCTCGTCGAGCTGCTGCAGCTGACCGGCGTACCGGCGGAGCTGTCCGAGCGCAGTCTGCTGGCACGGCTGGTCCTGGGCGTCCATTTCGACCTCACCGACCTGGCCTGGTACGTGATGGGCGTACTGCCGTTGGTGCTGCTGCATGTGGGCGTCGATCGCTGGCGACTGCGCCACCGGGACCGGCAGCCGGCTGACGCCGGTGCCGGTCGCGGGCGTGGCCGGTGAGTCACGGTGTGGCCGGTCGGCCCAGCGCCGCCTGCACGATCCGGATCGCCTCGGCGGGGTCGATGCCGCTCCTGGTGATGATCGTCGCGTAGTCGCGGGCGGCGCGGTGGGCCTGTTCGAGAGCCTGATCGCCGGCGGCTGTGACGAACGAGCCGGCCCGGCCACGGGTCTCGATCAGCCCGGCCTCCTCCAGCTCCCGGTACGCCCGGCCGACGGTGTTCACGGCCAGGCCGAGGTCGGCGGCGAGCCGGCGGACCGTCGGCAGCCGGGTGCCGACGGCCAGCGACCGGTCCTGGATCTGCCGGGCGAGCTGGGCCCGGAGCTGCTCGTACGGCGGCGTCGGCGAGGCGGCGTCGATGGCGATCATCGGACGATCATGGCCTGCCGTGCGGTCACCCCGACAGCCATGGTCCGGGTCTGGACCAGACCGAACGCGACGACACCGGCCAGGACGAGTCCGATAGCGACCGCGTTCCACCAGCCCAGCGACTCGCCGTACAGGAAGATGACCGGCAGCGACCAGACCAGGCTGGGGGTGACGAGGGCGCGGGCGTCCTCGACCCGCATGATGACGTCGGCCGTGAGTGACGCCTCGTCCTCGGCGACGGCCGGGCTGGTCAGCACCTGACGCAGCTGCATGATCATGCCGGCACCGGCACCGACGAGACCGATCAGTACGACGGCGGCCCCGGCCCGTAGCACCGGGTCGGAAACCGGCAGTACGCTCACCGCGAGCCCCAGCGCAGCGGTGTAGGCGGCAACCGTGAAGACGGCGTACGGCCGGCCGAGCACCGCCGGCCAGCCGAACCCGACCGGATGGGCCACCCGACGGGACAGTTGCGCGCCGGCTCGCCGGTCGACGCGGCGGACCCAGTCGCGGAGCAGCCACTGCGCCACCAGCATGCCGATCACCAGCGCGGTGAGCACCAGCAACGGCAGCCAGGAGTACGCCGCGTCGGTGACCCGGACCGCCGCGTGGGTGAGCGCCGCGCCGATCAGGAACGCGGCCAGCAGGACGTCGCCGGCGAACTTGGCCCGCCGTCGTACGGCCAGCCGCGTCGCCAGCAGCGGGGTCGAATCGGTGTCGGTCAGACCGTGCTGGTCCAGCCACTGCCTGGTTTCGCTGTGCTCTGTCTGGCGCATCGCCACCACCTCCATAGTCGCAAGCTTTGTCTTACAACCATGAGTCATAACATGCGACAAAGTCAAGTCAGTCAGGCGTTGGCCTCGACCCCGCCCTGCGACTGGAACCCAGGGGAGGGGAGGAAACCCCTCGCAGCCCTGAAACACAACCGCTAGTATTACGTAGTACAAGTAATACGTGACACGTGGAGGCACGGTGAAGCTAAACAGCAAGGGTCAGGTGACCATCCCTGCGCCGCTGCGCGCCAAACACGGCCTGCATGAAGGCGACGAGATCGAGGTTGTCGAGGAGGGCGGCGCGCTGCGAATTGTGCGGGTCGACGGTGCCCTCTCCAGAGGACAACGGCTTGTGCGGCATCTACGCGGGCAGGGCACCGCACGCGAGACGGAGGGCATGACCACGGACCAGCTCATGGAGTTGCTCCGTGGCGAATGAACGGCTTCGCGCGGCGCCCGAGAGGCATTCGGACGGGACCGTCACCCTGGTCGACTCCAACGTCCTGCTCGACATCCTCACCGAGGATCCGACGTGGTCACAGTGGTCGGGTTCAGCGCTCGCCGCCTCCCGCGACGCAGGCGTGCTCGTGATCAACCCGATCGTGTACGCCGAGATCTCGGTACGGTTCGACCGCATCGAGGATCTGGACGAGGTCGTCCCGGCATCGGATTTTCTCCGCGAACTACTGCCTTACCCTGCGGGTTTCCTGGCAGGGAAGGCATATGTCAAGTACCGCAGGCAAGGTGGCACCAAGAGCTCGCCGATCGCCGACTTCTACATCGGCGCCCATGCGGCAGTATGCGGCTATCAGCTCCTCACCCGGGACTCCGCCCGGTACCGCAGCTACTTCCCCAGGCTGGCCATGGTCGCCCCCGACTCGTCGCAGGCATAGCCGAGGTCTGCGGCGCCCAAGCCTTCCCATGGGCCAGCCACGATGGCATCATGAAATCGTTATACGTCGATCTTGTGATGCCTGGAGACACGCGGAAGATCGGCGAGTGCCCCGACCTATGGGAGGATGTATGCGAAGACTGACCACACTGCTGGTGGCGTTCATGATCGCCATGGCCGGCCTGTTCGCGACCACCGCCGCCCCGGCTTCGGCGGACTACCCGGACCCGCCGGGCGGCACGCTCCGCAACGTCTACAGTGACCTGAACTTCTGCCACTCGTACGGCAACTACGGGATCCAGAACGACCTGTGGAGTTCGTATCTCTGCCAGTACCGCGCGTACGGCAACCCGCCCACCGTCTACTACTTCTTCTGGACGTTCGACTAGCAGGTGGATCCTGGGGAGGCTCCACCGGGTCAGGTCAGGGCACGTCCGTAGGTGGCATGCCGGTCGACCGTCGCGCCGGCAGTCGGGTCGCAGCGCCGCAGGTTGGCCCGCGCGGTCGATTTATTCAGACGTGAGCAGTCGAGAGACCAGACTTGCAGCCGTTGGGGCGCCAGCTCTACGCAACGCCGCGACCGTCGAATCGTCGGTGGCACCTTTCAGCGAGTCGACGGCCGTTCGGTGGACAGTAAGCATTTGCGGCCCATAGTCGACCACCAGGCGGCTGAGCAGCTGGTCAGGAGTAAGTACCTCGATGCCGAGCCCGCCGACGAGATGCGTCGGGAAGTCCTTGATGTTCGAGGTGCACAGGACCGTCGCCTCTGCGGCGACAGATGCCGCCAGGACGTGGCGGTCGTCCTCGTCGGGTAGCGACATCTCGGCCAGGACGCGCCAATGCTCCTCGTCCGGTTCCACCTCGGCGAACGGGAAGGCGCGGTTCATCGCGGCGACCAGCCGCCGGGCTGCCTCCTGGTCGAAGCCCTCTACGTTCGCCATAAGGTGCTCGGTGACCTCGGCGAGGATCTGGGCACTCCAGGAGATGGTGATGACCTCCTGATCGGCCGCATAGAGCAGATAGTCACGCAGGATCCGGGAGTAAAGCACGTTCGCGTCGGCGAGGACAACCCGGATCAGATCGACCTCGTCAGCAGTGCTGCTCATCCGGTCAGACCGAGCTCGTTTTGCACGGCGACCAACTCGGCGATTGCCGCGTGCCGCCGCTCACGCTCTGCCTCAAGGAACGCCCTGATCGAGGAGACGCGGATGCGATGGTGACTGCCGACCTTGCGGGACTCCAGCAGTCCCCGGTCCATCAGCTTCCGAACCTGTGGGCGTGACATCGCCAGCAGGACCGCAGCCTCGGTCGGGCTGACCTCGGAGTTCGCTGGCGAAACAACTATCTCCTCGCCGCGCGCCCGAGCGTCGACCAATCTCGACACCAACTCGGCCGTCTCCCGTGACAACGCCACGTTCACCTCGCTGCCAGGCTCGGCCAGGGCACGGTGGAGTGCCTCGGCGTCGCGTATGAGTAGATCCGTCACGGCCACCCCTCAACTGCTCCAACTGCTCCAACTGCAGCGAGTGTAACAGCCGATGGGGCAGGTCAGGGCACGTCCGTAACCGGGGCGCCAGCGATGCCCGGTCCGGGAACCAATTATGTTCCGAGAGCTTGATGCCACAGGTGCACCATGATTTCGTCTCCGGCATCGAACTCGACCGGCACCCCCCGGCCCGAGACGCGGCACTGCGTACGTCGGGCGGCGCGTTCCGTAAGGCGTCGTCGGGATCGCGGTGATCGGCGGTGCCTGCCTGACCCTCAGCGCCGGCCTGGCACCCAGCGCCGGCCCGGTCCCCGGCGGCGGTGGGATACGCCGTCGAGACGGTTGCGGGCAATGGTGAACAGCTCGCCGACCTCGATCGGCAGCCGGCCGGCGGTCTCCCGGTGCAGGTGCCGACGGGCCGCCGCCGGGAGACCCGCGAGCAGGGCGTCGTCCAGCCCGGTGACCAGACACAATCCGGCGAGTCGGGCCTCCAGGTCAGGCAACGGCTCCCCGCGCTGTAGCCGTACGGTCAGCCGGGCCCACGCCCACGCGGCCCGGTTCGCGTCGACCGGCACCTGGCGCACGGCGGTGGTCAGCAGACGGCGTACCGTCCGGGGCCGCACCACGCCCGCCGCGACCAGCCGCCGCGCGACCTGCTGATGAGCGCCGGGAGCCAGCAGCGCCAACCAGGTGCCGACCCGCCGGTGTCCCGGCTCGGCGGCCATCCAGCGCAGGATCCAGCCGCCGAGCGCGTCCACCGGTACGTGCCGTGCCACCAGCCAGAGCCGGCCGTCGCGCACCCGCAGCGCCCCGGCGTCGACCAGGTCCACCAGCAGCGCGGCGGCCAGACCGAACCCGACGGCCCGGTCCGGCAGCCGCGGCCGACCGGTCACCGCGTCCTGCGCCAGCAGGAAGAACTCGTCGGCCAGCAACGGTCTCCGCAGGTGCACCGCCGGCAACGGCAGCGTCATTGCGGCGTCGGCCCAAGCGGCGGTCCCGGTCCCGGCCCTGGCCCCGGTGTGGTGGACCATCGTGGCTCCCTTCGTGGTCACGGGCCGACGGCCTACGCCGGCATCCGGGCCTGGAACTGCCGCGACTGCCAGTCCCGCAGCGCCTGCTTGATCCGTACGTTCTCGTCTCGGGTCATCGCCAGCTCGGCCCGCACCGCGGCCAGCTCGTCGGCGACCAGGTGCAGGAAGGCGCGTACCTCGGCCGGGTCGAGACCGCGCCGGGTGCGGTCCAGGAACTGGCGGTCGCGGACCAGCCCGGGGCTGATCGACGGCCGGGCCGCGCCACGGTAGTGGCGGGCACCGGCGTTGCGGGTGTGCGGCCGGGACTGCCGCCGGGTACGCCGGGGGAACAGGACGAGGTGGAGAAGCCTGCGCACGGTGGAACCGCCTTTCGCATTTCGACGGGATCGCTGTCAGGGTGTTTCTGGTCAGGAGCGAGATTCGGGGGTACGGCCGTCGCGCTCGACGACGCCGGGCCGCCGCAATGCGTGTTTGAACACCGACAGCAGCATCATCTGGCCGGTGCGGGGGCCGCTGACGAAGGTGCCCATCACCGCGATCATGGTCACGTGTGGAATGTCGTGACCGTGCCGCAGATGGGACACCCGGATCGCCACCGGGCCGTTGCCGAATGCCCAGTCTTCGGCGCGCAGCCGCAACACGTCGCCGACCTTGATCAACGGTTCACCGGACAATTTCGCACCACCCGCCGCCGTTGCCGCTCCGGCCGTCGTCGCTGCTCTCCGGCGGCTGCGGGAACTCCGGCGGCGACAGGCCGGCGACGGTGAGGACGGTCCGGATCCGCCGTGCTCGCGGCACGTCGCGCCGGTCGAGGATCGCCAGGGCCATGGTGAACGGTGCGCAGAACGCGACCGATCCGCACGTCGGGCATTCACCGATCCGCCTCGGCAGATGCTTCTCGGCGGTCTCCCTTGCGTGCCGCAACACCGGGTCGTCGTCCGGGTCCGCCCCGGCGGCCACCACCTTATTGATCATCGAATCCCTCCCGATTTTTCTGCTGTCAGCAGATCCACCCTGGACCCGCGACGCCAACAGTGGAAGGATTCCCACCAACAGAACCCGTTCCGAAACTTCGATCTTGAATCGGGAAGGACCGGTAATTCGTGAGCAGCAACGGGGTTCCCCGCACTCTCAAGTTCCTCCGCACGCTCAACGGAGGCATGACCCAGGAGCAGTTGGCGCAGCGGCTGAGCGTTTCCACCTCGCTGATCGCCAAGTTCGAGACGGCCCGGCAGATCCCACTGCCGGACACCGCCGAGCAGATCGACGATGTCTTCGGCAGCGGCACCCTGGTGCAGGAGACCGCCGCGGACGCCCGCAATGCCGTCCCGCCGGACTGGTTCCAGCCGTGGCCGGAGTACGAGGCCCAGGCCGAGATGCTGCGCTGGTTTGAGCCAACCTACGTCCCCGGGTTGCTGCAGACCGAGGCGTACGCCCGCGCGGTGCTCGCCGTCGGTCTGCACCCGCCGGAGGTGGCCGAGCAGCGACTGGCCCACCGGCTCGCTCGCCAGGCCACCGTCTTCGACCGCAGAACGCCGCCGGTCACCTCGTTCATCGTCGATGAGGCGGCGCTACGGCGGGGCGACCCGGTGATGATGAAGGAGCAGTTGCTGCACCTGGTCAACATGTCGCGGAGCGACCGGGTGCTGCTGCACGTGGTGCCGGTCGACGCCGGACTATACGCCGGACAGTCCGGCAACTTCATTCTTGCCACGCTGCCGGACGGGGCGACGGTCGCCTACACGGAGAACCCGGTGGACGGCCGCACCTACGAGGAGCCGGCGAAGGTCGCCGCCCTCGTCAACATCTGGGAGGCGATACGCTCGGTGGCACTACCCCAAGACATGTCCCGAGACCTGATCGCGAGGATGGCAGAGGAGCTATGACCCAGCCAGCGTGGCGCACCGCCAGCCGCAGCAACAGCAACGGCGGCGCATGTGTCGAAGTCGCCGACAACCTGCCGGGCCGGGTACTGGTCCGCGACAGCAAGAACCGCACCGGCGGCACCCTCATCTTCACCCCCACCGCCTGGTCAACCTTCATCACCCAGGCCGCCGCCACCCACCACCACTGACCACCCGACACCACGCTGCGGCCCCGTCCTGCGCACCTACGCCGGGTCAAGGGCAGGGCCGCAGCGGCGGTCGACATTTCCCTCCCGGCTGGTCACCCGGGCCAGTCGCCTGATCGCGAGGATCGGCAGGCAGCTATGACCCAGCCAGCGTGGCGCACCGCCAGCCACAGCAACAGCAACGGCGGCAACTGCGTCGAAATCGCCGACAACCTGCCCGGCCAGGTACTGATCCGCGACAGCAAGAACCGCACCGGCGGCACCCTCACCTTCACCCCCACCGCCTGGTCCACCTTCGTCACCCAGGTCAGCACCGCCGGCCATTGACCACCCCGACACCGGCCTCCTTGGAGGAGGACGCAGAGCCGGCACGCATCAGCGCTGACCTATCCGCCGGATGCATCCGCCACTCGACGTGCAGGGCGTCGGCCCTCAGCACGTCCGAGCGGCCGCACTCGCCGCCGAGAGTCCGTACAACTCCGACGGGCGGCCGGCCGAGCCTCCTGGAACGCATCAGCTGTTCCCGGATCGGGCGGGCACCAGCGTGCGCTCATGCCGATGAGCGGAAGCCTCGTTTCTAGGTATGGTCGCTATGTGGGTCGACGCGTACGAGAGGCTGATGCCGGCTTGTCGCGGAGCGAGGGATCCGAGAGTAGTTGACACGAGTGGTGATCGTGGGCGCCGGGATCGTCGGCGCTGCCATGGCGTTCGAGGTGGCGCGGGCTGGAGCCGAGGTCGTTCTGCTGGACAAATCGGTTCCAGCTTGTGGAGTGACCGCAGACTCTTTCGCTTGGATCGGTGGTCCACGCGGGGCGGACGTGCCGGACGGCAGCACTTCCCTACGGTGCCACGTCGTGCCGGACTACCGGCGCCTGGAGCAGGACGTGCCGGGCGTGCGGGTGCGTTGACATGGCGCTTTGATATGGGGTGCGGACCAGCTCGATGATGTCCGCACGGGACCGGCGGAGCGTCTCCTCGACGCTGCGGAGGTCGAATGGGTGGAGCCGCGCCTGCGGGTACCGCCGACGCGCGCCCTGCACCTCGGGAGCGACGGAGCGGTCGATCCGGTTGCCGTGACACAGGCGCTGGTGCGTGCGGCTCAGAACCATGGCGCACAGTTGATAGCCAACTCCGCCGTCACCGCGTTGACTATGCGCGACGGCCGGGTCGTGGGAGTGCGGGCATCCGCCGGCAACCTGCCCGCCGACATCGTCGTGGTGACCGCCGGTGTCGACGCCCCCTTGTTGTGCGGGCCGCTGGGGTTCGATCTGCCCGTCGCGCCGTCGCCAGCGCTGCTGATACGCCTTAGCGGGCCACCTGGCCTGGTTCGCACGCTGGTCGCCACCCCGGATCTGGAGGTTCGTGAAGCCACCGACGGTCACCTGCTGATTGCCGCTAGCTATCAGGGGGAGACCAGTCACGAGGACTTGCAGAGAGCAGGCGAGAGGGTGCTGCGCCGCCTCGTCGCCACGTTCGACGCCGAGGACGTCCACCTGGTCAGTGTGCGCCTTGGGACCCGGCCCATGCCGGCCGACGCGCTGCCGATCGTCGGTCCCGTTCCGGGCGTGGGCGGCGTCTACGTCGCCGTGATGCATTCCGGCGTCACTCTGGCCCCAACCGTCGCGCGGCTCGTCGCCGCAGAAATCGTGGACGGAGTCGAGGCTGAGCAACTGGCCGGCGTACGGCCGGCCCGGTTCCGGCCGGACGTCGAACACTGACAGAGATGATGGAGAAGAGCACCTCCCGCCGAGGTCTGACCCAACCACTGACTGA
>NZ_JBHMIP010000018.1:0-136178 GCF_048060245.1 Micromonospora sp. LOL_014
CACCATCAGCACCCTGCGCACCCTGCGCACCCTGGGCACCATCAGCACCCTGCGCACCCTGCGCACCCTGGGCACCATCAGCACCCTGCGCACCCTGGGCACCCTGGGCACCCTGCGCACCCTGGAAACCCTGCGCACCCTGCACGCCCTGCACGCCCTGCGCACCCTGGGCACCCTGCACGCCCTGGGCACCATCAGCACCCTGCGCACCCTGCGGTCCTTGGGGACCACGGCTCGGCTTGTGCCGACGCCATTCGTCCTCTGAGCGCTGCCAACCCTGCGGCCCGAGGCCCGGCTGCCAACGTTCACGGTCGCCGATACCCGGGTCGTCGCGCAACGGCGCAGCGGGATACCAGACAGTGCGATACCCGTTCGGCCCAGGTGTGACGAGCGAAGACTCTGTGCTGGGACGCGCATCCCCCAACGGCCGAACCTCGGCCGCGCTGGCCGGCTGCACCGCTGGTGTCAAGCTACTTGTCGTCGCGGCAAGCAGGAGAAGATAGCCCACCTTGGCAGGGGTTTGTGCTTGTTTGAGTCGTCGACGCAAGCGTCGTTCACTGGTCACCGTTGCTCCCGCAGCGTCCCGAAGATTAGTAGAAATTCCTGGACGGGGTGTTGGGGGGGGCATCCCGCACTGCGCTGAGCATAAGTCGGTTATCGCCGCTATGCGGCTATTCGTCGAAAATCTCCATTATGAGGTCTTTTCACGAAGATCGGGGGGCTCGAGCGCGAGCCACGGACCTCACTCAAGGAGGCGCCGCTGCTGTGGTCGGTCGGTCAGCGGTCCGCGACGTGGCGGATCACCCTGGCCTGCAGTTGGGCACGGATGCTGAGCTCCGCCGCCTTGAACGCGTGCTCCTGAGTCATGGCGTTCTCGGTCCGGTGCTGGCAGTCGAGGATCAGCTGACCGAAGTACGGATAGCCGACCTGACCAGCTGCGACCAGATGGTGCTCACCTTTGCCGTCAACGAGGAAGACATGGCCGGGACCGGCGTCGGTCGCCACGTTGAGGTACTTACGCAGCTCCAGGTAGCCGTCGGTGCCGAGGATGAAGGTCCGCCCGTCACCCCAGGTGCGCAACCCGTCGGGAGTGAACCAGTCCACCCGGCAGTACCCAGTCGCGCTGGTGTTCAGCACCAGCCCCAACTCGCCGAAGTCGTCGAGCTCCGGGTACTGCGGGTGGTTGAAGTTCCCGACGGTGGAGTGGCTGATCTCGGCATCGGTCGCCCCAGTAAAGTGCAGCATCTGCTCCACGTTGTGGCTGCCGATGTCGCAGAGAATGCCGCCGTACTTCTCCTTGCGGAAGAACCAGTCCGGGCGGCCGGCGGCGGAGAGCCGGTGCGGACCAAGGCCCATGACCTGTACCACCCGGCCGATGGCGCCGCGCTCGATGAGCTGCCCGGCCAGCACCGCCGCCTCGACGTGGATCCGCTCCGAGTAGTAGACCGCGTACTTACGCCCGGTGCGCGCGGTGGCCTTTCGTGCCTCGGCCAGCTGCTCCAAGGTGGTGAGCGGGGCCTTGTCGGTGAAGTAGTCCTTGCCTGCATCGATGACCCGCAGGCCGAGAGCGCACCGCTCCGAGGTGACGGCAGCGCCGGCCACCAGGTGGACCGTGTCGTCGTCGAGGACCTCCGACTCGTCGCGTGCCACCCGCGCCTGCGGGAACCGCTGACGGAACGCGGCGACCTTGGCCGGGTCGGGGTCGTACACCCACTTGAGCGTGGCGCCGGCACCGAGCAGGCCCGCGCTCATGCCGTAGATGTGCCCGTGGTTGAGACCAACCGCGGCAAAGACGAACTCCCCGGGTGTCACCACCGGGGCCGGTACGGGATCCGGCGCGTACGTCGCTCCATTGGCCATCGACACCTGTTCGTCTCCTCAGCTGTCCTGTCGGGGCGTGCCGCCGACGGTGATGGGACCGGGCAGGTCGCGCACCGTAGCGGTCTTCTCGAAGAACCGGGGCGCGCGCTGTACCAGGGCACCGTGGTGATAGTAGGGATCGTCCGGGGACAATGGGAGACTCACCGGGCGGCGCTCGATGCCCGACTCGTAGATCGCGGTGACCAACTCGACCGCGTTTCGCCCGTCTGTGCCGCTCACGGCGGGTGCCGTCCCTTCCCGGACCGCACGCAGCACGTCGCCAATCTGGCCGGTGTGCCCGGTATGCGTGAGCGGTTGGTGCGCGTGCACAAGTGCGTCGAGGTCGGCGACCAGGTCCTGGTTGCCGCCCGGCGCGGGAAACCCGTTCGCCGCGCTGCTCTCGGCTACCGCCCGCCACGGCTGGGAAACCCTGGCGTGCGCGCCCTGGATGACGATCTCCTGGTCCTCGCCGTGGTGCACCACCGAGCTGGTGAGCTGAGCCAGTGCCCGGTCGTACTGCAGGATCGCGACGGACAGGTCCTCGACCTCTGCGTTGTCGTGCTGCGCGTTGACCAGCATCGCGGTCACCGCCGACGGGCGGCCGAGCATCCACATGGTGAGATCGATGTGGTGGATGGCATGGTTGAGGGTGCAGCCGCCGCCCTCGGAGGACCAGGTCCCCCGCCACCACAGGTCGTAGTAGGGCCGTCCCCGCCACCAGGACGAGTTGACCTGGACGTGCGACACAGCTCCGATCAGACCAGAGTCCAGCACTTCCTTCAAGGTTGCCATGTCGTCACGGAACCGATTCTGCGCGACGACCGACAGCAGCTTGCCCGACTCCGCAGCGGCGGCGACCATCGCGTCACACTCCTGCAGGGACGGTGCCATCGGCTTCTCCACCAGGACGTTGACTCCCGAACGCAGGGCGGCGATGGCGAGGTCGGCGTGCGTCGACGGCGGTGTCGTGATGCTCACCAGGTCCATGTCCTCGGCAGCGAGTAGAACCCCGATATCGTCGTAGACGCGGGCATCGGTGAGACCGAAGGTGGTCCTGCGTTCCTGCGCCTTCTCAATGGTCACGTCGCAGACGGCGGTGATCCGGCAGTCGTCTGCGAACTTCTGGTAGCCGGCGATGTGTGTGCCCGCGATGCTTCCCGCACCGATGATTCCCACATTGAGCATGCCGTCCTCCATCTCGTTGGCGTGACGTGGAGCACTGATCTGGTGTGCCGTTGCTTCTCGGCCAGGCCCGTCGTCCGCCCGATCCGGAAGCCGCAGCCCGACAGTAGTCACTGAGCGGCGTCGATCGAAGACTGGAGCTCGGCCACGAATGCCTCGGCGGCCTCCTCGGCGGTCCTTCGGTCGAACATGACGTCCTGCAGGTAGCGGACGATGGTCCGTTCGATCTCGCTGGCACCGTTCGGCACGATCTCCGGTGCGTCGCCGAGCAGGTCCTGGATCGACTCCGCGTACTCCACGGCCTGCAGCTCGCCAGGGGTGAGCGAGTCTCTGATGGATTCCAGCACCGTGGTGTTGGCGGGAATGCCCCGCTCGGAACCGATGATCTCGCCGGCCTCTGTGGTGTTCACCAGGAAGTCGATCAGCAGCTCGGCTTCGGCGGGGTGCTCGCTTTCAGCCGACACCGACCAGTACATGCCCGGTTTGAGGTAGCTGAACGGAGTCGAGTTCCCGTCTTCCGTCGGCAGTTTGACGGCGATCAGGTCGGCTCCCCCCGTGGCCTTGGTGTACGCCGCCAGCTGCGTCACGTTGGCGAAGATCATCGCAACCTTGCCGGTGGCGAAGTCCGTCTGATCCAGCGCGGCGCTGACACCCTCGGCGAACTGCGAGGCCGGCACGGAGGCCCCGGCCGTCGCCCAGTCGTGCACCTGCTGGAAGTACCTGGCCAGCGTCGGCACGCTGATGCTGACCTTGCCGTCGCTGAACAGGGCTTCGCCGTGCTGACGGGCGTGGATCTGCAAGGAGAACTCGTTCCAGTGTGGGGTGAATCCGTGCACCTCGCCGCCGGACGCGTCGGTCACCGACCGGCCGAAGTCGGCGAACTCGTCCCAGGTCCAGTTCTCGGTGTCGGGTAGGGCGACGCCCAGCTCGGCAAGCTTGTCCTGATTGACCAGGATGCCCCACGCCGACGTGGAGATCGGCATGCCGTAGAGCGTGCCTCGGGACCGCCCGGTGTCCAGCACGGCCGGCGGCAGGGTCGTCGTGTCCAACTGCGGTTGCTGGGCCAGATCGGCCAGCACGCCGCGGTCGGCGTACGAGGCGAGGTACAGCTGGTCCATCTGGATGACGTCCGGAGCGTTACCGCCGGCAGTCGCCGTCGCGAGTTTGTCCCAGTACCCGGTCCAGTCGCTGAACTCCCCGATCACCTCGATGTTCGGATACTGCTCCTGGAACGCCTCGATTGCCTGCTGGGTCCGCTCGTGCCGCGCGTCAGCGCCCCACCAGGTCAGTCGCAATGTGACGTCGCCGTCGCTGAGCTCCTGAGTCCCGCCGGACGAGTCCGCAGTGCCACAGGCGCCTACTCCGAGTACCGCGACGAGCGCGCCGGCAATCGCCAGCCGACTCGGGAAAGATGACATACGCATTCTACTCTCCGTTCCGATGAATGGAAGTTGTCGACGCAGCTGGACAGGGACAGGCTGGTCTATTTGCCACCAGTGGTTGCGATGCCGCGGATCAGATACCGCTGACCGACCGCGAAAGCGACGACGAGCGGCACGATCGACACCACGCTCATCGCGAACAGCGCACCGAAGGATGATTCCGACTGTGCGTCGACGAACGACCGCAGCGCAACCGGCACCGTGTACAGGCTGGGGTCCGTCAGGTAGACGAGCTGGCTGAAGAAGTCGTTCCAGGTCCAGATGAAGGTGAAGATGGCGGTGGTGGCCAACGCCGGCCGCATCAATGGCAACAGCACCTTGAGGAAGATGGTCGCATGACCCGCTCCGTCGATGCGAGCAGCGTCGTCGAGCTCCCGCGGCAGTCCGCGGATGAACTGGACCATCAGGAAGGTGAAGAAGGCGTCGACGGCAAGGAATTTTGGCAGGATCAGCGGCCAGAAGCTGTTGACCATGTCCAACTGGGCGAAGAGGACGTACTGCGGGACGATCACGACATGGATGGGCAGCATGATCGTGACAAGCATGATTGCAAAAGCGGGCCGCTGGAACCGGAACCGAAGGCGCGCGAAGGCGTAGGCCGCCATCGAACAGCTGATGAGGTTTCCGATGATTGCACCGGCAACGATGATTCCCGAGTTGAGTAGATACCAGCCGAAGGGTTGCGCGAGCGCGTTCCAGCCACGGGGGTAATTCGAGAAGTCGAATGTGTCGAGCACCAACGACGGATTTCCGAAGATGTGGCCGTCGGGCCGCAGAGAACTGACGACCATCCACAACACCGGGTAGAGCGCAACCGCCACCACGGCCAGCAACAGGACGTGTCGTACGCCTCGAACAACGCCTGCTGCGCCGGCCCGCCGCGCAGGCCCGGCCTTCGTGACCGGCGGCCGAAGCCGCGCCGGCTCCCGCGTCATCGAGTCAGTCATCGTAGTGAACCCAATGCCTTGCCGCCCAGAAGTTGACTGCCGTGAGAGCTCCAATGATCACGACCAGAAGCCATGCCATCGCGGAGGCGTAGCCCATTCGGTACGAACCGAATCCCTCCTGGTAGAGATACAACGTGTAGAACAGCGTCGAGTCGGACGGGCCTCCGGTGCCTCCCGACACCACGAATGCCTGCGTGAATGTCTGAAACGCATTGATGACCGCCAGCACAAAGTTGAAGAAGATGATGGGTGTTAGTAGCGGCACCGTGATGTGGCGAAACCGGCTTACCGTACCTGCGCCGTCGACTTGCGCCGCCTCGTAGTACTCCCAGGGGATCTGTCGCAGTCCGGCCAGGAAGATGACCATCGGCGATCCGAAGGTCCATGCGTGCAGGACGACGAGCGTCCACAGGGCGGTCGCCGGGTCCGCCACCCAACTCGTTGTGCTCTCGACCCCGAGGAAGCCCAACAGATCGTTGACCAGGCCATCACCGCCGAAGATGAGCCGCCAAAGAACAGCGATGGCCACACTGGACCCCAGCAACGAGGGTAGGTAGAACGCGGACCGGTAGAACGCCAGTCCGCGCATCCCCCGATCCAGCACCAGTGCGAGCAGCAGCGCCAGTGCCAGTTGGGCCGGCACGCTGACGGCCACGTAGAGAAACGTGACGCCCAGGGAACGGTGCAGTCGCTCGTCGGTGAGCATCCGCTGAAAGTTGTCGAGCCCGATGAAGCTCGGATCCTGGAGCAGGTTGTAGTTGGTGAAGGCCAGATACAACGACGCGAGCATCGGGCCCAGCGTCAGGACGAACAGGCCGATGAGCCAGGGCGCAAGAAACGCTGCGGCCACCCGCGTGTCACGCGCGGCCTGCGGCGGCCGGGCTCCGGGATCACGACGGCTGATCGCTTGCAGCTCGGCGACGCTCACCGCGCCACCCACGCTGACCGCGGCCAGGAGGCTCTACACATGTTCGACCCCTTCCTCCCGCTCGCGGACACCTCGTCGACAGCGGTCCGCAGTTGTCGCATGTCGATCGACGACCTGGGTGCGCCAGCAGGCACGCGACGCTGGGTGCTGCTGCT
Source organism: Micromonospora sp. LOL_014 (assembly GCF_048060245.1). Classification (NCBI taxonomy): domain Bacteria; kingdom Bacillati; phylum Actinomycetota; class Actinomycetes; order Micromonosporales; family Micromonosporaceae; genus Micromonospora; species Micromonospora sp. LOL_014. Next base: position 6,515 of record NZ_JBHMIP010000018.1, read on the forward strand.
CGTAACCTCGCCGAATCGGATGTGTGATGCACCATAGTGATCGATCACCCTTGAATGCAAGGGGTCGACTCAAACCGATGCCGGGCCGGTCGAGTCGCGGAGCACCAGCCGCTGCAGGTCGGCTGGGAAGGCCTCGTTCAGGGGCTCACCCCGCATCAGGGCCAGCAGCCGCTGCATCGCCAACCGGCCATGCCGCTCCCGGTCCACCGCCACCGTCGACAGGCTCGGTCTGAAGTACCGTCCGATTTCCTCGTCGTCCCAGCCGAACACGCTGACCTGGCCCGGCACATCGATGCCGACGCTCTGCAGGCCGAGGATGACGCCGAGCGCGACCTGGTCGTTGGCTGCGAACACGGCTGTCGCACCGCAGCCCGCGACCACGGTGCGGGCCGTCTCGTAACCGGATCGTACGGTCCAGTCGCCGTCGACGACGGCACACGATTCGAGGCCCAGCCGCTCGACGGTCGCCTCGTACGCCGCCCGCCGGTTGCGGGCGGAGGCCCACGACGGCGATCCGGCGACGTGGACGAACCGACGATGACCGTTGGCCGCGAGGTACCCGATGATGGCGGTCACGGGCGCCGCGTCAGCCAAATGGCTGCGCCCCCGCATGTTGTCGTCGTACTCCCCGACGATCACGATGGGCACCGGGAACTCCGTGACGTCCGAACCGTCCAAGCTGTCCTGCAACGGCGCGAACGACAGAATCCCGTCCACCGTCTCGGGCTGGAGCAGTGCCCGGGTCCGGGCCGCGCGGTCCGCCGCAGAGCCCTCGAGGCTGACGATGTCGATGTGGAAGCCGGCATCGTGGGCAGCGCCCGCAGCACCCTGTAGCAGCCGGTTGGGAACCAACGGGGTGATGTCCGGCATGACGATCGCGATACGGTCGGTTCGCCTGGTCCGCATCGCCCTGGCCGCCCGGTTCGGACGGTAGTTGAGCAGCTCGACCGCACGGGTGATCTTCTCGACCGTCGCCGGGCGCAGCCCACCGTTGCCACGCAGGAAGCGTGAGACGGTCTGGTGCGACACCCCCGCCTCCTTGGCCACCTCGAAGATGGTCGCCGGCTTCCTGCTTCGCTCCGGCGTCGCCGAGGGCTCTGTCGCCATTGATAGGTATTCCCTTCCTCGCCGGCACCTCGGCCAGCGTTGACACCAAGGTGATCGATCACTATGGTTGCCGCCACAAGTCACAGTCGAGTCGGCATTGTTAACAGACCTACGTTCCGTAGCCCCACGAAGATAGCCGCACCGCGACTCCGGCAGAGCCGCAGCGGTGCGCTGACGGCGGGTCGCCGCCGGCTGGCCCAACTGCTTGCCGGCGGGCGGCGAAACCGAGGCTGACCTTGCTTTCGCTGCCCACGGTACCGCCTCGATCACCGGAAGCACTCGCCCGCCAGCGGTGCGCTGACGATCTCGGAGAGGCCATCAGGAGATGCAGGGAGAGGTCATGACCAGAGGAAGACAACGGGCGCTGGCTGCCCTGTCCGGGGTCGCGCTCGCGCTCGGGCTCATCCCGGCGACCGGATCGCCGGCCGCCGCCGACCCGAGCTACCCCGTCACCGTCGACTACCAGGTCGATGCCGGCGCGATGCGGCACGTCGGCGGCGGCAACCTGCACCCGTTCGACGAACGGGGCCCCGCGCAGTGGCTGACCGACGGCATCGACATCAACGCGATCCGCGGGACGGACTACTCCAAACGGACGAGCGTCTACCACGACTACCTCCCCGGGTGGTTCGAGGACGCCACCCGCGACCGGTTGCAGACGATCAACCCGGACGCCAAGCTCATGATCGGTACCTACTACGGGTTCAAGGGCAAGGTGGCCCGCGGCGAGTACGGCGGCAACACCGACTGGAAGGCCCTGGCGCAGATCGACGGGGGCGCCGCCTACAAGGAGTACATCGCCGGAGAGCTCGCCGACGCGGCGGCGAAGGACATCGACGTCTACTCCTGGGTGCTCTGGAACGAGCCTGACCTGCAGTGGAGCAACCAGAACGCATTTTTCCGAGGGTTCAAGAACGGCTACGACGGCGTCAAGGACTTCGACCCGACCCAGCTGGTCCAAGGACCTGAGCTCGCCTCGTTCAAGTTCTCGTACCTCACTGCCTTCCTGACCTACTGCAAGCAGCACGACTGCCTGCCCGACGTGCTGGCCTGGCACGAGCTGACACGGACCCGCACCGCGATCGAGGACCACGCCCGCCAGATCACCGAGTGGATGCGGCAGAACGACATCCCGGTCATGCCGATCGCCATCACCGAGTACCAGGGCACCGGATACTCGACGACGGAGGCCGGACGTCGCAGCCAGGGCAACTACAACCCCGGGCTCTCGGTCTCGTACCTGGGCGAGCTCGAACGCGCGTCGGAGAGCACCAGCCTGGAGTTCGGACTGCGGTCCGCGTGGGGTCTGCCCGGCGACAATCCCAACTCGCGCAGCTTCCTCGGCGAGATGGCCACCTTCGACGACCACGGCAAGATGGCGACCGGGATCTGGTACGTGTACCAGACCTACTGGGACATGACCGGTCGTAAGATCGGAACGACCTTCGACAAAACGTCGGTTGACGCGCTGGCAACCTACAACGACGACTCGACCGTCAACGAGTCCTGGATCCTGCTGGGAAACTGGGAAGAGACGGCGAAGGCCATTCCGGTCACACTGCGCAACCTCCCACCGGCACTCGTCGCCAGTGGCCGGGTGCACGTACAGGTGGACCTGATCCAGGAGACGCTGGCCACGCCGAACTACGGCACGGTACCGGTGCTGCGCCGCAACGTCGCCGCCGCAGCGGGCGAGGCATCGTTCTCCCTCGACCTGCCCGGTCGCACCGCCGCCCGAATCCTCGTCACGCCGCCCGCCGCCGACCCCACGCGCTACAGCGCGGTGCCGGGATCGGGAGCCGAGCCGGTCGAGGTACGCAGCACCGGCACGGTCCAGACCTCGACGGCGAGGCTCGCGGGAACGACCTACACCGCACACACCGGCGGTACGCCGAGCAGCTACCGCGACGGCGACGGCGCGGAGACCGCCATGGAAAGCGGAGACACGGTGACATACCGGTTCGACGTCGACGAGTCAGCCGTGTACCGGCTGCGCACCGACTTCGTCGCCACCGGCAGCGGCGCCTTCGTGCAGCCGTACGTCGACGGTGTGTCGACCGGCACGCCAGTGGACCTCTACTCGGCGCAGCCACGACTGGTTGACCACGAGCACGGCACTGTCCACCTGAGCGCGGGTACGCACGAAATCACCTACCGCATCGTCGGCGCCGGGAAGAACACCGCGAGCACCGGGTACGACATCGGAGTACGAAGCCTCCTGGTCGCCGCGCCCGGGGTGCCGACGACCGACGCGACGGTCGTCTTCGACAGCAACGACGGTCGGGGTGAGCACGCCCGGATCTTCGCGAGTATCGGGGCCGCCCTCGGTGCCCTGCCGGCACCACCGGTACGCAACGGATACGAGTTCGTGGGCTGGAACACCGCCCGGACCGGCGCCGGTGCAGGTGTCGACGCGGACACGATCGTCGCTGGCGACATGACCGTCTGGGCGCAGTGGCTCGAAATCGGTGAGCTCGCCTACCTTGTCGACGCCGGCGACATCGACCCGGCGACCGTCAACGCCGGCTCCCGGCTCGGCACGCACCACAGCGTCACCGACCAGTTCTTCGGGCCTGACCCGGTCACCGGAAGGAACTGGGGTGTGCTGGACACCGCCAAACCGTCGGCGGCCTACCCGAACCTGCTCACCGGCACCTACACCTGGCCCGCGGAAAACCTCGGATACACCGACGGCACACCTGTCGGTCAGACCTACCGCTACGCCAAGGACCAGACGCAACCGCTGGCGCAGCGAGTCGGTGTACCGTACAAGTTCGAGCTGGCCAACGGCCGGTACCGCGTCGACCTCGCCATCGCTACCGGCTGGTCAGCGCAGGTCGACAAAGGATACGAAGCGACCGTCACCCTCAACGAGGGAACCAGCGAGGCAGTGACCGCACTACCGCCCACCAAGCTGTCCAAGGACTGGACCAAACCGGTCCGGGCGTCCGCGACAGTCGCGGTGACGAACGGCTTCCTCACCGTCAACGTCGACATGGCCAACGAGGCGTCGGGATCGGTGATGGTAAACACCATCGAGATCCACAGGCTCCTCGCCGTCGATGTGACGCCCCCCACGGTCACCATCGAGCCGTGGTCCGAGAGCGAGGACGGCAGCTACCGACAGGTCAGCTTCGCGCTGTACGACGAGGGCACGCTCGACAAGGTCGTTGTCAACGGCGTCACCACCGACCTTGCCGACGCCGTACGGACGTCGCTCGACGGCGTCGAGCCGGGCAGGTACGGCGCTGTCGTGGGCACGAACACGCTACGGGTGTTCGATCTGGCGGGGAACGTGACCGAGGTGGCATTCACACTGCTCGAGCCGCCGTCGGACTGGTCCGCGTCGACGGTCTACAACGCCGGCGACGAGGTCACCTACGCCGGATCGGTCTGGGTGGCTCAGTGGTGGACCAGCAACGAAGTGCCCGGGACGAACCCGTACGGCGCCTGGGCCGAGAGCGGAGCCGTGGTTGGCGGCTTCGACGGCACCATTCGCGCCTGGACACCATCATGGATCTACACCGGCGGTGAGACGGTGGCGTACGGCGGGCACCTGTGGACGGCCCGCTGGTGGACCCGCAACCAGGCACCCGGCGCGACGGCCGGGCCGTGGCTGGATCTCGGATCCCGGCAGGTACTGAGCTGATCTCGACGACAAGGACGCATGGATCGGCGCGACACGACACGGACCACGGCGGCCACCGGCTCTGACCGACCGCGGCCAGCGCTGTAGGACGTCGCTGGTCGCGGTCGGTCATCCTGGACCGGTAGCCCCGCAACCAGCGACGTCCGCCTGTGTCAGGCGACGGCGCAGGGAGTGCCGTTCAGGGTGAACGACGTCGGGCTACCGTTGTTGCCGGTGTGGGTGGCCTGGAAGCCGATGCTCTGCGAGCCGTTCGGCGGGATGCCTGCGTTGTAGGACAGGTTGCGGGCGGTGACCGCGCCGCTGGTCGGCGAGTACGTCGCGTTCCAGCCAGAGGTGATGGTCTGCCCGGCGGGCAGGGTGAAGGCCAGGGACCAACCGTTGATCGCGCTGCTGCCGGTGTTGGCGATCGTCACCGAGGCGACGAGTCCGTTGTTCCACGCGTTCACCCCGTAGGTGATCCGGCAGGTGCCCGACGGCGGCGGCGGAGTCGTCGGAGGTGCCGTGGTCGGAGGCGCCGTCGTCGGAGGCGCCGTGGTCGGAGGCGCCGTCGTCGGAGGCGCCGTCGTCGGAGGCGCCGTCGTCGGAGGCGCCGTCGTCGGAGGCGCGGTGCCGTCCAGACCGAAGAAGCGGATCACCTGGGCGGCATCGACCGGGATGCTGTGGCCGGTGCCCTGCATGCTGATCGCCTCGACTGGCGCCATACCGCCGGAGCTACCGTACCGGGTGCGGGTGTAGTTGCCCTGCGGGCTGTCGGTGTAGGTCGGCGTCTGACTCAGCCCGTGCACGTTGGTCCACTGCTTGATCTGCTCGGCGAAGTTCGGGTAGCGCAGCGTCCCGTCGTTGGTGCCGTGCCAAATCTGCATCCGTGGCCACGGTCCGGAGTAGCCGGGCAGACTGTTGCGGACGGCGTCGCCCCACTGCTGGGGGGTACGGATGATCTGCCCGCCGGAGCACTGGCTGTTCCACTCGGAACCGCCAGTGGTGGCGAAGCAGGTGAACGGCACCCCGGCGAAGGACGCGCCGGCGGCGAAGACGTCCGGGTAGACGCCGAGCATCACGTTGGTCATCATCGCGCCGGACGACGTTCCGGTGGCGAAGATCCGGTCCGGGTCGGTGTTGTAGCGCTGCTCCACGTAGCTGATCATCGACCGGATGCCGACCGGGTCACTCCCGCCGCCGCGAGTCAACGCCTGCGGAGAGTAGACGTCGAAACACTTGCTGCTGCGGGTCACCGACGGATAAATGACGATGTAGCCGTACCGGTCGGCCAGAGACGCGAACTGGGTGCCGGAGTGGAACCCGGGTCCGGAGCCCGTGCAGTAGTGCATCGCGACCAGGATCGCCGGACGGGGCGCGACCCGGTCCGGCACGTACAGGTACATGCGCAGGTTGCTGGGGTTGGTGCCGAAGTTGGTGACCTCGGTCAGGGTGGCCGCCGAAGCGGGTGCCGCGAAGGTCAGTGCGGCCGCCGCGGCGGTGACGGTTGCTGCGGCGGCGGCCAGCATCTTGGCCATGAGTCTCATGTGGTTCCTCCGGAACGCACGCAGGATGGGGATCCGACGCGGGGCTGCCCAAGCTCCCGCTTCACTCCGGCTCGAAACAGTTACTAGTATCGATATGAATGGTTCGAGATTCAAGGTCGACGTCGGACTAACATCGACGCACGTGCATAAAAACGCCTGACGCTCCGTAGCATGAGCCGGGCGATGCCCCAGATCAAGCGGAAGGTTGGCGAATCGGTCGTGGACCACGCCCCCACCCAACCGGACCACCCACCGGCGACCGGCAGGCCGCCGGAAGGTCAGCGACGCGCACGCCGCCGTAGCGATCTCTCCGTCGCGACGATCGCCGCGCTGGCCGGCGTCTCGAAACCCACCGTCTCGAAGGTGCTCAACGGACGATCCGGAGTGGCCCTGGAGACCCGCCGCCGAATCGAGGCACTGGTTCGCGAGCACGGCTACCAGCGGCCCGGCTCGGCCTCCCCGACCGCCGGGATCGAGGTCGTCTTCTATCAACTCGAGAGCCACCTGGCGATCGAGATCCTGCGTGGGGTGGAGCTGGTCGCCCGGACCAACGAACTCGCCGTCGGGTTCACCGAGGTGCAGGGCCGCACCGAACCGGGCCGGTCCTGGGCCGAGCAGTTGCTGGCCCGCCGACCGGTCGGGGTGATCGCCGTCTACTCCGCGTTCACTCCGGAGCAGCACGCCCAACTGGCCGCCAGCGCCATCCCCCTGGTCGCCCTGGACCCGGTCGGCGAACCGGCCCACCCGACCCCGTCGGTCGGCGCCACCAACTGGAACGGCGGCATCACCGCGACCCGCCATCTGCTCGACCTTGGGCACCGCCGGATCGCCGTGATCAGCGGCCCGCTCGACATGCTCGGCGCCCGCGCGCGGCTGGAGGGCTGCCGGGCGGCGATGGCGGCGGTTGGCGTACGGCTGGATGACGACCTGGTCCGCAGCGGCCGGTTCTTCTTCGAGGACGGTGAGACACACGGGCGTGACCTGCTCGACCGGCCCGACCGACCGACGGCGGTGTTCTGCGGCAACGACCTACAGGCGCTCGGCGTCTACAGCGCCGCCCGGCAGCTCGGCCTGCGCATCCCGGACGACCTGAGTGTGGTCGGCTTCGACGACATCGACAACGCCCGCTGGTGCTGCCCGCTGCTGACCACCGTGCGCCAGCCGCTGACCGAGATGGCGTCGACCGCCGCTGGGATGGTACTCGCGCTGGCCAACGGTGGCGTGTTGCCACGACACCGGGTGGAGATCGGCACCACCCTCGTCGTCCGATGCAGCACCGCACCCACGCCGGTGACCAGGTGATTCCGCCGACAATCCAACATCTTCTTTACCAATAGAAGCCAATCAATTACACTCGGTGTGGAACGCGACCCGATCGGGGTGGTTGTGAACACACCACACATACCTGCCTTCGCTGCGCACCAGCCGACCAGGGCCGTCGAATTGCATCATTACGGTGACCTTACCCAGGTCCTGGCCTGGAACATCGAGACAGATCGACGTCAGATCCGCACCGCCGCACCGAACGGGGTGTCCGCCTGCGACATCGAGCCCAACGGCCGGCACTTCTGGTGGTTCGACGCGGACCGGACCGATGTCGGTGTCTGGCGCCGCCAGCCGGTCGACCCCGGTCAGACGGCAATCGGCCAGGGCGCGGCAGACCGGGCCACGGCCGGCCCACCGCCGCTGGCACTGACCGGGCTACCGCCCGGCCGGCAGCACGGCATCGCCTTCGACGCCACCGGCCGCCGCGCCGCCATCTGCGTCGGCACCGGCCGGCAGACCCGCTGCTACGTGGGAGAACCGGGCGGACCAGGTCACCTGATGGCGGTCAGTGCCGGCTACACCGCCCTGGTCGACCTAGCCGCCGACGGAAACACCATCGCGCTCGCCGCCCGAGCCGACGCCGCGACCGCGGTCAGCATCGTGCGGCTCACCGACGGGTGGACCGACACCGTCGCCGGCAGCGACCGGCGGCGGATCTGGGCCCTGGAGTTCCACCCCGGCAACCGACCCGATCCGAAACTGCTGATCGTCGTCGAGACGCCGGACCTGTACCAGATCGGCATTTGGCGGCGCGACCGCGGCATCGAACTGTCCCAGGGCCTGTCATTCGAGTCGGAGATCACTGCCCACTGGTACGGCAACGACGGGCGGATCCTCGTCCAGCACGACCGGGCCGGGCGCAGCCAGCTGCTGCTGGCCGACCCCGAAACCGGTGAGCAGATTACCGTCGCCACTCCACCCGGCACCATCCTCGACCTGACCGTCGCCCCGGACGGCGCGATTCACTATATCTGGACCAGCAACTCGGTGCCACCCCGCCGGCTGGTCGCCCACCCCGGTACGGCCACCGCGCAGCCGGCCCGCCGGCGCCGACCCGCCGACCACCCCTCCACCCCCGCCGGGCGCACCGAGCTGTGGACCGACCAGCCGTACGGACGAATCCACAGTTTCCTGGTCACCCCGCCCGGCACCGGACCGTGGCCGACGCTGTTCCTGGTGCACGGCGGGCCGTACCTGCACGACCGGGACGCCTACGACCCGAGGGTGGGGCTGCTGGTACGCGCCGGCTACGCGGTGACGCGCACCAACTACCGGGGATCGACCGGGTACGGGCCACGGTGGCAACGGGACTTCGACCACCGGGTCGGGCTGGCGCAGCTGGAGGACCTGGCCGCCGTACGGCGGAAGCTGATCGACCTCGGCGTGGCCGAAGCCGGCCGGATCGGGCTGTGCGGCTACTCGTGGGGTGGCTACCTGGTGCTACTCGCGATGGGCGTCGCGCCGGCCGACTGGGCGGTCGGACTCGCTGTCTGCCCGATCGCCGACTACCCGGCGGCCTACCACGGTGCCACCGAGGCGCTGCGCGACATCGACGACGAGCTGTTCGGTGGCGGGCCCGACGACGTACCGCAGCGGTACCACGCCGCAGACCCGACGGCTTACCTGGACCGGGTCCGCGGCCCGCTATTCATCGCCGCCGCCACCGACGACGAACGCTGCCCGCCGGACCAGATCCGCCGCTACGTCGCCGCGCTGCGGCACCGGCGGGTGCCGCACCGACTGCACTGGATGCCCGGCGGCCATCACGGCGACGCCGCCGGGCAGACCCGGACCTTCGACGAACTACTCCGGTACGCGGACGCTGCCTTCGCGCCGACTCAGCGCTGCGACCGGGCCGAAGCCGGACGACCGCAGTGGACGGTCGCCCGTACCTGACCAGCCAGGAAGGGAGGTGAATGGTATGAAGCGACGCAGTGTACGTCACGACCCGATCACCACCAGCGAGCGGGAGCGCGGGGCGGTCATCGTCAAGATGCTCCTCGACATGGACCGGGCAGTCCCGGCCAGGCGGCAGGACGTGACCGAGTCGGCGGCCGACAAGGCGCCCGCCAGCGAGTGACAGGTCCGTGCTGAGCGCACGATCGACGGCGTCGTTCCAGAGCGAAGCGCCTGCCGCTCCGGAACGACGCCCACCACCGACGGAAAGGGGCCGGAAGTGAAAATCGTCCTGCTGCACATGCCGTGGGGGTCGATCGACGTGCCGTCGCTCGCGTTGGGCATCCTGCGCGCGGCAGCCGGCCGGGCCGGTCACGACGTGCAGGTCCGCTACGCCAACATCGACTTCGTCGACTGGGTGACCGGGGTCACCGACTTCACGCTCGCCGACTACCGCTACTTCTCTGAGTCTTCCTACTTCCTCGGTGCCGGGGACTGGGTCTTCTCCGGGCTGCTCGACGACGAGGAGCGCCCGTTCGACCCGTACGCCCGGCTGCTCGCCGAAGGCGGCTCGACCGACACCGAGATCGCACTGACCCGGGCGATGCACCGGCTGGTGCCCGGCTTCGTCCGCGAACTCGCCGCCGAACTGGCCGCTGCCGACCCGGAGGTCGTCGGCTTCACCACCACGTTCCAGCAGAACGCCGCCAGCCTCGCCGTCGCCCGCCTGGTCAAGCAGTTGCGGCCCGACGCCCGGATCGTGTTCGGCGGGGCCAACTGCGACGGTCCGCAGGGAGCGGCGCTGCACCGCAACTTCCGCTACGTCGACTATGTGGTACGCGGTGAAGGCGAGGTCGCCTTCCCACAACTACTCGCCGTTCTCGGCCCGGCCGACACCGCCGACGGGTCCGGCCGGATCGGCCCACCGGGGATCGCCGATATATCTGGGCTGTGCTGGCGCGACGCCGACGGCGTCGCGCGGACCAACCCGATGTCGTCCCGGCCGCTGCCGCCCGCCGACATCGTCGCGCCCGACTACACCGGCTACCTGGACCGGCTGGACACGTCGGCGGCAGCCGACTGGGTAGCGCCTCGGCTGGTCGTCGAAGGCTCCCGAGGTTGCTGGTGGGGCGAGAAACACCACTGCACGTTCTGCGGGCTCAACGGGTCGTTCATGCAGTTCCGCAGCAAGAGCCCGGCCCGCTTCCTCGACGAGGTCCTCGACCTCGCCCGGAACCATCAACTGCTCGACTTCATCGTGGTCGACAACATCCTCGACATGGCCTACTTCGACTCAGTGCTGCAACGCCTGGCCGAATCGGAGTACGACATCCGCCTGCATTTCGAGGTCAAGGCCAATCTGCGCCGACGACACTTCCAGCAGCTCAACGCCTCCGGCGCGGTGCAGGTCCAGCCGGGCGTGGAGAATCTCAGCAGCCACGTGCTGCGGCTGATGGACAAGGGCGTGACCGGCTGCCAGAACGTGCGGGCGCTGCGCGACGCACAGAGCGCTGGTGTGACGGTCAGCTGGAATTACCTGTACGGGTTCCCCGGCGAGACGGCGCGGGACTACACCAGCATCGTCAACCAGCTGCCGGCACTGCACCACTTGGAGCCGCCGATGGGGGCCGCCCGGATCGCCATCGAACGGTTCAGCCCCTACTTCGACCGCCCGGAGCTGGGATTCGCCACCCTCCGACCGGCACCGCAGTACGCCGAGATCTACTGGCTGCCCGAGGCGGAACTCGCCGACCTGGCGTACATCTTCACGTCGGTGCCGCACGGCATCGACCGGACCCAGGCCGCCGAGCTCGAGGCTGCCCTGGCCGCCTGGCAGGCTCAGTACCCGGTCAGCCGACTCACCTGTCAGGAACTGCCGGACCGGATCGTGCTGGTGAGCCAACGCGCGGCCTACGACTGGACCGTGCTGGAGCTGACCACGGCACCGGAGATCGCCCTGTTCCGGCTGCTCGATCAGCCGCGTACCGCCGCCGCCCTCGCCGCCAAGGTGCCCGGCGGAGCGGCGGTCGTCGAACCGCTGCTGGACCGCTGGTCGACGCTGGGCATCCTGTTCCACGACGACGGCTACCAGGTGCACCTCGCGGTCGAGTCCGACAACCAGATGCTGGCCCGGACGGACCACCGCCGGAGGGCTGCCGCAGGCACCGCCGGGAACGCAACCGGCGGCAGCGGCGGGCAACCGGGCACCGGCACGACCGGGCAGAGCGAGGAGGAGCCGCATGCCGTCGCCATCGGCTGACGCCACCACCCAGACCAGCCCGAGCAGCCCGCCCGGGTCAACCGGCCCGACCGACTCGACCGGGTATGCGATCGAGATCGCGTTGTCCCGCGACTATCTGCCCGACGCGGCCCAGGTATCCGGGATGTCGTTCGGCACCCGGCGGGTCGCCGGTGCGTGGCGGCCGCTGGTGGCGGACCTGCACCGGGCCGGCGTACGACATGCCCGGCTGCCCGCCCCGGTCGACCTGTGCCGGGACGCCGGGGTCGCCTCCGCCCGCGCCCTGGTGCTGATCCGGGAGCTCACCGCCCGCGCCATCGCGGTCGACTGGGTGGCCCACTGCCACGACGGCTGTGCCGGACAGGGCATGTTCGACCATCTGCTCCCACCGGAGCGGGTGGACGGCGGCGCCAGCGGCGCCGACGACCAGGCGGTACGCGGTTGGCGGGACTCGTTCTTCCTCGGCAAGTGCGTATTCCGGCGCGGGCCCGGGTTCGTCGAGGTCCGCGACCGCCGCGCCGGTGCGCTGGAGCTGTTCACCATCGACGAACCGGAGCATCTGGTCGCCATCGGGCAGCTGACCGAAGGAGTACCGGCCGGGCAGGTGCCCGCGCCGGTTCGGCGGGACCTGGCCGACGCCCGGCTGATCGCGGCCCAGGCCGGGCAGCTGTGGTGGCTGCCGACCCCGGCGTACCGCTGGCCGTTCCCAGCGCTGGCGGTATGAGTACCGCCCGGGTTTCCCTTCACCCGACGGTCTCCGCGAGGAGGGACATGGACACCGTGACCGGTACGGCGACGCAGCCCGAGGTGCCGTACATCGCCGACCCGTACCCGACGTTGGCCCGCATCCGGTCCAACGGCCCGGTGTCGATCCTGCACAGCGACGAAGGGCTGCCGATGTGGGTGATCGCCCGGTACCGCGACGTGCGGGCGGCGCTCGCCGATCCGCGGTTCAGGCAGGACGCCCGGCGCGCCCAGGCGCTCGCCGACGACCGGGTGGCCGGGGTCACCCTCGGCGGTGACGTCGTCCACATGCTCAACAGCGACCCGCCGGACCACACCCGGCTGCGGCGGCTCATCCACGCGGCGTTCACCGCCCGGCGGGTGGCCGCCATGCGGCCGATGGTGGACCGGATCACCACGTCGCTGCTCGACGACATCGCCGGACGCCGGACAGTGGACCTGGTGAAGGACTTCGCCTTCCCGCTGCCGATGCTAATCATCTGTGAGCTGCTCGGCTTCCCGGCCGAGGACCGCGCCGCGTACCGCGCCTGGTCGACGGCGATCCTCACGCACAGTGACGACCCGGCGGACTTCACCACCGCTCTCGGTGAGATGACCGACTACATCGGCGGGCAGCTGCGGCACCGAGGGGCCCATCCCGGCGACGATATCCTGACCGGCCTGCTGGCCGCCCGGGACGCCGGTGAGCTGACCGACGACGAGATCGTCGGGATGGTCTTCCTGCTGCTGATCGGCGGCCACGAGACCACCGTCAACCTGCTCGGCACCGCCACCCTCGCCCTACTGCGCCACCCCGACCAGCTCCGCTGGCTGCTGGCGAACCGGCCGGCGCTGCCGGCCACGATCGACGAGTTTCTGCGTTACGAGTCGCCGGTCAGTATGGCGACGCTGCGGTTCACCACCGAGCAGGTTGACATCGACGGAGTACGGATTCCCGCTGGTGAACTCGTGCTCGTCTCGCTCGGCGGCGCCAACCGGGATCCGGACCGGTTCCCCGACCCCGACCGGTTGATCCTGGACCGGGGCGACTCCGGGCATCTGGCGTTCGGCCACGGTCTGCACCGCTGCCTCGGCGCGTTCCTCGGTAAACTCGAAGGCGAGCTGGCGCTCGGCGCCCTGCTGGACCGATACCCCGGGCTGAGCCTCGCCGCCGACGAACACGAACTGCCGTGGCGGAACACGATCATGCTCCGCGGGCTGGAGTCGCTGCCGGTGGCCCTCGATGGCTGACTCCTTGACCGACCCCGTGACTGAGTCCGTGACCGAATCGGCGCCTGATTCGACGGCTGAGACTGCGGCGGCCGCGACGACGGCTCGGCGGTTCCGGCCGAAGCTCAGTTTCGCGCCGCTGCGCTCGCGCGGCTACCGTCTGCTGTTCGCCGCCGAACTGGTGTCCGTGTTCGGCGACACGTTCCACGCCGTCGCTCTGCCGTTCCTGGTCTACCAGCTCGGCGGCGGTGGGCGCGAGCTCGGCCTGCTGGTCGCCGGTTACGGAGTGTGCCGGCTGGCGACGACACCGTTGGGCGGGATCCTGTCCGACCGGATCGGGCCCTGGCGGGTGATGCTGATCTCCGACCTGAGCCGGGTCGTCTTCACCGCCGGCATCGTCGCGGCCGCCGTCGCCGACAACCCGTCCGTACCGGTGATCGCGGTGCTGGTCGCCGGCACCGGCCTGGGTGCCGGCCTGTTCCAGCCGGCTGCGTACGCGATCACCCCGCGGCTGCTGCCGGCCGATCAGTTGCAGGCCGGCAACGGGCTGCACAGCGCCGCGAGTTTCACCGCCGGGATGATCGGCCCCGGGGTGGCCGGGCTCGTCGTGGCGGCGCTCTCCCCGGCGGTGGCGTTCGGCGTGGACGCGGCGACGTTCGCCGTCTCGGCGGTCTGCCTGGCGATGATCGGCGGCGTCGCGCGGGGCACGGTGCCACCGCCACCGCCACCGCCACCGCCGCCGCCGGCCGACGACGGCAGCCCGCAACCGGGCAGGGCGGGACCGGACGGTGGCGCACCGCCGTCGGACGCGCCGCCGGTCGGGTTCTGGCGGCTGCTGCGTGGGTCGGTGCTGCTGCGTACCGTGCTGCTGGTGACCGCCGCCGCCAACCTGACCGTCGGCGGCATGGTCCGGATCGGGCTGCCGTCGCTCAGCAACGGCGAGCTGGCGGCCGGCGCGGGCGGGCTGGGTGGACTACTGGCCGCGTTCACCGCCGGCTCGCTGGTCGGTGGGCTGTTCTCCGCCGGCCTGGCCGGGCTGCCCCGGCGCGGCGCGACGGCGATGCTCGCCGGCATGGTGCTCGGCCTGGCGATCGCCGCGGTGCCGTTCGCCGGCTACCTCGGCGCGGTGGTGGCCCTGGTGGTGGCCGGTCTGGCCAGCACCGTCACGAACGTACTGGTGATCACCACCATGCAGCAGCGCACCGCGCCGCACCTGCTGGGCCGGGTGATGAGCGCGATCGTCTTCGCCGCACTGAGCCTGTTCCCACTGTCGACGGTGGCCACCGGCCTGGTGGTCGACCGGTACGGCAGTACGGCGGTCTTCCTGGCCTGCGGAGCGACACTGCTGGCCGCGTTCAGCTTCGGTCTGTCCCGGCGCGAGCTGCGCCACGGTTGACCCACGACCGCGCCACGGCCGACGTCGGGCCGGACCGGATGCTGATCAGCCGAGGGTCATCGGCACCCGGCTGGTCTCGTCCGCCGCCACGGTCACCCGCCGGGCCGCGGCGACGTCCTCGCCCGGAACCCGTACGGTGAACTCGTACTCCCCCGGTGGCAGATCGGTCCAGATGTACTCGCCACGCGCGTCAGTCATCCGGGCGATGTCCTCGGACAGTCCTGCGGGCATCGGCCAGTCGACCGTACGGACCTCCACCGGGATCACCGGCAGCGGTTCACCCGCCGGGTTCCGTACCTCGATGATCGCCGTGCCGCGACCAGCTACCGTACCCGGCGACCCCGATGGCACGTCCCGCTGGTCGGAGACGGGGGTGTCCGGACTGTTGGGGACCGACGGTCCGGACGAAGGCGACGATTCAGTCGCACAGCCCGCCATCAGCAAGCTGACGAACAGCACCGACAGAAGTGAACGTCGTACTGGTTTCATGGCCAGTCCTCGTTTCGCGGCCAGTCTTCGCATCACGCCATTGTTCGATCACACAGAGTATCAAGAACCTGTGGCGAGCTGCTGGCGTCGCCGCCGCGCCGACCCCCGCCCGGCGACCGGGTTGCGCGGTCACCGGACAGGGCTGTCATGCGTCGTACTACAGGTCGCGCCAGTAGATGAAGTTGTTGAACACGGGCTCGGTGATCCGCGGTCCGCTGTTGTGGTTGTTGTTCGGCGCCCCGCTGCCGTGCAGGCCATGCGCGTGTACCGCCACGGCGCAGGGGCCGCAGTCGGTCACGGAATACGTGTAGACGGGTCCGCCGCTGTTACCGCCGACCGTGTCGTGATGGTAGAACAGCTCGGTGGACTGGGTCACCCGGATCTGGTCGGAGCTGGCCCACTGGGTGCCGAAGGACTTGTCCCCGCTGTAGCCCCGGTTGTAGGTCGACGTGCCATTCTGGCTGGCGGAGGTCCACATGAACCCGAAGGTCCCGGTGCTGTTGCCGACCGTACAGTTGAGCTTCATCGCACCGTAGTCGTAACCGTTGGTGAAACTGTTCACCCAGCCCGCGACCGAGTGCAGGCTGGCAACGCTGCACGAGCCGTACGGCGTGGAACCGCCGTCGCGTCCCGGCCAGACGGTGAACTCGTTGCGCGGGTACCACGCAGTGCCGTTTCGGGGATAGACGCAGTGGCCGGCGGTGATCAGCGTGTCGGCACCGATCATCCAACCGGTGCAGTGCCCCCGGGTGACCCCACCGGAGGTACGGGTGATGTGGACCGTGGAGCTCGCCGGCCACCAGTCCGCCGGGGTCGTCTGGTAACGGTTGTCCGTACCGATGATGCTGCTGATGCCGATCTCGCCCGGCTCGGTCCTGCCTTCGACCTGGGCGGCGGGCGCCCGGTCCGTCCCGTCAGCGCCGCGCCGCACCGCCGGTCGGGTGGCCTGAACCATCGTCTCGTCGATCCGCTCGGCGAGGACCGCCGGGTTGATGGTTTCGCCCGTGTCGGAGACCGGGGTGACCATGTCGACGGTGCTGGTGGGTGTGGCCGCAGCGGGTGTCGCCGCGGCAGCCAGCGCCAACGCCGCCGTCGCGACGAGGACACCGAGCGTCCGGCGCGCCTTGTTGTCCATGGAACCTCCCGATGATGAGGTGGGTGTCCGGTGATCTCTACTCGGACGCATTCCCATAGGTGAATCTTCATCGTCATCTCCCGACTGGCGAGGCTTCTGTCCTTGAACCAACAGTTATTCGACGATGGTCGATGAGATCACCGACGGCGGGCATCGACCGGATGACGGTACGATCGGATAGCCGACAGACGCACCCGGCCGCATCGGCGACTCCGTAGCCTTCTCGTCGCGAAACAGGAGGAGGCTGCGTGTCGCAGGTACGTGTCGAGGTCACTTTCACACCGCTGACCGGCGATGACGATTTCGTTCTCGACCAGCTCACCGAGGAGCTGGCAAACGATCTTCGTGAGGTCGGGGACGTACGGCGCATTCCGCTCGCCCCCGATCCAGCGAGCAAGGGCATCGCGGAGCTGGCTCTGGCAGCCGTCACCGTACTGACCAGCGTCGACCCCTCATACGTACAGTCGCTGGTCGATGTGATCGTGGCGTTCCTGCAACGCCACACCGGCCGCCGCGTCCAGCTCCGCGTCGGCGACGTCGAGTTGACAATCGACCAGCCCACGCGGGGAGAGACCGCCGAACTGATCGAGACGGTACGGGCCGCGATCGAAGCGGGCCACCGCTGATGGGCCGACACGCGCTGCTGCTCGGCACAGCCAGTTACCACGCCGATCGGCGACTCCCGGCGCTGCCCTCGGTACGCCAGGACGTCTCCCAGCTCAAGACGCTACTCGACGGCAGCGGCGGCTTCGACACCGTCGACGCCCAACTGGACCGGCCGGTCGCACACCTACGCCAGGTCGTTGAGGAGTTCTACGGCCGGTGCGGCAGAGACGACCTGGCCCTGCTGTACTACTCCGGGCACGGCGTGCTGCACGAGGACCGGGAGTCGCTGTTTCTCACCGCCACGGATTCCCACGCCGGGCAGCTGCACGCCACCGCCTTCGATGTCGACGGCTCCCTGCGGCATCTGCTGAACAGCACCAAGGCCAGTCAGAAGGTCGTCCTGCTCGACTGTTGCTTCTCCGGAGCCTTCACGGCACGGCACCGGTTCCGGGGCGGCGTACGGGAGGAACCTCGCCGGGGCAAGCGCGAACGAGGCACCTTCGTCCTGACCTCCAGCACCCATATGAAGGCGGCAAAGGCGCAGGGGCCCGATCGGCCGTCGGTGTTCACCGCAGTGCTGCTCGACGGGCTGCGTGGCGCGGCCGACGGGTCCGCCGACGGCTGGGTCACCACCAATGACCTCTCCCGCTACGCGATGACCGAGATGGCCCGACAGCGGCAGCACTCACCGGTCGAGTCGAGCGAGGGGGTGACCGAACCCATCCGGCTGGTCGCGACGCCGGACTCGGCGGCCGCCGGGGCGCAGGCTGACAGCAGCCCGGCGACCCCTGCCGACGACGCGCCGTTCGACGCCGACCAGTGGCGCCGCCTGATCACCTACTACGTCAACTGCATGGAGCGCTCGGCCGCCCTGCGGTCCTTCATCGACCCGCAAGCGGTCAGCACATACGCCTCGGCACCGGCCGGTGCCGAGGCCGTGTTCACGGCGGCCTCGCCGGTCCGGTTGACCGGCCGGGCATCCGCGCTGGCCGTCCGGGCCCGCAACGACGGCAAGGAGCTGCAGTACGGCTATCCGGTCGTCGCGGTCCGACCCGCCAGGCAGCGGCCGGTACGGTTGACGCCGCTGCTGATCTGCGACGTCACGGTGGGCACCGATGAGGTCGTGCACGCCTCCTTCCCGCCACGACCCGGCCCGGCGCTGCTCGACCTGCTGCAGCTGTCCGACGTGGAGTCCGACGAACTGCTGCAACGGGTCGGACAGGTCTTCGTACCCGGTGACCCGGCGGCCCTCACCGCCACCGTCGACCTGCTGATGAAGACGTTCGGTCTGACTCCGGTGGCGGACCTCGACCCGACTGCGCTGGTCGGCCCACCGCGTCCCGGGCCACTGGACCGGGTGCAGAACGCCGCACTGCTCTACTCCGTCGACGCCACGGCCTCGCCACAGCAGCAGCTCGTCGTCGACCTCCAGGGCATGATCAAGAATCCCCGGCTCATCGACCGGACGGCGTTGGCAACCCTCGCGGCGGGCCCGGGCGAGGAGGCTCCGGTGTCGATGGCGACCGTCGCGCTGGCTCCGGCCAACGAGGCGCAGGAGGAGATCATCCGCGCCGCGATGTCGCAGCCGTTGACCGTCGCGCAGGGTCCACCGGGGACCGGCAAGAGTCAACTGGTCACCGCGCTGCTCGCCACCGCCACCGCCGCCGGCCAGAGCGTGCTGATCGGCTCCACCAGCAACCAGGCGGTGGACGCGGTGTTCGACCGGGTCGGCGAGCTGCTCGGTCCCGGGCTGGTGCTGCGCACCGGGAACAAGGAGCATCGGCTGCAGGAGCCGAAGCACATCGCCGACCTGATCGCCGCGTACCCGTCGGCCGAGAGCCACCAGGCGCCCGACGATCGGACACCGCTGTACGAACTCCGCCTGATCGCCGACGAGATCAACGGCCTGCGGCAGAGCCTGGACGATCAGCGGCTACTCGAACGCGACCTGGCCGACCTCGCAGCCGAGCGCCGACCGGGGCCACGCCACGAACACCGGGACGGCCGCGATGCCGCAGCGGCCGGGCTGCCGGACGACGACGCGGCGCTCGCGCGGCTGTACCGACTCACTGACCGTGCCCTGAACAGCCGGTGGCTCGGCTGGTGGTACCGCTGGCGGATGCGTCGGCACGGCGCCGGCGACCAGGACGCGATCCGGGCCCTCGGTGAACGTGCCGTCATCGAGCTGCGGTGGCGGGACTGTCGGCGACAGGCCGACGCGCTGCCCGCTGCCGAGACGTCGTGGCGGCGGTTGACCGAACTCATCGGCGTCGAGCGGCCTCGGCGCAGCGTCGAACTACTGCGCGCCCAGATCGCCCAGCGGGTGACGTCCGGGGCCCGACTGCTGCAGAACCGGGCCGACGAGATGGCCAAGGCCAGGCCAGACAGCTGGGCCTACTTCCCGGAGCTACTTCGGGTGCTGCCGGGCTGGGCCGTCACGGCGCTGTCCGTGCGATGGATGCGGCGGGAGCCGGCGATGTACGACCTCGTCGTGATCGACGAGGCCGCGCAGTGCACCGTGCCGGCGATCCTGCCCATGCTGTTCCGCGCCAAACGGGCACTGATCATCGGCGATCCCCGGCAGTTGCCACCCGTCGTCGAGCTTGCCGAGACCGACGATCTCGCCGAGCAGATCAAGGCCGGGCTCGGCACCGGATGGTTGAACACCCGACGGCTGCGCTACGCACGCCATTCGGCGTACGACGCGTTCGCCGCAGCGGCTGGCACGGCCTATCTGCTCGACGAGCACTACCGCTGCCACCCGGACATCGTCGACGCCCCCAACCGGGAGGTGTACCAGGGCCGGCTCACCGTGCTGACCGATCCGGCCCGCCTGACCGCGCCCGCCGAACCGGCCGTACGGTGGCGCGACGTGCCGGGTACGTACAACTACGGACCAACCGGGTCCGGACGCAACGACGTCGAGATCGCGGCGGTGGTGACCGAGGTGGCCGAACTTCGCGCGGCCTTCCCGGAGGCATCCATCGGAGTGGTCACGCCACTCGCCGCGCAGCAGCGCGGCCTGAAGTCCGCGCTCCAGGCCGCCGGCCTGTCCGAGAACCTGCTCTGCGCGACCATCCACCGGTTCCAGGGCAGCGAACGCGACATCATGGTCGTCTCACCGGTCGGTGCCCACGGCATCGGTGACCGGACCCGGGACTGGCTCGCCCACCAGACGAACCTGTGGAACGTCGCCATCACCCGGGCCCGATCCCAGCTCGTCGTCGTCGGCGACCGGTCGTGGTGGTCGGGCCAACGGGGCCTGCTCACCGCCGTGGCCCTCGGCCACAGGTCGACCACAGCGCTGCCGGACGCCGTCCCAGGGCCCGCCGATCAGCTGCACCGTGCCCTGCTCGAGGCCGGAGTCGCCGTACAACGGGACGTCGCCGTTGCCGGGCAGACCGCCGATATCGTCATCCGCCAGGCCGGTCGGGAAATCGCCGTCTACGTCGACGACCCGGCCGGCGATCCGTCCGGCCGCGCCCTGCGCAAGGTCCTTGCCCGCCTCGACGTCGCCGCCCACCACGGCACCGGCCGCCGGGTGCCCGCATGGCGTTGCCTGGCCGAACCGGAGCAGGTGGCTACGGAGCTGGCCGAGCAGCTCCGTCACCTGGATGGTCGACCGAGCAGTTGAACGCAGGTCCGCCCACTCCAGTTCGTACGTTGATCCGGCCGTCGAGGGAACCGTCGTTGTCGTCAAATCGGCGCTGAGACAACCGTGTGGGTTCCCTCGGCGCCGCCGAGCCCTGGTCTCGTCTGGCCATGTCATAGCTCACCGCCCCGACGCCGTGATCGTCGCCCACCAGCCGACAACAAGGCACGGTGCCCGTGGGGTCGGCCCCTCGTGACAGGTAGATGATGTCCTGCTGATCGATGGTGCCGACCATAGGCTGGAATCCCAGCAGCGGTTCCATGCTTCTGGGCCGCCAGCCGGTCTCCTCCTCGACCTCCCGCGCCCCACAGACGACGGGGTCCTCGTCGTGGTCAAGGTAGCCGCCCGGCAACTCTCAGACCCACCGGTCGATGATGAACCGGTGCCGCCACATCATCAGCACCCGGTCGGCGTCGTCCAGGACGATCACCATCGCGGCGGACGGCGACCTGAGTACGTACTGCTCGAACCGGACGCCGTCGGGTAGTTCGACGTCAGCGATGCTCAGCACGGCACGCCTCGTGTCGTCGATGACCCGCTCGTCGTGGATCGTCCACTCACTTGCCCCGCCGAGCACCGGCTCCCATGTACCGCACCCTATCGCCGCATTGCTGGTCCGACTCGCGATGCACGTTGCTCTGGCTGGGCGTGCCGGGCACAATCGCCGGGTGATCGCGAGCGTGTTCTTCGACGTGGGCGAGACCATCGTCGACGAGTCCCGTGAGTACGGGACCTGGGCGGACTGGCTCGGCGTCCCGCGGCACACCTTCTCCGCTGCCTTCGGAGCCGTGATCGCGCGCGGCCTCGACTACCGGGAGACCTTCCAGGTGTTCCGGCCGGGGTTCGACCTGGCCGAGGAGCGGCAACGCCGGACGGCGGCGGGGCAGCCGGAATCCTTCACCGAGGAGGACCTGTATCCGGATGCCCGACCGTGCCTGGCAGCGCTGCGTGAGTCAGGGCTGCAGGTCGGCCTGGCCGGTAACCAGACGGCGCGGGCGGAGACCATCCTGCGGGTCCTCGACCTGCCGGTGGACGTCATCGGCACCTCGGACGGCTGGGGCGTGGAGAAACCGTCCGCCGCGTTCTTCGACCGGGTGGTCGCCGAGGCAGGTTGCCAGGCTGACCAGGTGCTCTATGTCGGGGATCGGTTGGACAACGACATCCGACCCGCGCAGCAGGCGGGGATCGCGACCGCCCTGATCCGTCGCGGCCCGTGGGGGCACATCCTCGACGACCAGACGGTCATCGACCGTTGCCTGTTCCAGCTCGACTCGCTGGCAGAGCTGCCCGACCTCGTCCGCAAGCACAACGAGTCAGCTCGCTGACTATCCCGAGAGCGCGGCCCTGCCGGCGGTGAGAGCGGCGACGCGTTCGTCGAGCAGTGCGCCGTGTCGGCTGTCGCCGAGCGTCGGACGGACGGCTCGGACCCGGTCGAGGCCGGTGCCGTACCAGTCGGCGTGTAGGGCGTCGACGGCCTGGTTGAGGTAGTCGGCGGCGCGATCGCCGTCACCGCCATGCGCGGTGGCCAGGTCTGCGAGGACAACGCTGCGCTGCTTGGCGCTGGTGCCGGTGAGCGTGGCGAGCGCCTGGTTGAGCTGTCCGGCGGCTTCGCTGTGGTCGCCGCTGGCGAGTGCGGCGTACCCGGCGAACGAGTGCAGGCGGCCGTTGTCGTAGAAGTCGAGCCACTCGGGTGGGGTGGAGTTGCCGTCGACCGCGCCGGCGGCGAGGTCGATGTGGCGGCGGCTGGCCGCTGCCGCTCCGGCGCGGGCCTCGACCTCCGAGGCGACGCAGTGCAGCCAGGACCGGACCGTGGGGCTGACGCCGTGCCAGGTGTGTTGCAGGGCAGCGTCGATCAGCGGGCGGGCGTTGGCCGGTTGGTGGCCGAAGGCGGGGATGAACGCCATGTGGCCGAGGACGGCGGCGGCCAGGGCGTGGTCGCCGGCCTCGCGGGTGGCGGCGAGGGCGACGTCGTAGCAGCGTTCGGCGATGGCGGGTTGGCTGAGGTCGAAGAAGGCGAGCCGGGCGGTGAGCAGCGCGGATTCCGCGAGTGCGCTGGCGAGACTGGCCCGACTGGTACCGGTGGCGGCGGCGCGCAGGAGTCCGACGCCGAGCTGGGTGTGGGCGTAGGCGGCCTCGTAGAGCGGGCGGGCCGGGCTGGTCCAGTACAGCTCACGCTGGCAGCGCACGATCTGCTGGTACGAGTCGGGGTCGACGGTTCTGCCGTCGGCGTGGGCGGCGTCTGGATCGAGGGACAGCAGGGGTGCGACCAGGGGCAGCATGCTGGCGCCGACGAGTGCGCGTAGTACCGATGCACGGTCCCATCCGTTGCTGTTGTCGTCTCCGGTGAGCATCTCCCACAACCTCCTGAACTCGTGCAGTGTTTCCGCGTCCGGGCGCACGGCCAGCTCGTCGGGGGTGAGCAGACCGAGGTCGCTTGCCGGCTTGCCGAGGATCGCGACCAGGTGCTTGCGGTAGCGCGGGTCGGGCCACCGCTCGCCGATCTCCCAGCGTCGGACGGTGTTGGCGTTGAGCCCGGTGTCGGTCTCGCCCGCGCGGCTCATCTCGGCGCGGATGTGTTCGGTGATCTCCTCGTAGGACCAGCCGCGTTGAAGCCTTTCCCACGCGAGCCGCCGGTTCGGGGGGTAGCGCCGTCCCGCCATCACGTACCTCCGGGCTTCACCTGTCGACATGGATCACGCTAGCCACTGCGGCTACGGGTCGTCACTAGCTGGTCGCGATTGGACGGGTAGCGGACGGTACCGGTCACCGCCTGTAGACGGTTCGCTAATGCCGAGCATCGAATGCCGCCGCTTCCTGGAGGCTCCGGTGCTCACCGGCCCGATCCGTCAACGGCATGAGGTTCATGGTGGACACATCGATCAGATTCGAGAAGGCGTCACCTCGGCAGGACCGGATTGCCGCCACGGCGGTCGGGTTCGGTTCCGTGAGGTTGATTCCTCACCCGCGTACCGCCATTGGGGCTGTGCGGGTGGGTGACCGGCGGGGTGCTCCCAGCCGCCGCCTCGCGGTGGCGGACCCGCCGACATCGCGGCGGGTCCGCCACTTCGGCGACCAACACTGCAGGCCCAGTAACGCGCTTCCCCGACTCCAGCGCGGCACCGACAGGTCAGGGGCGGGACCGCGATGACGCTCTACCTCTCCCGCAACGCCACAACGACGGCAGCTGTCGCCAGCACCGTCAGATCAGGCGACGGCGGCGGGGCGATCGCGGGCGATCGCATCGCCACATCCCGAACCGACCCTCCGCTGTTCACCCACGTCTGGCAGCGGCTGTTCGAACAGAGCGCACGGAAGGAACGACGCCGATGATGTCCCGCGTTCTGGTCACCGGAGCGGCCGGCTTCATCGGCTCGCACCTGGTCGACGCGCTGCTGGGCAGCGGAATCAGGGTCGTCGGCCTGGATCGGCGGAGGCTCGGTGAGCATGCCGTCGCGGACGAGAACCTGGTCCGGGCCGTCGCCAGTCCGCTGTTCACGCCGTACTGCCTGGACCTGGCCGCCGACCAGTTGGACGACGTGGTGGCCGGCTGCGACACCGTCTTCCATCTCGCCGCGCGGCCAGGCGTACGGCCGTCATGGAGCCGCGAGTTCCTCGACTACACCCAAGCGAACGTGCTCGGCACACATCGGTTGCTCGATGCCTGCGCCCGCCACGGCACCCGGCGGCTGGTTGTCGCCTCGTCGTCGAGCGTCTACGGTCCCGCCGACCGGCCCAGCCGCGAAAGCGACCCGACCTGCCCGGTCTCCCCCTACGGAGTGAGCAAGCTCGCCGCCGAGCAACTGTGTCTCGCCTACGCCCGGCGACCCGACAGCCCGCTCAGCGTCGTGGCGTTGCGCTACTTCACGGTGTACGGGCCTCGGCAGCGACCCGACATGGCCATCGGAAGGGTCCTGTTCGCCGCCTACACCGGCTTCCCGGTCACCCTGTTCGGCGACGGCAGCCAACGCCGCGAGTTCACCTACGTCAGCGACGTCGTCTCGGCGACCCTCGCCGCCGGATACCTCGACGCCCAGGCCGCAGTGGTGAATGTCGGCGGCGGCGCCAGTGTCTCGATGCTCACGGTGATCGACGAGGTAACCCGAGTGACCGGTCGGCAGGTGCCGACGAAGGTCGTGAACGCCCAGCCGGGTGATGTCCCCTCGACCGCCGCCGATCTGACCCGTGCCGGGCGGCTGCTCGGCTATCGGCCCACCGTCGGCCTGCCAGAAGGGCTCACCCGTCAGGCGGCCTGGCTGGTCAACCTCTCCCGTGACCGGCTCGCCGCGTTCACGTCCTGACGCCTCGAAGGAGTTCTGATGATCGTGTTGACGGCGGACTCGGCGAGTGAGTTGTTCACCGTCGCCTGCCAGGCCGTACTCATCAACGGCCGGACCGCATGCCCGCGCGACCTGACCACGACCGAGGTGGTCGGAGCGCACCTGTGTCTTACCAACCCGCGACGGCGGCTCGTCGATGTGCCGCCCGCCCGGGTGATCAACCCTGCCTTCGCGGTCGCGGAGGCACTGTGGATCCTCTCCGGCTCCGACTCCCCGTGGATCTTCGACTACAACGACCGGCTGCGGAGGTACGCGGACGACGGCGTGCTGCGCGGCGCGTACGGCCCACGGCTTCGCCGGTGGGGCGGCCACGTCGACCAACTCGACGCGGTCCGGCGGCAGCTGCAGCAGGACCGGGATTCCCGACGAGGGGTGGTCCAGCTGTACGACCCGTCCCGGGATCATCTCGGCTACCGCGATGTGCCGTGCACCCTGGGCTACCGGTTCTTCGTACGGCGTGGCCGTTTGATCATGCACACCAGTATGCGCAGCCAGGACCTGTGGCTCGGGTTCCCGTACGACATCTTCACCACGACGTTGATCCAGGAGTTGATGGCCGGCTGGCTCGGCGTCGAGCTGGGCGAGTATCACCACCACGTCGACTCGCTGCACCTCTATGCGCACGATGCGGAGCCGGCCGCCGCCTCCCTGCATGGAGCGGCGAGCACGGTGGAGCTGGATCCGGCCGTCGTGCCCTGGCCTGACCTCGATGCCCTGCTCCAGCGCGTGATCTCTGGAGAGAGCAGCCCTGCAGATGGCCCCACCTGGGATGCGTTCGGCCGGACCCTTGCCAGCTACCGCGCGTGGAAGGCAGGCGAGCGCGACCAGGCACGCAAGCTCGCCGCAGACACCCCCGGTCCACTCGGCGTCGCCCTGTCGAGCTGGTACGACCACCTCGCCTCACGCGTACCAGGAGGACAAGGATGATCACGCGCCGGTTGCCACGTGGTGCCGAGGTCGTGCTCGGGCTCTGCGCCTACACGCACGACTCAGCCGCGGCGCTGCTGGTCAACGGCCACCTGGTCGGCTTCGCCGAAGAGGAACGCCTCGACGGGGTCAAGCACAGCAAGGCGTACCCGGCCAACGTCGTCGCCTGGCTCCTCCGCGAAGCAGGGCTGACCGCGAACGACGTGACGACGGTGGCCTACAACTTCGACGGTCGCCGCTACCTTCCGGCGCTCGGCCAACTTCCGGGGCAACTGGCACACGCCGCGACCCGAAGCCGAGCCGTTGCCCGCTCAGGCAGTTTCCTCACGGTGTACCGCCGATACCAGGCACGGATGCGTGACCTGGCCCGGCGCTTCCCGCTCGCCGAGGTCGCCCCCGTGCTACACCACCGCGCACACGCCCTCTACGCGTTCCTGTCCGCCGGCGTCGACGATGCGGCGGTCCTGGTCGTGGACAGCCTCGGCGAGCTGCACACCACCACGATCTGGCACGCCACAAACCGCAACGTGCAGCCCTTGCATCTGCGCCTGGCCGCCGCCATCAAGGATCCGGCGTCGCTCGGCTACGCGTACGGTGCCGTGACCGAGCACCTCGGCTGGCGGCGCGGCGACGAGGAGGGCACGGTCATGGCGTTGGCCGCCCTCGGTGAACCGGCGCGCTTCCGTGACCTGATGTCCCGCTCGATTGCGCTGACCACCGACGGCTTGGCTCTCCACCCAGGGCTGTTGCCGCTGCGGGTCCTGTCCAGCCGATACGGCCGGACGAGCGCGGCGTTCACCGCCGCCAGCTGCCCACCACGCCCATCTGACGCACCGGTCGAACCAGTGCACGCCGACCTCGCCGCCGCCCTGCAGGAACGCACCGAGCAGGTCATGCTGCACCTGGCCAAGCAGGCCACCCGGCTGACCGGCTCCGGTCTGCTCTGCCTCGGCGGCGGCGTCGCAATGAACTGCGTCGCCGCCGGACAGATCGCCCAGGCCGGCGTTGTCGACGAAGTTCACATCCCGCCCGCGCCCGGTGACTCGGGCACCGCCATCGGCGCCGCCGCAGCAGTCTGGCTCGACGCCACCGGAAGCGCCGCGACAGGCATCGACGGACGCTGCTACCTCGGCCCGGCGTACCCCGATCTGACCCTTCCCGCCACGCCGCGACCCGGTCTGACCGCCACACGCCCGACCGACCCGGTCCAGCATCTCGCCCGGCAGCTCGCCGACGGCGCGATCGTCGGACACTTCACCGGCCCACTCGAGGCCGGGCCACGCGCGCTGGGCAACCGGTCCATCCTCGCCTCGCCCTTCGCACACGAGGTCGTAGACCGGTTGAACGGGACAGTGAAGTTCCGCGAACCGTTCCGCCCGTTCGCCCCCGTGATCCTCGCCGACAGGGCCGCCGACTACGTCCAGCTCCGCCAGTTCTCGCCGTTCATGTCCATCGCCGCACCGGTCACCGACCTGACCCGGACCCAGCTGCCCGCAATCGTGCACGGCAACGGCACCGCGCGGGTCCAGACGGTGACCCGCGCCCAGCACCCGTTCCTCGCAAACGTGCTGGCCGCGTTCGGCGACATCACCGGCCACCCAGTGCTGATCAACACCTCGTTGAACATCAAGGGCAACCCGATCTGCGGCACCCCGGACATGGCTTTGGACTGCCTCGCCGAAACCGGCCTGGACGCCCTGCTCATCGAGGGCTGGTGGGTGACGAAGTGCTGATCGGATACAGCTTCTGGGGATTCCTCGGCCCAGGCATCGTCGACACCCCCGACGGCGGACGGAGCCACCGCCGCACCCTGATCGACGGGCTCCGCCAGGCCGGACACGACATCGTGTTCCTCCAGCCCAGCCGCGACCTCTGCGACGCCGGTCTCGACCTCACCGGCAGCTACCTGTGGGACGTCGGGACGCCCGACGTCGATGCGTTGTTCCTCGAATGGCGCTGGCCTATCCCCGGCCGCAACACCACCCCGTGCGGCCGGCCCGGACACACCTGCGATCTGCACCGCCAGTCCGAACTCGTCGCCCACTACACCCGCCGGCTCGGCACCCCGACGATTCTCTGGGACAAGGACCGGCGGCTCGACCCGGCGGACCCGCTGCGTCGGACCAGCAACGTCACCATCTGCGAGCCAGCCCTGCGCCCGAGCCCTGGCGCGACGACGCTGCTCTTTCCCGTCGCCGACACGGCCCTCGATACCGCTGACCCCGGCGGGCTGGCCTCGCGGCACCGGTCGACGCCGCTGGTCTACGTCGGCAACCAGTACGACCGCGACGACGCCTTCGACACCTTCTTCGCCCCCGCCGCCGCGCACCTGCCGCACCTGATCGCCGGGAAGTGGACCGACACCCACCGCTGGCCCGGTCTCAACTTCATCGGCCGGGTCGCGTTCCCACAGGTCGCCGAGATCCACGCCGACGCGCTCGCCACCGTGCTGCTGCTTCCCGACCGCTACGCCGAGGCAGGTCAGATCACCCAACGGATCTTCGAAGCGGTCCTCGCCGGCTGCGTTCCGCTCCTACCCAGCACTGTCCGCGGTGCCGCCGCACTTGTACCGCCAAGCCTGCACGTCAGGCACGCCACCGACGTACGGCACCGGGTCGGCTGGCTCGCCAAGATCGCCGGCACCAACGACCACGCCAACCTGATCGCAGATTGTCTGCGCCGCCTCGCCCCGTTTCGGCTCTCCGCCCAGCTCGGCGTGCTCGATCGTCTCCTACTCGATCCGGATCGGGTGCCGTCATGACCGGCCGTGTCCGCTCAGCCGAAACCCGCACCGCCCCTACGCTGGAGGACCATGGACAGGATTGCCATCATCGGCTGCGGCGGCAGCGGCAAGTCGACGATCGCCCGGCAGCTCGCCCAGGTCCTCGACGCGCCGCTGACCCACCTCGACGCGATCTACTACGACGAACAGTGGAACCCGCTCCCGCAGCACGAGTTCGCCGCCAAGCAGGAGAAACTCGTCACCGGCGAACGCTGGATCATCGAAGGGAACTACGCCGGCACCCTGCCGATCCGGCTGGCCGCCGCCGACACCGTGATCTTCCTCGACCTTCCCGCCGCCACCTGTCTCTGGGGCATCGCCCAGCGACGCCGCCGCTACCGGGGCGGGCAGCACCAGACCGACGGCGTATACGACCGGATCACCTGGAACTTCGTCCGCTACATCCTCGGCTACCGACGCGCCATGCGGCCCCGAGTCCAGAACCTCATCCGCGAACACGGGCCGCACGTCCGGCTGGTCCACCTCACCAGCCGCCGGCAAGCCAACCAACTGATCGAGCGGCTCCGACGACAAGCCCAACCGATGACCTGACCCGGTCCGGACGGGCGGCGGCCGATGTCGGCTAACCCGTTCCTCGATCCCGCTCTGGTCCACGGCGACCTCTACCGGGCCAGCGATCGGCTCGCGGACCGCACCCGTGCGCTTCGCGAAGCCAAGATCGCCGGGCGGGACGCCGCCGAAGTCATCGCCGATCTGCTCGCCCGGCGGGCCACACCAGGTGCCGTGGTGCTCGATATCGGCTGCGGACGGGGTACCAGCACGCTTCACATCGCCGCCCGTCTCCGCCCTCGACGCCTCATCGCGGTTGACGCCTCGATCGCACTGCTGGACACCGTCCGGACACGGCTGCACGAGGCCGACGAGTCCGGCTCGCCGGTCTGCGCCAACTTCCACCACCTGCCGCTGGCCGATGCAGTGGCCGACGCAGCCGTAGCCGCCTTCTGCCTCTATCACTCGGCCACCCCGGCCGCCGCCGTCGCGGAGATCGCCCGCTGCCTCCGTCCCGGAGGTATCGCCGTCCTGGTGACCAAGTCGCTGGACAGCTACGCCGAACTCGACCAACTCGTCCACGCCGCCCACCTGGACCCCGACGCCATCCGCCGGCCCAGCCTCTACGAGAGCTTCCACAGCGGCAACCTGCTCGACATCGCCGCCGTGCACCTCACCGTGCTCGACGTCCTGCACGAGGAACATGTCTTCGAGTTCACCGATGCCACTCACCTCGCCCGATACCTGGCCACGACCCCGAAGTATCAGATCCGCCCAGACAGTGGACCGGCTGACCTCGCCGCCTTCCTCCAGGCGCGGCTACCAGCGCCGCCGTATCTGACCCGCTCCACCGTCAGCTACGCCGTGGCGGCCCGGCCGTGACCAACAACCTCTTCATCAAGCGGTACGACGACCCGCAGCGCTGCTCGGCAACGGCGGCCCACCACGACTGGCTCGCCGGGCTGCAATCGGGAGTCCGCCTTCCGCACCTGGTCACCCGGGCACCTCGCCACCTGGTCTTCGAACGGCTGCCAGGCCGGACGCCCCAGGTAGCGGACCTGCCTCGAGTCGCGGCAACGCTCGGCCAGCTGCACGACGCCGCGCACCGGAAAGAACTGCGCTCCGCACGCCTCGACCAACCCCACAGCACGTCGACCGGACTGGCGCTCCCCGACTTCGCCAGCCCGCGCCGCAAAGCGCTGCACCGCGCCGCCCGCATCACGGGTATCGGCCTGGCCGCGCTCGACGCGGTCCTCGACCGGGTTGACCGGCCGGTGGCCTTATACAAGGACCCGAACATCCGCAACTATCTCGTCGAGGGAGAGGACATCGCGGTCGTCGACTTCGACGACCTCACCCTCGCCCCCTTCGGCTACGACCTAGCCGGCCTTCTCGTCACCGCTTCCCTCACCTACGGCAACCTCGACCAGTGGATCCTCACGGACTGCGTCGACGCCTACCGGGACGCGATCTCGCCGATCCGTTGCGGCATGGACGAGCTGCGGCAGTACGCCGAACTTCACCAACTCCTGACGCTGCGCTACCTCGGCACCAACGGCTACCGACACCCGTGGCCCACCGTGCGGCCATGGCCCGACCCGTTCGCGTCAAACTGACCCCGGAGGAGTCTTGCCAATGGACCAGACCACCGAACTCGTCATCGCCCGTCACGGCGAGGCCGCCTGCAACGTCGCCGGGATCGTGGGCGGCGAACACGGCTGCACCGGCCTGACCGACCAAGGCCGCCGCCAAGTCGCCCAGCTCGCCGCCCGGCTTGCCGCAGAACACGCAGCCCGCCCGTACGCGGTTTTCTACTCCACGCCCCGACTCCGGGTGGTCCAAACCGCCGAGATCATCACCCAGGCCCTCCGCCTACCGCCCACCGCCGAGCCGCAACTTCGCGGACCCGACCACGGCGAGGCCGACGGCCGCCCGTGGGCAGACATCAAGACCGCCTTTCAGGGTCCGCCCCAACACGCCCCCGACCTCCCGTACGCCCACGGCTCAGAAACGTGGAACGAGTACCTCGACCGCGCCACCAAAGCCCTACAGAAAATCCTCGCCCGGCACAACGGCGAGCGCATCCTCATCGCCGCCCACGGAGAAACCATCGAGGCCGCCAACGACCTGCTCCTCGCGCTCCCCCGGAACGCCTGCCTACGGCTCGGCTTCGTCACCGACCACGCCTCCATCACCCGATGGCAGCGGCGGACCAACCGGTTTGGCCGCACCACCTGGCAGCTCGTCGCGCACAACGACACCCGCCACCTCGAACCCATTCGATGAGCAGCATCGACCTCCTTCAACTCTGCCGGCGCCTTCTCGATACCGACGCCGTCCCCGTGGCCTGGCACCCGGGCCACGCCGGCACCCAGGTGCTCCGTGCCGCGACCGCCAACCACGGGGAAGTCATGGTGAAGCCACACCGCAGCCGGGAACGGCACACGCAGGAGGTTCACGCCTACCGCACCTGGGTCACAGCGGCCCTCCACGACCGGGCACCCCGCCTACTCGCGACAGCTGGCGATCCGCCCACGATCGTCATCACCGCCGTGCCAGGGATCCCGCTCAGCCAACGAACACTCGCCCCCGAGGCCGAGCAGGACGCATACCGGCAGGCAGGACAGCTACTCAAGGCGCTCCACGCCGCCGGGCCACCACGGCTGGAGCCCGACTGGACAGCTTGGCTCGCCGACCGCGCCGAACACTGGATCCATCAAGCCGGAGACCGGATCACCCTCAGCTACCGCGCCGAGGTACGCGCCCACATGCGAGCCCTCCAAGATCTCGCCCCGCTACCGACTGTCCCCTGCCATCTCGACTTCATGCCCCGCAACATCATCTACGGTCACGACGGCATCGTCCGCCTGATCGATTTCGAGCACAGCCGCTACGACCTGCCCGCCCGCGACCTCGTACGCCTCGCCACCCGCCTCTGGCCCCAGCGCCCGGACCTCCGCGCCAGCTTCCTCGACGAGTACGGCCACCTCACCGAAGCCGACCACGAGGTCCTGGAACACTGCACCTACCTCGACGCTCTCACTCTGACGAGGCGCTCCTCGGCCGACACAACTCAATGTCTCCTACGGTTGCTGTCCGGTTGACCGATCGGCCGAGCCTGAACGCTCTGAGTGGTCTGATCTGGGTACTCGCGTTGTAGGTCTCGAGCCGGTTCCTGCCTCCAACGCGCCGAAGCTCTGCGAACTTCCCGGACCGTCGACACCTGACCATCTCGCTTCTTTTGACGCTTAGCTTGAACGCGGTCACGCAGCGTTCGGATAGCATCGCGGTTGTTGTCGACGTCCGCCACCGCCCGCATCGTCGTGGCGATGGAGCTGTGAAGCTGGAGCAGCCTTTCGATGTCCTCGGGCATAGGAACCATGACCGCCATGGCGTCAGGCAATGGCTCGAAGGAGACAACCGGGCAACCATCCGCATCAATTCTGACCCATACTCGAACGGGACCGCCGCGTTGACGAGGCGCGGGATCCGCACGAGGCCTCTCCTCCATGGACTGCAGCCTAGGTCAGCCCCGCCACAACCGACAGGTCCAGAGTGCGCCTACGCCTCGCCTCAGGTAGTCCCGACCGCCCAGGCGCTTCGACGCAAGAAGGCCGGTCCGATGGCTGAAGGTATCCCTACGCGGCTATCCCAGCAGCCCCCTCGGTCCAGTCGCGCGGAGGCTACCGGTCTGCAAGTCCCACGAATCAGGGAGACCGCCGGGGGCCTCCACTTGACGTCACGAGTACATAGCGGCCTCAGCTCATCATCCTCACGGGGCTCGCACCCAGCCACCGGTCGATCAACCGCCATTCGAAGAGAGTCTGTGACAGAGCGTCCACGTGCCCGGCGCCCGGTCCCTGCGGACGGCGACCGGTCCAGCGGCTCCCGAGCGCCCGGCGAGCACCCAGCCGGCCGTACGGCGTACGGCAAAAGGCCCCGACCGGGCGGTAATCGCCTGGTCGGGGCCTTTGTGTCTGGTACGCCGCGTAGGACTCGAACCTACAACCCGCGGATTAAGAGTCCGCTGCTCTGCCAGTTGAGCTAGCGGCGCTCGCTGACAACGCGGGCAACCCTAGCATGTCCGGCCGTCCAGCTTCCAACCAGTTGCCGGCAACGAGCCGTCTGTCCGGCGGACCTGCCCACGTGCGCGGATCTGGCACCCTTCCGGATCAGGCACGAAGGGCATGGCGGGTGATGCACGATGTCGGCAGGGACGGAACAAGGAACGGGGACTGGCATGCACAAGGTCAGGAGGGGTTGGTCGGTCGCGGTGACACTGGCAGTCATCGCACCGGCGGCACTGGCAGGGTGTGGATCGGGCAAAACGCCACGGTTCGTCAGTGGCCAGGTGGCCACGGCGAGTCCGACACCCTCGCCGGAGCCGTTCGAGTTCGCCATCGCACCGAAGGCGGACGCGAAGAACCTGCCGATCAGCACGGAGATCGGCACCACGGTCAGCGGCGGGGAGGTCACCTCGGTGAGCCTCGTCGAGGACGGTGGCGGCAAGGTCAGCGGCAGTATGCGGGAGGACGGCACCGCCTGGGTGCCGGACAAACCACTCAAGAATCAGAAGAAGTATACGGCGACTGTCGTCGCGACCAGCAGCACCGGGGAGGAGGAGACCAAGACCACGTCGTTCACCACGATGGGTAGATCCGGGTCGCAGACCGGCACCGGCCTCTACCTGTTCGACGGACGGACGTACGGGGTGGCAATGCCAGTGGTGGTCGAGTTCTTCCCCGGCATCCCCGAGCAGGAGCGGGCCAGCGTACAGAAGCGGATGTTCGTCAAGACCGACCCGCCGCAGCCGGGCACCTGGTACTGGGTGTCCAACGGTACCCAGGCGTTCTACCGGGCTCCGGATTTTTGGCAGGCTGGCACGACGTTGACCACTCGGATCGCGCTGGACGGTCACCCGACCGGTGACGGCCGGTACGGAGACATGGACCGGGGCGCCACCGCGAAAATCGGCGAGAAGGTGACCGTGGAGGTCGACAACGCCACCAAGCAGCTGTCGATGTTCAAGGACGACAAGCTGGTCAAGCAGATGCCGGTCAGTCTCGGCAAGCCGAGTACGCCGTCGTCGAGCGGCACCATGGTGGTGATGGACAAGCAGGAACAGACCGTTTTCGACACTTTCGCCGAGTTGGGCCCGGAGGAGGGCTACCGGACGGACATCTCGTTCGCCCAGCGGATCACCTGGGGTGGCGAGTTCATCCACGCCGCCCCGTGGTCGGTCGGCGACCAGGGGGTACGCAACGTGTCACACGGTTGTGTCAACTTGTCGATGGCCAACGCCGAGTGGCTGTTCAACCAGACCAAGGTCGGTGATCCGATCACGGTCAAGGGCACCGAGCGGGAGCTGACGGACGGCAACGGCTGGACCGCCTGGAACCTCACCTGGGACGAGTTCGTCAAAGGTAGTGCGTTGCCAGTGCCGGCCGATCTACAGCCGGCAGGGGCTGGTTCGCCGGCACCGACGACGCCGGCGCCGGTACCGACAGCGACGTCCGGATGACGATCGATGCGTTTCCGGTCCACGTCAGGCGGGCACAGTTTGACATCTGAATAACTGCCAACTACGGACGAATGAGACACGGCTGACCGAGCGGACCGGACGATCCGGGGAATATCGGTCAGCCGTGTCGTTGTTGCGTACGTTGGGGCACGAACCCGGGAGTTGCCCCAATGCGTCTTTGATGGACGATGGGATTCGGGGACCGAACTTCGTGAGGGGATCATGCGAGTCAGCTGCTTTCAGGTAGAGCCGCGCACCGGGCGGGCGCGACCGCCCATACCGCGGGTTGTCACGGCCGTCGCGCTCGCCGCCGCGCTCGCGCTCACCGGTGCCTGCACCGGCGCCGGCGACGCCCCCACCTGGCAGGGCGGTACGGAAGCCGACCCGAGCCCGCAGGCCCGAGCGACGATCACCGAGCCGGCCGCCGACGCCACCGACGTGCCCGCGTCGACGGCGATCACGTTCACCACCACCGAGGCGGCGCAGACCACGGTGGAGTTGACCGACGCCGACGGCAACCCGGTGCCGGGCGAGGTCGACGCCGACGGCACCTTCTTCCTGCCGAACGGGCAGTTGGAGTACGACGCCGCGTACACCGCGACGGTGACGGTGACCGGCGACGACGGCGAGACCACCGTGACCAGCCACAACTTCCGGACCATGGCCCAGCCGGGCAACCAGGTACGGGTGTCCAGCTTCCTGGGCGACGGCAACGTGGTCGGCGTCGCGATGCCACTGATTCTGCGGTTCAGCCGGGAGATCCCGCAGGACTACCGCGACGACGTGCAGCGACGGCTGAGCGTCGAGACCGAGCCCGCCCAGGAGGGCATCTGGTACTGGGTGAGCCCTACCGAGGTCCAGTTCCGGCCACGCGAGTTCTGGCAGGCCGGCACCCAGCTGTTCTACAAGGCGCAGACCGGTGGCCTGCCGATGGGCGACGGCTGGTACGGCCGCAACGACCTGGCCGTGGACGCCGAGGTCGGCGCGGCGCTGGTGATGACAGTGGACAACGCCAGCAAGACGATGGTGGTCACCAAGGACGGCGAGACGATCAAGGAGATCCCGGTCAGTCTCGGCAAGCCGAAGACGCCCTCCTCCAGCGGCACCATGATCGTCATGGAGAAGCTGAAGGAGACCGTCTTCGACACGTACGAGGAGCTGGGTCCGGAGGAGGGCTACCGGACGGACATCGAGTACGCCCAGCGGCTGACCTGGGGTGGCGAGTTCATCCACGCCGCCCCGTGGTCGGTGGCCGACCAGGGGGTACGCAACGTGTCACACGGCTGCGTCAACATGTCGACGGACAACGCCAAGTGGCTGTTCAACCAGACCAGGGTCGGTGACCCGGTCACGGTCAAGGGCACCGAGGTTCAGCTCGCCAACGGCAACGGTTGGACGGTGTGGAACCTCAGCTGGGACGAGCTCGTCGAAGGCAGCGCCCTGCCGTACGAGCCCGGATCGACCGAGTCGACCGAGTCGGAGTCGACGCCGGGCGGTGCCGCCGGCGGGTCCGGGACCAGCTCGGACCCGCCGGCCTGACCCGTCCCCGCCCGGGAACGGGTACCGAGCAAAAGCGCCCGGCCAGGATCTGATCCTGGCCGGGCGCTTCGGTATGGGGTGACTGAAGGGACTTGAACCCTCGACACCCGGGACCACAACCCGGTGCTCTACCTGCTGAGCTACAGCCACCAAGAACCACACCCGGCGGACTGCCGCGTGGGGTGCCGACCAATGATAGCCCTACCGGCGGGCATCACGTCGAGCGGGTTCCGCCGGGCCGGCCCCCGGCCGCCGCCCACCGGCCGGTCGTTCGGCGACGGTCAGAGGCCGGCGGCGATCGCCTTGGCCGCGTCGACGTCCGGGCCGGGCAACGGCACGAAGATCGACCGCCGGTAGTACTCCAGCTCCCGGATGCTCTCCCGGATGTCGGCCAGCGCCCGGTGCGACAGCCCCTTGGCCGGCTGCCCGAAATAGACCCGGGGGTACCACCGGCGGCACAACTCCTTGATCGACGAGACGTCGATCATGCGGTAATGCAGGTAGGAGTCGAGTCGCGGCATGTCGCGGGCGATGAACCCCCGGTCGGTGGCGATCGAGTTGCCGCACAGCGGCGCGGTCCTCGGCTCCTGTACGAAGCTGGTCACGTACTCCAGCACCCGGTCCTGCGCCTCGGCGAGGGTGACCGCCGAGCGCCGCACCTCCTCGGTCAGCCCGGACTTGGCGTGCATCTCCCGCACCACGTCCGGCATCCCGGCCAGCGTCTCCTCGTCGGCATGGATCACCAGGTCGACGCCGTCACCGAGCACGTTGAGGTCCGAGTCGGTGACCAACGCGGCCACCTCTATCAACGCGTCCCTGCCGAGGTCGAGCCCGGTCATCTCACAGTCGATCCAGACAAGAAGATCCGCCACGCGGACAGCCTACGCGGCACCGTCCAGCGGCCGGCCAGGTCACCGGCGGCGGTCCCCGCTAGGCTCGCGGGCGTGCCCGCCGACACCCTCCCGGGCGGCTCCGCGCCGCGTCCCGTTGACGACAGATCCCGCACGCCGCGCCGGGTCACCGTCGTCGTCGCGCTCAGCGCCGCCGTGGTCGCCGCCCTTCTCTGGTACGGCAACCGGCACGACTTCTACGACCTGAAGATCTACCTCAGCGCGATGCGCTGGTGGGCCGACGGCAACCCGCTCTACGACTACGTTCAGCCCGACGTGGTGCAGGGCCAGCTCTACTTCACCTATCCCCCGTTCACCGCGCTGCTGCTGCGCCCGTTCGCGGCGGTGGGCGCCGGGACCGCCGCCGCTGTGTTCACCGTCGGCACGCTGCTGGCGGTGGTGGTCACCACGGTCTGGCTGGTCACGCCGATCGCCCGCCGGCGCGGCCTGCCGCGCTGGTGGCTGGCCGGTCTGGCGGTACCGCTGGTGGTGCTGATCGAGCCGACCCGGGAGACGATCTTCCTCGGGCAGATCAACATGCTGCTGGTCGTGCTGATCCTGGCCGACCTGCTGTTCGCCGTACCGAAGCGGTCCCGATGGGCCGGCGTCGGCGTCGGCCTGGCGACGGCGATCAAGCTGTTCCCGGGGATCTTCATCGTCTACCTGCTGGTCACCCGGCGGTGGCGGGCGGCGGGGGTGTCCTGCCTGGCGGCGGCGGCCGCCACCGGGCTCGCCGCAGCGGTCGCCCCGACGGAGTCGTGGCGGTTCTGGCTCACCGAGCTGTGGAGCACCGACCGGGTGGGGCGCAGCGACTACACCGGCAACCAGTCGCTGCAAGGGCTACTCGCCCGGCTGGCCGCTCCGGCCGAGCCGGACCGGCTGGTCTGGCTGGTGCTGGTGGCCGTCGCCGCCGGCTACGGGCTGTGGCGCGCGGCCCGCGCGGTACGGGCCGGCGACGAGCTGGCCGGGCTGACCCTGACCGGCCTGGTGGCCGCGCTGATCGCACCGATCACCTGGCCGCACCACGTCTACTGGTTCGTCCCGGCGCTGATCGTGCTCCTCGACGCGGCGCTGCCGGACCGCCCGCTGGTCGCCGCCGGGCCGCAGCCGGCGGCGGCCCGGAGCGGAGTCCGGGCCGCCGGACCGGCGGCGTTGGTAGCGTTGGCGGCGGCCATCTTCGCAGCGCTGGTCGTCGGTGTCGTGTCACTGATCGACTGGGGGCACGCGAAGGTGCCGACCGACGATCCGGCCACCTTCGTGTTGCGCAACCTGTACGTGCTGGCGGTCGCGCTGCTGCTGGTCAGTCTGCCGATCCGCCGCTACCCGACGTCGGCTCCGGGCGGGTAGCGGCCGCTGGGGCAGTTGCCGCAGCTGGCGTCGGGCGGCGGGTCCGGGCGAACGCCAGCCCGCCGAGTGCCAACCCGCCGAGGCCGGCGAGCAACCCGGCGATCCCCACCCCGAGCGCGGCACCGTTGCCGCCGGTGTCGCTTTCGCCGGTGGCGGTGTCGTCGGCCGGCGCCTGGTCGTCGACCTGTTCCTGACCACCGCCGACGGCCGGGCTGTCCTCATCAGCCGGGGTCAACGTGAGCACGCTGGCCGGGGTGGCCGGCTCCTCCTCGCCGGGCACCGGCACTTCGATCCAACGCACCACGGTGCCGTCGGAGTAGGTCTGCAGCGACTTGAAGACCAGTTGATCGGCCTCCGGCAGCGGACCCATCCGGATCGGAAGGTCCAGGAACTCGCCCGGCTGCACGCTGGCTTCCGGGGTCTCGGCGGTCCACACGACCCGGGACACCGCCTCAGTCACCTGGGCACCGTGAACCTCCAGCGGCGGATCGACCGGCACTGTCTGCACCTCGACGGTCCAGCCGGGCACCCGGGCCAGCGACACCGAGGCAATCGGCGTGTCCTCCGGCATCACCACTTCGACCTTGGTCGTGCTGTGTTCGTCGCTCTCGTTCGGCACCTGGAAGTCGAGGCGGGCGTAGTCGCCGACGGTGGCCTGCGACGGGTACACCGTGATGTGCGCGGCCGCTGGGGTGGCCAGGCCGAGGACGCCGACGAGGACGGCCGCACCGGTAAGCGCCGCGGCGCGGGCCGGTGTGCGTCGGTGACGGAGCATGAAGTAGCCCTTTCTAGTTGATCTCCACCGTGGTGGTCACGGTCGCCTGATCGATGTCGGAGATCCGGACGGTGATCCGCAGCTCCCAGTCTCCCGCAGCCGGCAGGCTGATCTCACCGGTGGCGTGGTTGTCGGTCAGCGGCAGCAGCGGGATCTCGATCGGCTCGACCCCGCTGGCCGGCAACGCCGCCGTGGCCTGCCACTCGATCACCGGCTGCGGCCGGTTCTCCTCGGTGTAGGCGTACAGGTGGACCGAGTTGTTGCCCCGCCGGGCCGGGTCCACCTCCACCTGCAGCGAGTAGATGTCACTGTTCAGCGTGGTGGAAAAGTAGCCGTTGCCGGCCCGCAGGTCCTCGCCGATGGCGGTCCGGGCCGGCGTGGTCTGCACCAGCACCGCGGTGACCGCCAGCACCACGGCGGTGACGGCCAGTTCGGCGACGACCGCCTGCCGCATCCGGCCGGGACGGCCGGCGGCGCTGCGATTGCGCACCAGCTGCCGCGAGTACGCCGCCACCGCGAGGACCAGCCCGAACAGGCCGATCTTGGCCAGCAGCAACCGGCCGTACGTGGTGCCGAACAGCGCCTCGAGCGTGCCCACCTCGATCAGCGCCTGCACCGTACCGGCCAGCAGCAGGGCACAGACCGCCAACGCCGCCCAGCGCGACCAGATCGGCAGGATCGCGGCGAGTTCCCGCTCCTCGGCCTGCCGGAGCAGGAACACCGTGAGCATCGCCAGACCGCCGAGCCAGACCGCCATCGAGCTGAGGTGTACGGCGTCGATGACGACGGAGACGGCCGGCACCGGCGAGGCGCTCGGGTGACCGGCCAGTGGCCAGGTGAACACCCCGATGACGGCCAGGACGCCGAGCAGGATCTGGTCACTGCGGCCTTCCGAGCCGGCCAGGAACGGCCGCAGCAGCACCGCCGTGGCGGCCAGCACCCCGAGCCGGACCAGCAACGCGGCGCCGATCCCGCTGCCGAGGACGTCGCGTAGCGCCGCGCCGTCGGCGTCGCCGATCCCGCCGCCGGTGACGTACGGGGCCTGCAGCCAGATGGTGGCCAGGGTGGCCGCCGCGACGAGTCCCAGCCCGGCCCAGGTCAGGCGGCCCGGCCCGCCACGGGCCAGCCGGCGCGGCCAGAGCATGCTCAGCACCAGCACCGGGCCGACGATCAGCAGCAGTCCGGCGTACCCGACGAACTTGGCCGCCTGGAGCAGCCCGCTGACCAGCGGATCGGTGTCGGCGCCGCCGTCGTCGGTGGGCACCGCCGACGGCGCGCCAACCGAGTAGGTGAAGCCGCCGCTGACCGGGTGTCCGTCGGCGGAGATCACCCGGTAGCTGACCAGGTAGGTGCCGCGCGACGTCTGCTGTTCGACGCCGACGGTGACCACCGCGCCGTCGAAGACCGGCTCGCCCTGGTCGACCCGCTGCCCGTCCGGGGCGATCACCCGTACCCGGTCGGGGACCTGCCGCACCGATTCGGAGAAGGTCAGCACCACTTCGGCCGGGGCGTTCGGCAGCACCGAGTCGGTCACCGGGCTGGTGCTGACCAGGACGGCGTGCGCGCTGGCCGGCGCGGCGGCGGGTAGCAGGACCACGGGCAGCGCCGCCAGCAGCAGGCCGGCCATAGCCGCGATGCGCGACGTCCATCTATTCGTTGCGGCAGTCATGGGGAATATGCTCGCCGGTCCACCTGGGTCCGCGCGACCCGGCCTCCCCTCATTGGTGGTTGGTCGGCTGGGCGGAAGTCGAAGTTCCAGCGATGCCCGATGTGACGTACGACATCGGATTTTCCGGTTTGTTGGCGCGTCGCCGTGGAACTCGGCACCGGGTGCGCAGCGACTAACAGACATGAGGGTACAACCCTGGGTCGGTGCCGCTGTCCGCCTCGGGCTGGCCGCCGTCTGGTTGTTCGCCGGCGGGTCGAAGGTCACCGACCTGGCCGGGTCCGGCCGGGCTGTCAACGCCTACCAGGTCTTTGCGTACGACCTGGCGATGGTGATCGGCGCCGCGCTGCCCTTCGTCGAACTGGCGCTCGGGGTGCTGCTGCTGATCGGGCTGGCCACCCGGCTCTGCGCGGTCGTCTCAGCCGGCCTGCTGGTCGTCTTCATCGCCGGCATCACCTCCGCGTGGGTGCGCGGGCTGCGGATCGACTGCGGCTGCTTCGGCGTCGGCGGTGAACTGGCCGCCGGGCAGACCCCTGCCTACGGCCCGGAGATCGCCCGCGACCTTGCCTTCCTGGCGCTCGCCGGGTTTTTGGTCTGGTGGCCGCGCACGGCACTGTCGACAGATTCGTGGGTAAACAGCAACAGATAGTCATCTTTCAGGTAGATCGGCGGGTGACGGCGATGAGCCGGCGAGTGGAGCAGAAGAAGGCGGCCCGGGTGGTCCGCGAGCAGCTGGCCCGGG
Source organism: Micromonospora sp. LOL_014 (assembly GCF_048060245.1). NCBI lineage: Bacteria > Bacillati > Actinomycetota > Actinomycetes > Micromonosporales > Micromonosporaceae > Micromonospora > Micromonospora sp. LOL_014. The sequence goes on from NZ_JBHMIP010000018.1 coordinate 48,522, forward strand.
AGCGGCGGCGCCAGCGCGCCCTCTGGACGTCGGTGGCGGCCGTGGTGGCGCTGGTCCTCGCCGGCATGATCGGCTGGGCCGTCTACCAGACCCAGCGCGGCGGCGAGTACACCGCGCCGCCCGGTGCGGTCGCCGACGACTCCGGCATCCCGATCGGGGACGGCCCGGTCACCGTCGACCTCTACGCCGACTTCCTGTGCCCCGCCTGCCGGCAGTTCGAACAGCAGGTCGGCCCGACCCTGGACCAGCTCGTCGAGGATGGCAGGATCACGCTCGTGTTCCACCCCGTCGCGATCCTCGACCGGCTCAGCGACGACGCGTACTCGACGCGGGCGTCGGCGGCGTCCGGCTGCGCGGCGGCCGGCGGCAAGTTCGAGGAGTACGCCGCCGCGCTCTATGAGCAGCAGCCGGCCGAGGGCGGCCCCGGGCTCAGCGAGGAGCAGCTGATCGCCATCGGCGGTGAGGTCGGGCTGGACACCGGCAGCTTCGGCCAGTGCGTCCGGGACGACACCTACGCCGGCTGGCCGGCCCACGTCACCGAGCAGGCCGGCCGGGCCGGGGTCAGCGGCACCCCGACCGTGATGGTCGACGGCGCGACCGTCGCATCGAGCGCCCAAGCCGTCACTGCCGCGGTGGACGCGGCCGGCTGACGTGCGGGTCACCCGACGGCCAGCTGACGCACGGTTCACCCGGCAGCCGGCTGGCCCGCGACTGGTCGGTCGGCTGGCGGTGTTCGCCGGCGTGGCGGCGGTGCTGCTCACCGGTGCCGCGGCACCGGCCGCCGCGCACGGCGCGGACGCCCCCGCGGCCACCGACTACCGGGTGGCGGTGACCGGCACCGTGCCTGCCGTCGACGGGCTCACCGTACGGGTCGTCGAGGCCGGCGCCCGACTCGAGCTGACCAACCACAGCGGCCGACCGATCGAGGTGCTCGGCTACGCCGGGGAGCCGTACCTGGAGATCCGACCGGACGGGGTCTACCAGAACCGGCGCTCCCCCACCGCCTACCAGAACGAGACCCTGTCCGGCGACACCCCGGTGCCTGCCGACGCCGACCCGGCCGCACCCCCGGACTGGCGACGGATCGCCGACCGACCGCTGGTCCGCTGGCACGACCAACGAACCTACTGGCTGGACGCCGCCCCGCCGGAGGCGGTGCGGGCCGCACCCGACCAGGTGCACCGGGTACGCGACTGGGTGGTGCCGCTGCGCGACGGCGTCACCCCGGTCGAGCTGCGCGGCACGCTGGACTGGATCCCGCCGCCCGACCCGCTGCGCTGGTGGGGCGGCACGCTGCTCGGCACCGTACTGCTGGCGGTCGCTCTGGTGACCACCGCCCGGCGCGGCCGGTGGACCGCACAGCTGGTCTCCGCCGGCGGGCTGGCCGTCGGCGGCGCGACCGCCGTCGGCTATGTGATGGCCCGCGCCGTCGAATCCGGCACGGGTGGGCCGCTCGGCCTGCTCGGCGTGCTGCTCGACGGGCCGGTCTGGGCGTTGCTGACCGGGCTGGCCGCGCTGGCTGCCGCCGGGTACGCGGCACGCCGCCGGCCCGGTGCCGAGTTGGCCCTCGCCCTGACCGGCGCCTGCCTGGCGCTCTTCGCCGGAGCCGCCAACGCCGCCGTGTTCACCCGGGCGATCGCCCCGGTGCCCGGACCGGCCTGGTGGCCGCGGATCGCGGTCGCCGCCGTCCTGGTCAGCGGGGCCGCCGTGGCGGTCGGCGCGGTGCTACGCCTGCGCGCGGAGCCCGTCACCGGTCCGGACAGCGTCGGTCGAGCCGTCGGCGACGGCCCGGAGGGTGTCGGCCCGGACGGAGGCGAGCTGGCGCGCGGCGAGCAGCGGATCGAAGCCGAACGGTAGCTCCAGCCGGTGCCGGGCCAGCAGCTCCGCGTCGGCGAGCAATGCTGTGGTCGGACCGTCCGCCACCACCCGGCCGCCGTCCAGGATCACCGACCGGTCACACAGCTCCAACGCGTACGGCAGGTCGTGGGTGACCATCAGGATCGTCACCGGCAGCCGGTGCAGGACCTCGGCCAGCTCTCGACGGGCCGCCGGGTCGAGGTTCGACGACGGCTCGTCCAGCACCAGGATCTCCGGACGCATCGACAGCACCGTCGCCACCGCCACCCGCCGCCGCTGGCCGAAGGACAGGTGCTGTGGGGACCGGTCCCGGTGCTGCGCCATCCCGACGGCGTCGAGCGCCTCGTCGACCCGCGCCGCCAGCTCGGCACCGCGCAGCCCCAGGTTCGCCGGGCCGAACGCCACGTCCTCGGCGACCGTCGACAGGAACAGCTGGTCGTCCGGATCCTGGAAGACGATGCCGACCCGGCGGCGCACCTCGGCCAGGGTCGCCCGCCGTTGGTCCACCGGCAGCCCGCCGACCTCGACCTGGCCGGACCCACCCCGCAGGACGCCGTTGAGGTGCAGCACCAGCGTGGTCTTGCCGGCACCGTTGGGGCCCAGCAACGCGACCCGGGCACCGGCGGGCACGGTCAGGTCCACCCCGTGCAGCGCCGGATGCCCGTCCGGGTAGCTGAACCGCAAATCGCGCACCAGCAGCGACGGCGGCACCGAATCGGCAGACTGTGTCGTACCGGCGTCGCCGGCCGGCTGCGTCGAGCCCGCGTCGACCGGATCGCTCACCGCGACAACACCGCCACGGCGGCGATGGTAGCGGCCGTCACCGGTACCGACGCGGCCAGCATCCACTGGCCGGCCGTGGCACCGCCGGTGGCCTGCCAGGCCACCGGCATCCGACCGGTGTAACCGCGGGAGATCATCGCCAGGTACACCCGCTCGCCGCGCTCGAACGCCCGCAGGAACAACGCGCCGACGCCGGCGGCGAACCCGCGTACCTGCCAGAGGAAACGCGGGTCGTCGCCCCGGGAGATCCGGGCGATTCGCATCCGTCGGGCCTCGTCGACCAGCACGTCGACGTAGCGCAGCATGAACGTGGCGATCTGGGTGACGATCGACGGGCAGCGCAGCCGGTCCAGCCCGACCAGCAGTTCGCGGCTGGTGGTGGTGGCCGCCAGCAGCAGCGACGCGAGCACCCCGAGGGTGGCCTTGGCCAGGATGTTCCAGCCGCCGTAGAGGCCCTCGACGGACAGGCTCAGACCGGCGACCGGGATCCGTTCACCGCCGGCCAGCAACGGCAACGCGAACGCGAAGGCCACGAACGGGACCTCGATCAGCGACCGCCGGGCCAGCCAGGCCGCCGGCACCCGGGCGACGACGGCGACCGCCACGACCAGCAGCAGATAGCCGCCGAAGGCCCACAGCCGCTCGCGTGGGGTGGCCACCACCACCAGGGTGAACGCCAGCATCGCGGCGATCTTCGTCTCCGGCGGGAGCCGGTGCACCGGGCTGTCCCGCTCCAGGTGCAGCAGCTGCGCGTGCCCGGCTCCCACCGCTGGTCAGCTCTGCGGTCCGCCGGCCGGCGCCTCGATGGCCGCTGCCTCGATGGCCGCTGCCTCGGCGGCCGGTGTCCCGGCTGCCGGCCGGCGGCTGCGGGTCAGCCAGAACAGCCCACCGGCGACCGCGAAGGTGAGTAGCACCCCGACCGCGCCGGCGACCGCCGTACCGACGAAACCGTTGTCCACGGCGGTCAGGCCGTAGTCGGCGAACGGGCTGTCGGCCAGCTCGTGGTCCTGCGCGCCGGAGCCCATGCAGGCCCCGCCGACGATCTCCTCGCCGTCGAGTTCGCAGCCCTGGGTCGACGCCGAGTCCAGCCCGTCGGGCGAGCCGGAGGCGAAGTTGCTTACCACGCCGGCCAGCAGCAGCGAGACGAACAGACCAGCCAGGACGAAACCGGTGTTGCGCTTCATGCGGCACCTCCGGTGGACGCGGGCTGGGCGGCGGTGGGAGCGGCCGGCGGGCTCGGCATGGCCGGGTGGCGCAGTCCGCGCAGGGCGTACACCAGGTCCGGGCGGGTCCGGGCGACGGTCAGCACGGTGACCGCGGCGATCAACCCCTCACCCACGCCGATCAGGACGTGGGTGCCGGTCATCAGGGCCAGCACCTGACCGAGGCCGAACTCCTGCAGCTGCGTGGTGCCGCCGATGGCGTACTGCAGCACGAAGCTCAACGCGGCGGCGACCACGCTGACCACCGACGCGACGAAGGCGGTGACCGCCAGCCCGGTCGGCGTGCGTGGCAGCACGCGCAGCAGGACGAAGATCAGCCCGTACGCGGCGGCGGTGCCGACCAGCGCCATGTTGGTGACGTTCGGGCCGATCGCGGTGACCCCACCATCGGCGAACAGCAGTGCCTGCACGATCAGCACGATCGACACGCAGAGCGCGCCGACCCACGGGCCGACCAGCAGCGCGGCCAGCGCGCCACCGAGCAGGTGGCCGCTGACCCCGGGCAGCACCGGGAAGTTGAGCATCTGGACGGCGAAGATGAACGCGGCGACCAGGCCGGCCATCGGGGCGAGCCGGTCGTCGAGGTCCCGGCGGCCGCGGACCAGGCAGTACCCGAAGGCCACCGCGGCAAGCACGGCGTAGCTGATCGCTACGGGGCCGTTGAGCACCCCGTTCTGGATATGGAGTGCGAGGGGGTCCACCTGGTTCCTCCCGGCTGGGCAGTCCGTTGGTCGCGTGGCCAGCCTATTTCGCTACCGCTGCTCTTGCATAGGGCATGCAACTAATCACGGTTGGCGGTCCGACCCGGCCGACGGCCTCGGAGTAGGCTCCGGCCATGACCTCAGCTGCCACCGGCGGGCCGGTCCGCCTCGCGCCGGGCGAACCCGCCCCGGAGTTCACCCTGCCGACCGACAGTGGCGACCAGTTGTCCCTCAAGGAGCTACGCGGGCGCCACGTGGTGCTGTACGCATACCCCTCGGCGATGACCCCGGGCTGCACGAAGCAGGCGTGTGATTCCGCGACTCGCTCGCCGGACTGCAGGCCGCCGGCTACGAGGTGGTCGGCATCTCTCCTGACAAACCGGAGAAACTCGCCAAGTTCCGCGAGCGCGACGGGCTCACCTTCCCGCTGGTGTCCGACCCGGACAAGACCGTGCTCACCGCGTACGGCGCCTACGGCGAGAAGCAGCTGTACGGCAGGACGGTCACCGGGGTGATCCGGTCGACCTTCGTGATCGATGCCGACGGGCGGATCACCAGGGCGCTGTACAACGTCAAGGCCACCGGCCACGTCGCCAAGCTCCGCCGCGACCTCGGCCTCGACTGACGCAACAGCCGCCGGCCCCGGCTCCGGCCGACCGGGATTCGGCTAGCCTGTCCTCGGCACGTAACCTAGGAGCGCTCGGGGCCGTAGCCCAATTGGCAGAGGCATGCGACTTAGGATCGCACCAGTGTGGGTTCAAGTCCCGCCGGCCCTACCCAGCGCCTGACACCCAGGCCCACCCGGAGTCGACACACCGCAATGATTCCCCCGCTCTCCGTACGGCTGGGCTTCGTTCTTGATCCGCCGCTCGTCGACGAGCTGCGCGAGCGGATCATCGCGCTCTGGGCGGACGCGACCAACGCCGGCGGCGCGGTCGGCTTCGTCGCCCCGGTGACCGTCGCCGACGTGCGCCCGACCGCCGATGCGGCGTTCGCCGGGGTCGCCGCCGGCGTCGACCGGCTGCTCGTCGGCCACGACGATGCCGGGCTGGCCGCGTTCGTCTTCGTCACCAGCAACCGGTTCGACCTCAAGGAGCACTGGCGGGTGCTCAAGCGGGTGGTGGTCGCACCGGACCGGCAGGGGCGCGGCTACGGGCTGGCCCTGATGGCCGAGGCGGAGCGGGTCGGCCGGTCGATGGGTCTGTCCGCGCTGCAGGTCACCATCCGCGACGGGCACGGGTTGCCGGCGTTCTACCAGCGGTGCGGCTACCGGGAGGTAGGTCGGCTGCCAAGCGCGCTGCGGGTGGCTGACGGCGACGACCGGGACGAGATCATCATGTGGCGGGAGCTGAGCGGCGCACCGGCGAACTGGCCAGCCGCAGACTGGGTCGGTCAGCCGCAAACCGACGATCGGTCAGCCGCAGACTGACGGCGGGTCGACAGGAGCTGCAGCCGGCACCGTCGACGGGCTGGCGGCCGCGTCGAGACCCGCTGCACCGGCGGTTGGCGACGGACCCGGCGAGGCCGACCCGGTGGACGTTGGACCTGGCGACGGTGGTTCGGCGGTCGACGTGGTCTGGGCCGCCGGCGGCCGGTCACCGGCGCGGTCGGCGCCGGAGCCGCCGGCGGCCGAGGACGACCCGGACGACCGGGAGCCGGAGCTGGAACCCGATCCGCTGCCGTACAGGCGCACGTCCGTCTGCTGGGTCCGCCCCGGGGCCAACTGGACCCCCGGCACGGTCGCCCGATTGCCGTACACGTCGGTGACCCGCAGGGAGTACGGGCCGGGGCCGAGCCCGTCGTCGGCGAGCCAGTAGTTGTAGTCGTGCCGAACAAGTCCGCGCCACTCCGATCCGATTCGGGCCTCGACGGTCGCGAGCGGGTTGCCGTGGTCGGTGACCCGCACCGCGAACCACCACTGCGACGCGCCCTGTTTGACCCGCACCGCGAGCGGCCCGGTCGGCGGGTCGACCACCGCCCGGTAGCTGAGGTCGACGATGCCCCGCACCGGGTCGGCGATCCGGGCGAACGCCTCCCGGGACAGGTCGAGGTGACCGACGGCGCACTCCGGGCACTGGTCCATGATGACGACGCGGACGGTGCCACGTGGACCGGTGACGTCGAGGTGCCCGCCGCACGCGGCGGCGTCGGCGTACTCGTCCGGGCCGAGCGCGACGTACATCCGGTCTGCCGGCGCACTGTCGAACGAACAGTTGCCACCCTGCCCCTGCGCGTCGTAGAAGGTGGCCTTGCCCTGATGGATGCCGCCGCCGACGGGTGGTGCCGCGCAGGCCGGGCTGGCGCCGACCTGGGCGGCCAGCAGCAGGCCGAGCAGGCCGGCCCCGGCTGCGGCCGCACCGCCGGCCAGCCAGCGGGTCCGGCCGGCATGGGAGGCGGGTCCGTCGTCGGTCACGTCCAGTGATGCTGCCGTACTGCGACGTACCCGGGCAACGGTCCTAAGTGAGACCTAAGAGTAGGGACCGGCCGCAACCACCACGTTGTCGCCGACGGTGATCCGCCCGGTGCTGTCCGGAATGATGTTCATCCCGAACAGGACACCCTTCGGCCCACGGGGATGTCGGGCGAGGATCCGCAGCGGCTGTTGGCCGCGTTCGCCGGTGTCCTGGTCGGTGGTGGTCACGACGCAGCGGGCGCAGGTCTTGGCCACCCGGAAGGTGACGTCGCCGATCCGGATCCGACGCCCCAGCCAGCCGTCCTCGGCCCAGGCCGGCGCGCCACTGATCACCACGTTGGGGCGAAACCTGTGCATCGGCAACGGCGCGGCCGGGTCGCCCGACTCGACGAGCCAGTCGTTGACCTCGTCGAGGGAGGCCGCGTTGGTCAGCAGCACCGGGTAGCCGTCGGCGAAGCTGACCGTGTCACCGGGACGGCCGTGGTCGGGGTTGACCGCCCGTACCGTCGGGTCGGCCAGCCAGGCCAGTCGGGCCGGTCGGCCGATGACCGCACTGATCCAGGCGTGTGCGGTGGCTTCGGCGAGCCGGGCCGGCACCGCGGCCTTGGCCCGGAAGACGCGGACCTGCACCGGCGGGCCGGCGACCGGCGTGCAGACATCCAGCGTGGGCGCGACCGGTGGGGGGACGTCCGGTGTCGGCCGGCCGGCGGTGTGCAGGGTGAGTCCACCGGCGACGGGCTGGGGGCGGATGTGGACCAGGGCCGGAGCCTCCCGCTGGGTGATGCCGACTCCGTCCGGGTCGATGATCATCCAGCGTCGGTCCCCGGCCAGGCCCCAGGGCTCGACCTGGGCATCGTCGTGGTCGAGGCGGCGACACCCCTTGACCGGGTACGTGTGGAGGGCGGCGACTCGCACGCCGGTCACGACGGCGGCCGGATACGGACCGGGTTGCGATGCGGCGGTAAGCGTTCCACGCGCTGGTTCTACCACAGCCACCAGTGGTGCCGACGCGGCCACCGTTGCCGACTGAATGAAATATTGCATACAGTGTCAGGGTGAATGACAGCGAGGCCGTCCCGGCCGCTTCGGCCGAACGGGTGCTCGACCTGTTCACCGGTGTCCGCCTCACCCCCACCCAACGACGGATCGCACACAGCCTGGTGCAGCACGCCGGCTCCGCCGCGTTCCTGTCCGCCGCCGAGGTCGCCGAGCTGGCCCGGGTCAGCCAGCCGTCGGTCACCCGGTTCGCGATGGCGCTCGGCTACGACGGCTACCCGGCGCTGCGCCGCCGGCTACGGGAGTTCGCCGTCAATCCGGCTGGCACCGGCCAGTCCGGCGGCCCGGCCGGCCTGCCGGCACCGCGCGGCGAGTCCCGGCGCGGCGGGCGGCGGACCTACGCCGCCGACAACGAGATGCAGCGCGCGGTCCGCGCCGAGGCCCGGCAGCTGAGCACGCTCGCCGACCAGCTGGGTGATCGGGACCGGCTCACCGCCGCCGGCACCCTGCTGGCCGGCAGCACCCCGCTGCCGGTACTGGGGCTGCGGGCCGCCGCGCCACTCGCCACCTACTTCGGGTTCTTCGCCGCCAAGGTCCGCCCGGACGTGCGGGTGCTGGCCAGCGGCGGCAGCCTGCTTCCGGAGCGCCTGGAGCAGACCCGGGAGGCCGGCGCGACCGCGTTGCTGGCCATCGTGCTGCCCCGCTACCCCCGGGAGGCCGTCGACGCGCTGGTCGAGGCGCGCGCCGTCGGCCTGGCCGTGGTGCTGATCACCGACTCCCTGCTGAGCCCGGCCGCCGAACACGCCGACCTGGTGCTGCCCGCCCCGGTCGGCGACCAGCTGGTGTTCGACCTGCACGCCGCGCCGATGGCGTTGGCGATGGTGCTGTTGCAGGCGATCTGCGACGCGGCACCGGGTGAGGCACAGCGGCGGCTGGAGCAGTTCGAGCGCTCCGCCGCCCTGCGCAACGTCTTCATCGGCTGACTACCCGGAAGGGACCGCGACATGGCTGAGCTGATCCGCGCGGCGCGCGGCGCCACCCGTACCGCCAAGGGGTGGCCGCAGGAGGCCGCGCTGCGGATGCTGATGAACAACCTCGACCCGGACGTCGCCGAACGCCCCGACGACCTGGTGGTGTACGGCGGCACCGGCCGGGCGGCCCGGGACTGGCCGTCCTACCACGCGCTGGTGGCGACGCTGACCGAGCTGGCCGACGACGAGACGATGCTGGTCCAGTCGGGCCGGCCAGTCGGCGTGCTGCGCACCCACGAGTGGGCGCCCCGGGTGCTGCTGGCCAACTCGAACCTGGTCGGCGACTGGGCGACCTGGCCGGAGTTCCGCCGGCTGGAACAGCTCGGCCTGACCATGTACGGGCAGATGACGGCCGGCTCGTGGATCTACATCGGCACCCAGGGCATCCTGCAGGGCACCTACGAGACGTTCGCGGCGGTCGCCGCCAAACTGGCGGCGGGCCGGACGGCGGAGCCGGCGGCTGACCGAAGCGAACCCGGCGGGGCCGACCCGACCGCGCCGCCGGCCTGGATCGACCGGGTCGGCGCCGCGTCGCTGGCCGGCACGCTGACCCTGACCGCCGGCTGTGGCGGGATGGGCGGCGCGCAGCCGCTCGCCGTCACCATGAACGGCGGGGTGTGCCTGATCGTCGACGTCGACCCGCAGCGACTCGCCCGCCGGGTCGCCACCGGCTACCTGGACACCGTCGTCAGCTCGCTGGCCGAGGCGGTCGCGGCGACGCAGGCGGCCCGGCGGGACCGGCGGGCGCTGTCGGTCGGCGTGGTCGGCAACGCGGCGACCGTCTTGCCGCAGCTGCTCGCCGACGGCGTCGAAATCGACATCGTCACCGACCAGACCAGCGCGCACGACCCGCTGAGCTACCTGCCGGTAGGGGTCGAGCTGGCCGACGCGGCGGCGTACGCCGGCCGGGCACCGCAGGAGTACACGCAGCGGGCCAGGGAGTCGATGGCCCGGCACGTCGCCGCGATGGTCGGCTTCGCCGACGCCGGCGCGGAGGTGTTCGACTACGGCAACTCGATCCGCGACGAGGCCCGGCTCGGTGGCTACGACCGGGCGTTCGACTTCCCCGGTTTCGTGCCGGCGTACATCCGGCCGTTGTTCTGCGCCGGCAAGGGCCCGTTCCGGTGGGCGGCGCTGTCCGGCGATCCGGCCGACATCGCCGCCACCGACCGGGCGATCCTCGACCTGTTCGGCGACAACGAGGCGCTGGCCCGCTGGATCCGGCTGGCCGGCGAACGGGTCGCGTTCCAGGGGCTGCCGGCCCGGATCTGCTGGCTCGGGTACGGCGAACGGGAACTCGCCGGGGCGCGGTTCAACGAAATGGTCGCCGCCGGGGAGCTGGCCGCCCCGGTGGTGATCGGTCGGGACCATCTGGACTGCGGGTCGGTGGCGTCGCCGTACCGGGAAACCGAGGCGATGGCCGACGGCTCGGACGCGATCGCCGACTGGCCGCTGCTCAACGCCCTGGTCAACGCGGCCAGCGGCGCGTCCTGGGTGAGCATCCACCACGGCGGCGGGGTCGGCATCGGCCGGTCGCTGCACGCCGGTCAGGTCTGCGTCGCCGACGGATCGGCGCTGGCCCGGCAGAAGATCGAACGGGTGCTGCGCAACGACCCGGCGACCGGGGTGCTGCGCCACGTCGACGCCGGATACCAGCTGGCCGGTCAGGTCGCCGCCGCGCACGACCTGCCGGTGCCGATGGGCCGCGGATGACCGGCCCGGCCCCGGTGACCACCGCTGACCCGCTGGCCGAGCGGTTCCGGGCGATGTGGGCGGAGCTGGCCGGCGTCGGGCGTGATCCGGCGACCGGCGGCTACCTGCGCTATGCCTGGTCAACGGCGGAGTTGACCTGCCGGGAGTGGTTCACCGCCGAGGCGGTCCGGCGCGGGCTTGCGGTGCAGGCCGACGGCAACGGCAACCTGTGGGCCGACTGGGTACCGTCCGGCGTGGATCCGGCCGCCCCGGCGGTGGTCACCGGTAGTCACTTCGACTCGGTGCCGCACGGCGGCGGCTACGACGGACCGCTCGGCATCGTGTCGGCGCTGCTCGCCGTCGACGAGCTGCGGGACCGTGGGTTCACCCCGGCGCGGCCGGTGACCGTCGCCGCGTTCGTCGAGGAGGAGGGGGCCCGGTTCGGCCTGGCCTGCCTCGGGTCGCGGCTGCTCACCGGCGGCGTGTCGGCGGCGCACGCGCTGGCGCTGACCGACTCCGACGGAGTGACGCTGGCCGAGGCGATGCGGGCGGGCGGCACCGACCCGGCTGGGGCCGGGCCGGACCCGCACCGGTTGGCCAGGATCGGGGTCTTTGTCGAGTTGCACGTTGAGCAGGGCCGGGCGTTGGTCGACCTCGGTGCCCCGGTCGGGGTAGCCAGCATGATCTGGCCGCACGGGCGGTGGCGGCTGGAGTTCACCGGGGCCGGCGACCACGCCGGGACCACCCGGATGGTCGACCGCCGGAACCCGATGCTGACCTGCGCGCACACCGTACTCGCCGCCGAGGCGCAGGCCCGCCTGCTGGGCGCGCACGCCACCATCGGCCGGATCTCGGTGCGGCCCAACGCCACCAACGCGGTCCCGGCCCAGGTGCACGCCTGGCTGGACGCGCGGGCCGCCGACACCACCGCACTGGCCACACTGGTCGAGGCGGTCGGGGCCGACGCGGCGGCCCGGGCACAGGCGGACGGTACGTCGGTGGCGGTGGTCCGCGAGTCGGACAGCCCGCCGGTCGCCTTCGACCCGGACCTGACCGACCGGATCGCCACGGCGGTGGGTGCGCGGCGGACCGCTGCGGTGCCGGTGCTGCCGACCGCCGCCGGGCACGACGCCGGCGTCCTGGCCGGACACGTGCCGACGGCGATGATCTTCGTGCGGAATCCGACCGGGGTGTCGCACGCCCCGGACGAGCACGCCACCGACGACGACTGCGCCGCCGGGGTGCGGGCCCTCGCCGCCGCGCTGGCCGACCTGGCCGGCGAATGAAGCGGCCGGCGGATCGGGCGGCCCGGACGAAGGTGCCGGCAACCGGGGCGGCCCGGATGAGCTGGTACGCCGAACACGCCTGGCTGGGCGGGCCGGCCCCGGCGGCCGGGGTGCTGATCGAGGCCGAGGCGGGCCGGTTCACCGCGGTCACAGCCGGGGTGGCGGCACCGCCGGGCGTGCCGAGGCTCGCCGGGGTGACCCTGCCCGGCCTGGCCGACACCCACTCGCACGCCTTCCACCGGGCGCTGCGCGGACAGATTCACGACGACCGGGGCAGCTTCTGGACCTGGCGGGAGCGGATGTACGCGGTCGCCGGGCGCCTCGACCCGGACAGCTACCTGGCGCTGGCCCGCGCGGTGTACGCCGAGGCGGCGCTCGCCGGGGTGACCTGCGTCGGCGAGTTCCACTACCTGCACCACGATCCGCAGGGCCGGCGCTACGCCGAGCCGAACGTGATGTCCGAGGCGCTCGCGCAGGCCGCCACCGACGCCGGGGTGCGGATCACCCTGCTGGACACCTGCTACCTGACCGCCGGGGTGGACGGGGCACCGCTGACCGGGGTGCAGCGCCGGTTCGGCGACGCCGACGCGGCCGACTGGGCGGACCGGTCCGCCGGGTGGCGGCCCACCGGCGACCACGTCCGGGCCGGCGCGGCGGTCCACTCGGTACGAGCGGTACCCGCCGCCGAGCTGCCGGTCGTCGCCGGGGCGGCGGCGCAGCGGGGCGTCCCGCTGCACGTACACCTGTCGGAGCAGCCGGCCGAGAACGCGGCCTGTCTGGCCCGGTACGGCCGGACCCCGACTGCGCTGCTGGCCGACGCCGGGGTGCTCGGCCCGGACACCACCGCGGTGCACGCCACCCACCTGACCGATACCGACGTGACGCTGCTGGCCGGCGCGCGGGCCGGGGTCTGCCTCTGCCCGACCACCGAGCGGGACCTGGCCGACGGGATCGGCCCGGCCGGCCCGCTGGCGGCCGCCGGGGTCACGCTCAGCGTGGGCAGTGACAGCCACGCGGTGGTCGACCTGTTCGAGGAGGCACGGGCGGTGGAGACACACGAGCGGCTGCGCACCGGCCGGCGGGGGCACTTCTCCCCCGGCGAGCTGATCTCAATGGCCGCCGAAGCCGGGCACGCCGCGCTGGGCTGGGCCGACGCCGGCCGGATCGCGGTCGGCGCCCGTGCCGACCTGGTCACCGTCCGGTGCGACAGCGTACGGACCGCCGGGGTCGACCCGGCCGGGATGATCTTCGCGGCGACCGCCGCCGATGTCACCGACGTGGTGGTCGACGGCCGACCGGTGGTCGCCGACGGCCGGCATCTGCACGTCGACGTACCGGCCGAACTGGCCGCCGCGATCCGGGCGGTGACCCGGTGACGGCGGTGAGCGGCACGCTGCCGGTGAGCGGCACGCTGCTGGTGACCGGCATCGGGGAGCTGGTCACCAACGATCCGACCCACGACGGCGGCCCGCTGGGGTTGCTGACCGACGCGGCGGTGCTGGTCGACGGCGACCGGATCGTTTGGGTGGGGCGCGGGGCGCACGCGCCGGCCGCCGACCGGCGGTCGGACGCGGGCGGCCGGGCCGGGCTGCCGGGCTTCGTGGACAGCCACGCGCATCTGGTCTTCGCCGGGGACCGGGCGGGCGAGTTCGCCGCCCGGATGGCCGGCGTCCGCTACGACGGCGGCGGCATCCGGACCACGGTGGCGGCGACCCGCGCCGCCGGCGACGACGAGCTGCGCGGCACCGTCGGGCGACTACGCCGTGAGGCGCTGCGGCAGGGCAGCACCACGATCGAGATCAAGAGCGGGTACGGGCTCAGCATCACCGATGAGGCCCGGTCGTTGCGGGTGGCGGCGGAGTTCACCGACGAGACGACGTTCCTCGGCGCCCACCTGGTGCCGGCCGAGTACGCGGACCGCCCCGACGACTACGTCGACCTGGTCACCGGCGACATGCTGGCCGCCGCGGCCCCGTACGCCCGCTGGGTGGATGTGTTCTGTGAGCGCGGCGCGTTCGACGCCGACCAGGCCCGCGCGGTGCTGGCCGCCGGGGCCGCCGCCGGGCTGGGGTTGCGGGTGCACGCCAACCAGCTGGGTCCCGGCCCTGGGGTATCGGTGGCGGTGGAGTCGGGGGCCGCCAGCGCCGACCACTGCACTCATCTGTCCGACGCGGACGTGGCGGCGCTGGCCGGGTCGGCGACGGTGGCGACGCTGCTGCCGGGCGCGGAGTTCTCCACCCGGGCGGCGTACCCGGATGCCCGCCGGCTGCTCGACGCGGGAGCGACGGTGGCGTTGGCCACCGACTGCAACCCGGGTTCGTCGTACACCACGTCGATGCCGTTCTGTGTGGCACTGGCGGTCCGGGAGATGGGGATGACGCCGGCGGAGGCGGTCTGGGCGGCGACCGCCGGTGGTGCCCGGGCGCTGCGCCGCGCCGACGTCGGCGTGCTGCGCCCGGGCGCCCGCGCCGACCTGCTCCTGCTCGACGCGCCGTCCCATCTGCACCTGGCCTACCGGCCGGGGGTGCCGCTGATCCATCAGGTCCTGCACGACGGAGTACCGACATGTCCACTGTGACGATCGAACCGGACGGGATGACCGCCGCACAGGTGCGGGCGGTGGCCCGGGACGGGGCACGGGTCGAGCTGAGCCCCGGCGCGGTCGCGGCGATGGCCCGCAGCCGGGACATCGTCGAGTCGATCGAACGCGACGGCCGCCCGGTGTACGGCGTCTCCACCGGTTTCGGCGCGCTGGCCAGCAGTTTTGTCGCGCCGGACCGGCGTTCGGAGCTGCAGCACGCGCTGATCCGCTCGCACGCGGCCGGGATCGGCGCGCCGATGCCCGACGAGGTGGTCCGGGCCATGCTGGTGCTGCGGGTGCGGTCGCTGGCGCTGGGCCGTTCCGGGGTACGGCCGCTGCTGGCGCAGGCGCTGCTGGACCTGCTCAACCATCGGATCACCCCGTGGGTGCCGGAGCACGGGTCGCTCGGTGCCTCCGGTGACCTGGCGCCGTTGGCGCACTGCGCGCTGGTGCTGATGGGTGGAGGCTGGGTACGGGACCCGGACACCGGGGACCGGGTCGACGGCGCGGCGGCGCTGCGTCGGGCCGGGCTGGCCCCGGTGGAGCTGGCCGCCAAGGAGGGTCTGGCACTGATCAACGGCACCGACGGGATGCTCGGCATGCTGCTGCTGGCGGTCGAGGACGCCGGGCACCTGTTCACCATGGCCGACGTCACCGCCGCGCTGGCGATCGAGGCGATGCTCGGCTCGGACCGGCCGTTCCAGGCCGACCTGCACACCATCCGGCCGCATCCCGGTCAGGGCGTGTCGGCGGGCAACATCCACCGGCTGTTGCAGGGCTCGGCGGTGATGGACTCGCACCGCGACGATCTGCTGCACGCGGTGCAGGACGCGTACTCGATGCGGTGCGCGCCGCAGGTGGCCGGGGCGGCCCGGGACACCCTGGCGTTCGCCGGCACCGTCGCCGGCCGGGAGCTGCGGTCGGTGGTGGACAACCCGGTGGTGCTGCCGGACGGGCGGGTCGAGTCGACCGGCAACTTCCACGGCGCGCCGCTCGGCTTCGCCGCCGACTTCCTGGCCATCGCGGCCGCCGAGGTCGGGTCGATCAGCGAACGCCGGGTGGACCGGCTGCTGGACCTGAACCGGTCCCGGGGCCTGCCGGCGTTCCTGTCCCCGGACGCCGGGGTCAACTCCGGGCTGATGATCGCCCAGTACACTGCGGCCGGCATCGTCGCGGAGAACCGCCGGCTGGCCGCACCGGCCTCGGTGGACTCGGTGCCCACCTCCGGCATGCAGGAAGACCACGTCTCGATGGGCTGGGCGGCGACCCGCAAGCTACGTACCGTGCTGGACAACCTGACCAGCCTACTCGCGGTGGAACTGCTGGCGGCGGTACGCGGCCTGCAGCTGCGCGCCCCGCTGCGGCCGTCGCCGGCTGGGCAGGCGGCGGTGAAGCTGGTCGGCGGGGTCGCCGGTCAGCCGGGGCCGGACATCTTCCTGGCCCCGGCGTTGGAGGCGACGCGCGCGGTGGTGGCCGGCACCGAGCTGCGGGCGGAGATCGAGGCCCGGATCGGCCCGCTGCGCTGACCCGATGCGTGTCGCCGTCACGCCCTGCCGGCCCGCCTTCACCGATATCCGCTCGGAGCGCCGGGAGGCACAGCGATGCCCGCTCGTCTCAGCAGGCCGCTGCGCGCCCAGGCCGTGTCATCAAATTCCTCGGCCGCGCTTGTGCAGGGTACGGAGCACCAGGTCCGGCCGTACCGCCCGGCTGGCGACGGCGAGGGCGAGGTAGGCGCGCGGCTCGCGCGGGTTGCGGGCCAGGGTGTGCCGGGCCCAGCGGATCGCCCCGCGGCGGTGCCCGGCGGCGGCCTCGGCGAAGGCGATCTGACCGGCGACCCGGGCTTCGCCGGCCGGCTCGGTGGCGAACTCCGGGTAGCGGTCCAGCAGCCACTGCAGGGCGGTGGCGATGGTGTCCCAGCGCTGCGCGAAGTAGGACCGTTTGTGCCAGCGGACCAGCACGTACGGCGTCCGCAGGTTGCGCAGCGGGGCGCTGCGGGCGGCCCGGAGCAGGAACTCGTAGTCCTCCGCGTAGCTGCCCGGGATCTCCTCGTCGACCAGCCCGAATCCGTCGACCAGCGCGGCGCGCCGGATCACGAACGTCGACGGGTGCAGCTCGGTCATCCGGTCGCGCAGCAGCGCGGCGAGCGACACGCTGTCGAGGTCGAGCACCCGGTCGTTGACGGTGCCGTCGTAACTGACCTGGATACCGCAGCTGACGAACTCGGCGTCCGGGTGGGCGAGCAGCTCGGCGACCTGGGCGGCGAGCTTGCCGGGCAGCCACCGGTCGTCGTCGTCACAGAACGCGACCAGCTCGCCGGTCGCGGCCAGGATGCCGCTGTTGCGGGCGCCGGCCAGGCCGGCGGTCCGGCCGTTGCCGATCACCCGGACCGTCCGGTGCGGATCGTCACTGGCCAGCGTGATGTCCGGAGTGGACTGATCGTAGACCACCACCACGTCGACGACGCCCGGATAGTCCTGCTCGCGGATCGCGGTGATGGCCTCGCGCAGCAGCTCGGGCCGGTCCCGGGTGGGGACCACGACGCTGACCGTCGGGGTCCGGCCGGCGGTCACCGCGACCGCCGGCTGAGCACGCGGCGCGGATGCGCCGATGAGATCAACCCTTCGATGATCTCGCCGACCCGGGCGACGGCCGCGAGTCGTGCCGCGTCGGTGCCGGCGTCGGCGGTGACGCCGAAGCTCGCCGGGGCGCGCAGCCCGTCCTCCAGCGCCTCGAACAGCGCCGTACGCGACTGGCAGAGCCGGACCAGCCCGGCGTCGGCCAGCCGGCGGGCGAACAGCATCTGATGGTCGTCGACGTGCTCGTCCAGAGTGGGATCCCGCGGTACGACGATCGGCAGGTGCCGGTGCCGACGCGCTTCGAGGATGGTCGCTGGGCCGCCGTGGCACACCACCAGGGTGGCCCGCTGCATGGCCTGCTGCAGCGCGTCGTGGTCGAGGAAGTCGACTGCCCCGGCCAGCTTCGGTGCCTGGCTGTGCCCGTACTGCACGATCAGCTCGACCCGGTCCGCGGCGGTGTGCCAGTCCTCCAGCCAGCCGATCAGCCGGTCGAACCGGTGCCGGTCGGTCCCGACGGCGACCAGGATGGTGCCGGTACGCGGCCCGACGCGCTGCCGGGGGATTCGTGCGGCGACGCTGGTCGGCCCGGTGTTCGACAACGCGGATTCCACCACGATCAACTCCTTGACCTGGCCACTTCTACTCTTGTTACGTTGACATGTCATCGTCATTCATAAATGCGCACAGTTATAGCAGGTTGCCAACGACGGTTGCCTCCGGGTACTGGCGCCGCTGCTCCTCCCACTGCACGAGCATCGCCGACAGGAAAGGGCGACACAGCCGCGCGGTGAGCGTCGCCGTGTCGATGCGGTCATAGACCTCGATGTAGATCGCCGGCACCCCGCGCAACCAGGCAAGGAACACGAAGGGAAAGGCCACTCCGGCACCGGTGGTGATTACGGCGGCGACCCGCCGCCGCCGGAAGATCCGCACCGCGAGCCGGGCGTTGCGGACCAGGTTCCGCAGGTTCCGGGTCGTCGGATGGTACGCCCACATGACATCTTCGCCACGCAACAGCGACGTGGCGTCCGGCGTGTCGAAGGTCACCCAGCACCGGGTTCGGTTGACGTACCACGGCTCGAGCGCGAGCAACTGCGCGAGGTGACCACCGCTCGAGCCGACGAGCAGGAGCGTGGGTGCACTGTCAACGTCAGGCACGTTGTTGGCCACAGATGCCCCCAGAGTTCACTAGCCGGCCAACCACTGTTTGCATTGACAATATATGCGACCACGGCCGGAAAGATAATTGGCGGGGGTCGCTTGACGCCTTCCCGTCGATCCACTTGACCTGCGACAACATCCCCGATCACCACAGCTCGCAGCTACACACCGAAACCGTACGACCACCGAGCATTCCAACAAGCAGTTACTATCCGTGCCCAAGAATGTGAAAGTATTTCTATCCGTTCGATAGGATTAGTAGGCAAGCAGACCCAGGCGCCACCGCCGGCAAGCTGGCAATCACGTGATCGACAATCCAGACGTCGGGCCCACGACAAGCGGGTCTCAATATATGAGACGATCCAGGGCGACTGTCAGTCGGCGCACCGCTGCTCGATCACGTCCAGCAGCGCCGGGTGCAGCGCCGGATTCCAACCGGCACCGCCGGCCGCCAGCCGCCAGGTCCGTAGCCACATCTCAATCAGGTAACTCTGGACGATCAGCCGCCGCCGCTCGGCGTCCACACCCAACGCTGGGGCCAGCCGGTGCAGTTGGGCGTCCACAGCAGCCGCCGCGCTCGCCGCCGGAGCCCCGTCGAGCACCAGTTTGCGCTGGAAGGCATCGTGCGCCAGGTCAAAGCCGACCGGTACGTCGGGGCCACTGTGCTCCCAGTCCCAGGCGACCAGCCGGCCGGCGTACCGGCCGAGATTCCACGGCACCCAGTCACCGTGCCAGTGACCGAACTCGACCCGCACCTGCTCGAACCGCTCGGCAAGCCGTTCCACCGCCGCTGCCAGCCGGCGTCCGGCCAGCGGATCCAGTGCACCTGCCGCCGCGGCGTCGGCGGCCGTACCGTCGGAGTCACCCGCGGCCGCGGCGGCCGACCGGCGCAGGCGGTCCAGGAACGCCGAGCCGGCCAGCGGCCGCGGCGCGGCCGGCGCACCACCCCGCCGGGCGACCGCCAGCACCGCCGCGACCTGCGGCGGCTCGCCCACCCCGACCCCTCGCACGTCGGCCGGCAGCGGCTCGACGACAGTGACCGCCTGACCGGACCACTCGCCTGCGGCCAGCAACCTCGGCACCATCGGATACTCACCCACCCCCGCTACCGGCGCCACCGCCGCCAACGCGGCTGCCTCGGCACGGACCAGTTCGCGGGTGGCGTCGTTCCATCCGATCTTGGCGTAGCCGCGCGGCCGGCCAGCCGCGTCGAACAGCTGCACCGTCGGCTTGTGGTTCGGGTCCGGCGGACGGACTCCGATCGCCGCGTACCAGCGCGCCCCGCCGGAGTGCGCCGCCAGATCGTCGACCAGGGTCAGCTGCCCGGCTGACCCCGGCCCGGCCGACACGGTCAGCACCGCCGGCCGGGTCACCTGCAGCACCCCGGTCCGGGCCGCCAGACCGAGCAACGCCCGGGGCAGCCGCACCCGCAGCGGGCGCAGCGCGTTGTACGCCCAGACCGAGGCGGCGGTCACCCGACGCGGCCCCAACGGCAACAGAAACCGGGCCCGGGCCGGCGACGGCACCACCGCGTACCGGGCCAGCAGCCGGTCGGCTGGATCCAGCGCCGGCTGCGACGCCCCGGCCGGCAGCAGCGTCAGCCGCACCCGTTCGTCCGGGAAGACCGCCCGGGTCACCCAACCAAGACCGTCGTCGCGGCGACGCGGGTCGGTGCCGGTCATCGCGGCGCCCCGGCCCAGTCCAGCCGCAACCCCAGCCGCTGCGCCAGCGCCTCGTTGTGCGGCTGGTAGTAGGCGGTCAGCTCGGCACGCAACGCGTCGTCCATCGGCGCCGACCGGCGGTCGTTGTACACCTTGAACGTCGGCAGCTCATGCCGGGGCAGGCCGAGGAAATCAAGGGTACGCAGATAGGCCGACCGGGTGTCGCGGTAGAACTCCTCGCTGGTCAGGAAGAGGAACTGGGCGCGGTCGAACCGGTCCAGCCAGGGCTCGAGATGCTCCAGGTAGCGCCCACGCGCCCGGTAGGTGTACCAGTCGTACGGCTCGGAGAAGTAGTTCGGATCGACGATCAGCCGGTCGCGCTCACCGGCGGTCCGCTCCGGCTCGCTCGCCAACGCCTGCGGGAAGTCCAGCGGCTCCTTGCCCTCGGTCCGCCGCTCCTTCCAGTGCGAGTACGCCCGCTCGACCGGATCGCGCAGCAGCACGATCAGCCGTACCTGGGGCAGCAGTTGCTGGACCCGCTCGGCGGCCGTCGGGTGGAACATGTACAGCGGAGCGGCCTCGCCGGCACGGACCGGGCCGCCGTACCGGGCGGTCAGCGCGGCGCGCTGACGCTCGGTGGGAAAGTGCGACCGGTACCACGCTTCCCCCCGCGACCAGTGCTCCTCGAAGTAGTGGGTGGCCTTGGTGTTCCAGGCCGGGAAGAGCCGCGGCACCAGCGGATGCTGGATCAGGTAGTTCCACAGCGACGTGGTGCCGCCGCGCTTCGTGCCGATGATCAGAAAGTCCGGCAGCGGGCGACGGTGACTGGTACGTACTCCATAGTGCACCATCGACTCGCGTACCCGGTCGGTCACCTGGGTCGGTACCGCCTGCTTGATGCGGTCCCTGATGGACGCCATGGCCGTCTCACCCACCTCTCTGTCTGACGCTGCGCCACACCCGGCGCCGCACACCCGGCAGCGCCGACATTACGATCACGACCGCGCCGACCAGAGCCAACGCGGTACCGAGGCCGGCCGCGTCCCGGCCGGCCGCAGCGACCGCAACCACGCTGACCGCCCCGACACCGGCCAACGTCGCCGCCGCCGCCACCGACACCGGGCGGTCCACCAGTGGTTGCCCGACCACCAGCCGGGCGGCGGTCGCCGCGATCAGGTTCTCCAGCACGATCCCGGTGGCCCAGGCCACCGCCATGCCGAGCACCCCGTGCCGGGGCACCAGCCAGAACGCCAACGACACCGTCGCCGTCAGATTCACCAGCGTGGCCACCAGGTGCAGGCCGCTGTGACCACTCATCAGCAGCAACGTCTGCACGTTTCCGACCGCGACGTTCACCAGCATCGCGACCGCCAGCACCGTCATCGCCGTAGCGCCGGCGGCGAACTCCGGCCCGAAGATGCTCAGGAAACCCGGTGCGAAGACCGCCAGCAGCAGATAGACCGGCCAGGAGAGCACGATCGCCCAGCTGGTGGTCTGCCGGTGCACCGCCGCCGCCTCGGCCGGCCGGTCCGCGCCGAGCAGCCGGGACAGCTGCGGCGCGACCGCGACCCGCAGCCCCTGCAGGGCGAGCTGCCCGGCCAGGATGTACCGACCGACCGCGCCGAAAATGCCCGCCTCGGCCTGCCCGGCCAGCACCACCGCCAGCAGCACCCCGATCCACATGCCGCCCGCGTCGATGGCGGCCGAGCCGGCCCTCGGCAGCGCGAACCGCCAGAAGCCACGCCAGTCCGCCGACCCGGCCCGCAGTCGGGCGCCACGCCCCAGACCGAGCGGTCCGGCGACCAGGCCGGCGCAGACCAGCAGGGCGGCCAGCGCCGGCACCAGCCAGCCGGCCAACCCGAGCAGCACTGCGCCGCTGGCCAGCGCGGCGAGGCCGACCAGCACCGGCCGGCCGATCGGCAGCAGGAAGAACTGCACCGCCACGTAGCCGCCGATCGGTCGGACCCCGCGTACGGCCGCGAGCATCAGGCCGGTGGCGACCAGCACCGGCAACCCGACCGCGCAGAGCTGAACCAGGCGTACGGTCTCCGTGCTCGCTCGGTCGAACAGGCCGTCCGCGAGCTGTGGGGCGACCAGCAGCCCGACGACGGCCACCACGATGGCGAACACCAGCGGCGGCAGCAACGCCACCGGCAGCATCCGGGCGGCGTCCCCGGTGGCGCCGGTACGGCGCCGGGGCAACGCCCAGAGCAGTCCTGTCTCGGCCCCCAGGGTGCAGACCGCAGTGGCCACGGTGAGCAGTCCGACGGCGGCGAAGAACGCGCCCGCGCCGGTTGGCCCGTAGCCGCGGGTGATGACCACCGCCAGGACGAAGCCGAACAGCCCGCTGACCGCCGCGCCGGCCAGTCCGATGACACCGCTGCGGGCGCTACGCCGGGTCTCCCGCTGATCGGTGGCGGCGGTCACCGTGCAGCCCCGGCCAGAGGCTGCGGGGTTGGACGCTGACTGGGCGGGCGACCCGGACGTTCCCGGTCGACGAGCACCAACGCCACCCCGGCGACGTAGAAGATCGCAGTCAGGTTCTGGTTGACCAGGCCGTAGAAGGGCAGTTGGACCAGGCCGATCAGTGGCACGACGGAGAGCCACTGCGCGGCCGCCGTCCGAACCGGCCAGCAGCGGAGCCCGACGATGACGAACCAGCCGATGAAGCAGACCAACGCCGGAATACCGTGGCTGAACAGCACCGCCCACAGTTGGCCCTGGGTGCCGATCGGCGCGTCGGCGGTGACCGTGTCGACCTGCACCGGCGCACCGAAACCGAGCAGCGGCGACCGCTGGACCCAGCGCAGCACCTCCAGGTAGAGCGACAGCCGGTCGGTGTTGGTGTCGCTGACACTCACCCGGCGCTCGATCAGCTCGCCGATCGGGATGAACAGGGTGACCAGCCCGCCGACGGCCAGCATCCCGAGCATGGACGCCAACGCCTTGACGTTGCCCCGGGCCGCGGCCCGCAGGCCGAGCACGGCCAGCCCGACGCCGAGGCTGAGGAACATGCCCCGGTTGAGGGTCAGGAACGCCGGCGGCAGCGACAACGGCAGGGCGACCAGCAGGACCGCCCGGGCCGGCCCCCGGGCACCGAGCAGCAGGCAGGCCACCACCGCCGGCAGGGTGATGGCGAACGTGCTGCCGAACGTGTTGGTGTAGGCGAACGGGGCCGCCGGCCGGAAGATCGGATTGGTCGAGCGGGCGCTGTATTCGGTCGCCTGGGCGTGCACCATGTCCCGAATGAACGGGTTGCCGGACAACCCACCCGGTAGCACCAGTTCGAACGGGGTGACCATGCCGAACCGGGGCATCAGCAGGCCGAGCCAGCCGAGCAACACCAGGGCGACGAAGAACGCGCACAGCGGGCCGAGCACCACCGTCAACGCGTCCCGCTCCCGCGCCATCGTGTACACGTAGCAGCAGACGACGATCGCGGTAACGTAGAACAACAACCGGAAGGTGAAGGTGAGCAGCGCGCCGACGTCGGCCAGTTGGGTGGCGCTGACCACCACGAGAGCCAGGAAGGCCAGCCAGAGTCCGGCGCCGGCGGGCAACGGGATCCGCCCCCGGACGAACATGACGATCAGCAGCAGCGCGCCGAGCACCGGCCAGCCGAAGTAGAACAGCCCGCTGAGCCACCAGACCGGCACCAGGCCGAACATCAGCCACAGCGGCCAGATCGGCAGCGCCGGGGGGTGCCGGGCCTGGTCAACCACGGCCGCTGCCGGTGAGCACGAAGCCGAGCGGCTCGGCCCCGGCGGCGCGCAACCGGTCGGTCAACCGACGCAGGTCGGCCAGCCGGGTACGGTCCCGCTCGACCACGACGATCGCGGTGCCGGTCCGCGCCTCCCGCACGCCACGCTCGTCCGACTCGGCCGGTGGGGCGTTGAACAACACGATCTCCCCGTCGCGCGGTGCCTGGGCGTACAGGCCGATCCGGACCATGCCGGCCCCGACGGTGAGCGCGTCCGCCGGCAGCGTACGGACCGGGATGGTGGCTACCACCGGGCCACCGTCACCGGCCGCCGACCGGTCCCCGGTCGACGGCCGGGACTGCCCGGTGCCGGCGGTCGGCCGCGGCGACGGTCGCCGTGCGGGACCCGCCGGGGCGTCCGCCGTGTCGGTCACCCGGGGCAGGATCACCGTACGGTCCTGGTCGGCGTTGGGCAGGGAGAAGATCAAGGTGCTCTCCGGGTCGCCGCTGTCGCCGGGGCGCTGCGCCGTACCCCCCGGCTGGGCCGGGGCCGTACCACCCGGCTGGGCCGGCACGAACGGCCCGGACGGCACCCGGCGCCGATCGGCGAGCAGCGCGTCGCGCAGCGCGGTCACCCGGTGGCTGTCGTCGCCGATGTAGACGTCCTGCCCGTCGGCGGCGAGTGCGACGGCGAGGCTCGCGGTCATCGGGGTGGTGTCCTCCCGGTTCCGCGACGAGATCACCACCACCGGAGTACGGACCGCCTGGCGGAGCTGTTCGGCTATGGCCATGCCGACGTACCGGACGTCGGCATCGACGGTACGCGCGTCAACCCGCAACCCGCGGCGGCGTACGGTGCCCAGCAGTGGCAGCCCGGCGACCTCGCTGGCCTCCGCCTCGCTGCGGATCCGCCGGTCCACCGACTCCCGCAGGTAGGTCAGCAGCACCCCGAGCACCGCGCCGACCAGCAGACCGGCCACCAGGTACAGGATCCCGGGCGGACCGTCGGTGGACAGCTGCTGCTGGGCACTTTGGGTGATCCAGCCGGGCGTGACGTCGATCGCGGCGATCTCGGTACGGGCCGCGTTGAGCTCGGTCAGCTGATTGCTCAGCGAGCCGAACTCGGCCAGCGCGGCGTCGGCCGCCGGGGTGCTGTTCGCGTTGGCGAGCCGACTCTGCGCCGCGTCCTGCTGCTCCGCGACCTTGACAATGCTCTCGTCGTAGGAGGCCAGCATGTCGGTCCGCTGCTGCTCGTACATCTCCTGGCGGACCTGCAGGTAGGTGGCGGCCGCCAGGTTCACGGTGTCGACTGCGTCGTCGACCGTGCCGGTCGAGTAGGTGAACCGTAGAATCTGGCCGCCGGTGGGGACCTCGATCTCCAGCGCCCGGCGGACCTCCACGACGTCGGAAGACCGGGCCTCGGCGATCCGGGAGAGTACCTCGGTGCTGGCCGCGATGCCACTCTCGACGTTCATGTTGACCGAACGGTCGGCACCGGCCCCGGGATAGGTGAAGGCGTCGGTGACCACCGGCCGGACCGCGACGACCGCGGTGGCCGAGGCCGCGGGTGGGGCCACCACCAGGTAGCCGATCGCCAACAGCAGGCCGGTCGCGGCACCCGCGACGACCGTCATCCACCGCAGACTCGGAATCCGCAGCAGGTCGGTGAGGGTCACGGTCCGGGCTGGCTGGTCACTCATCGAACTTCTTCACAATCTGCTGCGGATTGCCGATCACGACGACCCGGTCAGGTACGTCGACGCGAACCACCGTGCCGGCACCGACGACGCTGTCGTGGCCGATCCGGACGCCCTTCATCACCAGGACGTGCGCCCCGATCCAGACGTTGTCCCCGACGACAATCGGTGCCCGGGTCGCCGGGCCGGGCGGTACGTGCCGCAGCTGCGGCGGGAGATTGTGGAAGTCGTTGTCCATCAGCTCGCAGTCGGACAGCAGACAGCGGTCGCCGACCTCAACGCTGGTCCAACTACCGATCCAGGTGGCATTGAGCAGGCAGTCGGCACCGACGGTGACCTCACCCGTGCCGGCGAAGCGGACCAGCTTGTTGAGCCGGGTCCGGTCGCCGATCGTCACCCGTACCCCTCTGCGCAGCCGGACCCGGCCCCGGATCTCGACGTCCCGGCCGAGCCGCAGCCGGGGATAGCGCAGCTGGTAGTAGGTCCGTTTGACGGCGAACAACACCCGCAGCAACGCGCCGTGCCGACGTGTGCTCGACCCCACCGGTCCGCCTCCCCTGTGCAACGATGCCTCACCATACAAAATGGCCGGTGGGCCGGCAGCCTCGGTGCTGCCGCCGGCCCACCTCTGGTCACCGGGCGGTCTACCGCCAGGTCACTCGGCCGCGAAGAACATCGACCGGTTGGTCCAGTCGAGCGCCGGGTCGGGCTCGGCCAGCACGGTCACCGAGGTGCCGGCCACGGCGACGTCGGCGGTCGGATCGAACGGCACCGCTCGCAGCCGCCCGTCGGACGAGCCGAACACGATGCTGCCGGCCACCCAGGCCATGCCACGGACCGAACTCCAGGTGACGCCGTCGGTCGGCACGGTGAATTCGGTGGCGCCGAGATAGTTGCCGTCGAGTTCGAAGTACCGGTAGAACAGCTGGTTGTTACCGCTGCCGGCGCGGGTGTAGTAGAGCCGGCCGTCCAGGTAAAACGCCGCGTTCAGCGACAACGCGTCGAACCAGGAGTTATAGCCCGAGCTCTCCCACGGACCGCCGACGCTGCTGCCGTTGAACATCGAGATGTCCAGCCGGCTGCCGGTCTCGGTGCCGGCGACCGGGCGGGCCCAGTAGATCCGGTCGTGCACCCGCCACACCGCGCCGGCGTCGACCAGGTTGGGCTGGTTGGTGATGGTCGCCGCGCCAAGCGTGGCCCCGTCGAACGGCACCTTGGTCAGGTCGCCGTTGGCGGCCGCCAGGTAGAGGTAACCGGTGCTGTCGGTCGGTGGGTTACGCGACACGATGGTCCGCCCGCCCGCGTCGGGGAACATGCCCAGCCGGCCGTGGTACTCGTTGCCCATGCCGTCGGAGTTGTGGCCGAAGTAGAGGCCGTCGGAGCCGAACCAGAGCACCGGTACTGCGGAACCCCAACTGCTCGCGCCGGCCGGCAGCGCCGATCCGCCGCTGCGCCGCGGGTTCCAGTTGACCGGCATCCCGGTCGCCACGGTCACCGCGCCGATGCCGAGCCGGTCGACCGCGCCGTCGCCGGCGTTGTCGCTGCGGTTCGGGTTGTTCAGCCAGCGAAAGTGCCCACCGGTATAGGCGATGCCGTCGCGGACCACCACCGAGGTGATGGTGTCGTTGCCGGTGAAGTTGAGCCAGGTGGCGTCGAGGCCGCTGCCCCGGTCGGCGGTCTCGTACCGGGCCAGCGAATCGCAGTACGCGGCCGGCCAGCCCGAGCCACCGTTGGTGCCGACGACGAAGTAGCTGCTGTCGTCGCCGAAGCTGATGTCCTGCACGTAGTGGGTGAAGGTTCGCCAGGAGCAGCTCGGCGCGAACCGATGGTTGCTGTCCCAGTCGGCCAGGACCGGGGTGCCGGTCAGGTCGACCATCGCGATCTGCTCCCGGGTCAGGCCTTCGACCTCGCGGAAATTGCCGCCGAACACCAGCGTGTCACCGTCGGGCGCGACGTCGAGCGTCCACACGTACGGCGGCACGTCGTGCCGGCCGACCGCGATGTCGACATCGAAGGTCGGATCGATCGCGCCGGTGTCCACGTCCAGCCGGGCGAGCCCGGCGTGCTGGGTGCCGTTGACCCAGTTGAACGCACCACCGATGTAGAGCCAGTCGCCGCTGACCTCCATGTCGCGGACCACTCCGCCGTCGGAGCGGCCCTCCCAGGAGGACACCGTGGCACCGGTCGCCGGGTCGAGGGCGACCAGATTGCGGCGGGCCTCTCCGTTGACGTTGCGGAAGACCCCGCCGACGATCAGCTCACCGGCCGGAGTGACCTCGAGGGTGTTCACCGCACCGTCCAGGTCGGGCTGGAAGCCGGCGACCAGCGCACCGGTGGACCGCTGGTAGCCGAACAGGTACGGCCGGGCCTGCCAGGTCGCCGAGCTGGTCGGCCGGATCTCGGTGAAGGTGCCACCGACGAAGATCACGCCACCGATCTCGGCGAACGCTCGGGCCTCGCCGTTGCGAGCATGTGGGGTGTGGTCCGCCGGGTTGGTCGAGACCAGAGTGGCCGGGGCCGGGGTGGGGACGACGGCGGCACCCGCAGCCGTCGCGTCGATGATCAGTGTCAGCACTACAGCAGTCGCGACCAGGGACGATGCCCACACGCGACGGCCGCTGGACAGACGCCAGCCAGGCTGGGATTGGTTCACGCTTCCCTCCAGATGGGAAATTGTCTCAGACAGCGTGCGCCAACCCCAGCCGGGTCAGACATCCACCGATCGGACGGCAGCCGATCGGGTTTCTACCAGTCTTGGCTGAACGTTCTACCAGGTCAACTCCGGCCCGGCAGCGGCTGCCGGAAGTAGGAGTCCTTGCCGGCCCTGGTGAATCCGGCCAGCGCCGACGGGTTGTGGTTCATCGTCATGTTGCAGGTGGCCGATGTGCGCGTCGATCCGGCGGAGTTGAAGTAGACCACCGCCTTGATCTTCGGATGCGCCTTGATCGCTGCCGGGAACTGCTCGAACCACCGCTGCTTCGCCGCCGGGTCGTCCGGGTGGAAGTTGCTGCCGAACTCGGCCAGCATCCGGGGTTTGCCCACGCCGATGCGGTGCTCGTCCAGCCACCGGTAGAACCCACCGACCGTGGTGTGCGGGTCCTTCCAGGTCTTGCCACCGTTGCAGGCGTAGAAGTTGTACGGATCGTAGCCGACCCAGTCCACATAGGCATCGCCGGGATAGAGGTCGGCGTACCGGTCGTAATGGCCTGACCAGCCCATCATCACCCAAACCCAGACCGCGTTGTCCGCGCCGGCCTTTGCGAAGCGCTGGTGCACGTGCCGCCAGGCCCGCACGAAGTCGGCATCGCTGCCCTTGGCCGGCTCGTCCTCCGGCTCGTGGTCGAAGCCCATGAACACCGGCACCCCGGTCGCCTTGATCCGGCCGGCCACGTCGTCGATCACCGAGTCGTACCGGCCGCTGTAGACGTCCCGCCAGCTCAACGTGGTGCCGGAGGAAAAGATCCGGGACTCCCAGGCGAAGAACATCAACCGGCCGCCCCGCATCTGCTCCTGCTCGAACTTGTCAGGGAACGCCCCGTTGCTGCCGGCGTTCGAGAAATCGTGATAGCGGTGCACGATGTCGAACTTGCGCCCGACCTGCGCCTCCACCTCGGCGACCGCACCCCCGTGGTTCCAGCCCTTCGCGGCGCTGGTCGGCGAGTACATCCCCCACCAGGCGCCACAGGCGGGTACCAGCAGGTCCGACACCGAGCCGCAGCCGGCGCCGGAGGCCGGCGGGCTGGCCGACGCGCTGGGCGCGACGGTCGGCGAAGCGGACGCCGATGCGGACGCCGACGGGGCCGCGGTGGTCGGCACCGGCGCGCTCGGCGGCGCGGACGGAGTGGGCGCCGCTGCCGGTGGCGGAGTGCTGGGCGCGTCCGCCGCCGATTCGTAGCTGATCACCAGCCGGGGTCGGATTGACTGGTCGCGGTACTCGACCGACGGCCAGTAGACGCGCTGGTTCAGCCCGGTCTGGCGCAGCGCGAACGTGTAGGTGCCGTTGCCGGCGACCTGCGCGGACACGTCCCACTCGTTGTAGCCCTTGCGGACCGTCGGCAGCGTCGCGAGTGCCCGGTCGACGGTCCGGGCGATCCCGTCCGCCCCGGCCAGCGACGGCCGCGGCTGACGGGCGTCCACTGCGGTCCGGTACGCGGTGACCTGCGCGTTCAGGTCCTGCCAGGAGTACAACTGCAGACGGACCCGCAGGTTGCGGACGGCCTTCGGCAGTTGGTCGACGGTGAACTCGACGATCGCGTCCCGGGCCCCCCGCGGGTTGCGTTCGCAGAGCGCGGGACAGGTGGCCAGGGTGGTCTTCGCCCCGTTGTCACCGTCCTGCGGCACGTCGGTGGCGGTGGTGTCCGCGGTGGCCGGCACGGTGACCTCGTCGTCGGCGAGCAACGGCAGAGCGGTGACCACCATGCCGGCCAGCAGCGCGGCGCTCACGCCGCCGACGATGAGCCGGCGGCGGCCGGACCCGGTACGCGCGATGGCGTCGCTCAATCTGTGTCTACTCAAGAAAACAGCCCCCCTGTGGCATGAGCTTGCCGCGCGAGCCTAACGGGGGTGAGCTCAGATGTACGCCGCGTAACCAGAGATCTAAGCACTAATTAAATCTACCGGCGTCATCCGACGGTCTTCGCGACGACCTTTGCCATCAACCGGAATGCCTTGCCACGGTGGCTGATCGCGTCCTTCTCGGCCGGGCTGAGCTCGGCGTTGGTCCGTTCCTGACCGTCACCGAGAAAGATCGGGTCGTAACCGAAGCCACCGTCGCCGCGACCGGCGCACAACAGCCGGCCGGACTGGCGTCCTTCGACCAGGTGTTCCTTGCCGCCGGGCAGCACCAGGGCCGCAGCGCAGACGAACGACGCCGCCCGGTGTTCGTCCGGCACGTCGGCGAGCTGGGCCAGCACCAGATTCAGGTTGGCGAGGTCGGCACCGTGCCGGCCGGACCACCGGGCACTGAACACTCCGGGCATCCCACCCAGCGCGTCGACGGCCAGCCCGGAATCGTCGGCGACCGTCGGCAGCCCGGTGTACCGGCAGCCTTCCCTGGCTTTGAGCAGCGCGTTCTCGCCGAAGGTGAGACCGGACTCGGGCACCTCCGGGTAGGGCTCCAGGTCGGCCAGCCCGACCAGTTCGACCCGGTGGGCACCGAGCGAGGTGTCCAGGATCCGCTGCAGCTCGGTCAGCTTCTTGCCGTTGCGGGTGGCGAGCAGCAGCCGGGTACGCCCGGCCGGTGCCGCGCTCACCGGTCCAGCACCCTACGCTGCGCGGCGGTCAGCTCGGCGCAACCGGCGACCGCCAGGTCGAGCATGGCGTCGAGCTGGTCCCGGCCGAACACCGCCGCCTCGCCGGTGCCCTGCACCTCGACGAAGTCCCCGTCGCCGGTGCAGACCACGTTCATGTCCACGTCGGCCGCGACGTCCTCCAGATAACACAGATCCAGCCGCGGTTCGCCGGCGATCACGCCGACGCTGACCGCCGCGATCGAGCGCCGCATCACCCGGTCCGGCTTGCCGCTGAGCGCCTTGCGGTCGGCCAACCAGCTGACCGCGTCGTTCAACGCGACGTAACCGCCGGTGATCGCGGCGGTCCGGGTGCCGCCGTCGGCCTGCAGCACGTCGCAGTCCAGCACGATCGAATTCTCCCCGAGCGCCTTCAGGTCGACGGCGGCGCGCAGGCTGCGCCCGATCAGCCGGGAGATCTCGTGGGTCCGGCCGCCCAGCCGACCCTTGACGCTCTCCCGGTCCGACCGGGTGGTGGTCGCCCGCGGCAGCATGGCGTACTCGGCCGTCACCCAGCCCAGTCCGGACCCTTTCCGCCAGCGGGGCACCCCCTCGGTGACGCTCGCGGTGCAGAGCACCTTGGTCTGCCCGAACTCAACCAGCACCGACCCTTCCGGGTGCATGCTCCAGTTGCGGGTCAGGGTCACCGGTCGTAGCTGAGCGTGGGTGCGTCCGTCGGGTCGTGCCATGTGCAGAGCCTATGTGCCGCGCCGCTGCGGGCCCCGTCCGGGTCACACCGGACCGGTCCGCTCAGGCGGCGACCGGCAGGCGGGCCACGACGCCGGGTACGTCCAGCACGGCGCGGTAGTGCTCGATCAGCTCGTCGCCGATCGCCGCCCAGGTGCGGCCGGCGACCGCGGCCCGCGCGGCCCGTCCGTACCGGGCCCGACGGGCCGGGTCGGCGACCAGCCCGGCGACCGCCCCGGCGAGCGCCGTCTGATCACCGGGTGGCACCAGCAGCCCGGTCACCCCGGGCGTGACCAGGTCCACCGGCCCGCCGGCGGCCGGCGCCACCACCGGTACGCCGCTGGCCTGCGCCTCCTGCACGGTCTGACCGAACGTCTCGTGCGGACCGGTGTGGGTGAACACGTCGAAGCTGGCGTACAGCCGGGCCAGGTCCCGGCCGTGCCGGGCGCCGAGGAAGCGGACCGCCGGCAGGGCGCGCTCCAACTCCTTGCGGGCCGGTCCGTCACCCACCACCACGACCCGTACGCCCGGCAGCCGGCTGGTCTCGGCGAGCAGGTCCACCCGCTTCTCGGCGGCGAGCCGGCCGACGTAACCGACCAGCGTCTCACCGCCGGGGGCCAGCTCGCGGCGGGTCGGTTCGCAGCGGTGGGCCGGGGCGAACCGGACCGGGTCGATGCCGCGGCCCCAGATGCGTACCCGGTCGATGCCGTTGGCGGTCAGGTCGACGGCCGCAGCGGTCGACGGCGCCAGGGTGCGGTCCGCAGCGTTGTGGATCTCGCGCAGCCAGCGCCATACCGTCGCCGCACTCCACCCCAGGTGGTACGCGCGGGCGTAGGCGGCCACGTCGGTCTGGTAGACCGCCAGGGTGGGTAGCCGCAACCGGCGGGCCACCGTCAGTCCCCGCGCGCCGAGCACGAACGGGCTGGCCAGGTGTACGACGTCCGGGGCGTGGTCGGCCAGCACCTCGGTGAGCCGGCGGCTCGGCAGGCCGAGCCGGAAACTGCGGTAGAGCGGCACCGGCAGGCTCGGCACCCGGACCACCGGGTACGGGTGGACGTGGACCTCCGCCCGCTCGGCCGCAGCCGGCGCCGGTGCGACGACCAACGGCTCGTGCCCGCGGGCGACCAGGTGTTCGGCGACCCGCACCACGGAGTGCGCCACCCCGTTGAGGTCCGGCGGGAAGGACTCGGTGACGATCGCGACGCGCATGGGTGTCACGGTCTCGCCTGTGCGGGTGGCCGAGGCTACGCCGCGTTGACCAGCGGGCGAACTCTGCGGCAAAAGAACCGTTGGCCGGTGTCGACCGGTCAGACCTCGTAGTGGGCGCCGGCCCGGACGATCTCGACCGGCCCGTCGAAGCTCGATGCCGCCGCCTCGAACGTCAACGCCTCGCTGCCCCAGGCGGTGACCAGATGGGTCAGCAGCAGCCGACCGACCCCCGCCTTGGTTGCGGCCTCCCCGGCCTCCCGGCCGGTCAGGTGCAGGTCCGGCGGGTTGTCCACCCCGTCGAGGTAGCTCGCCTCGCAGAGGAAGACGTGCGCGTCCTGGGCCAGCCGCAGCAGCGCCTCACAGGGTGCCGTGTCCGACGAGTAGGTCAGCACCCGGTCGCCGTGCTCCACGCGTACCCCGTAGGTTTCCACCGGGTGGTTGACCCGGTCGACGGTGACCTGCAGCGGGCCGATCGGAAAGCTGCCGGGCTGCAGGCCGTAGAAGGTGTAGACGTCGTCGACCGGCTCGCCGCTGATGTTGTACGCGGTGGCGATCCGGTCGGGCGCGCCGGCCGGGGCGTAGACTGGCAGCGGCGGGTACGGGCCGTCCGGGGCGTAGCGCCGCACCACCACGTAGGTGCAGGCGTCGAGCATGTGGTCGCAGTGCAGGTGGGTGAGCAGGATCGCGTCGACCGCGTGCAGGCCGACGTACCGCTGCAGGGCGGACAGCGAACCCGAGCCGAAGTCGACGAGCAGGCGGAACCCGTCCGCCTCGATCAGGTAGGCCGAACAGGCGGCCTCGGGCCCGGGGAAACTCCCGGCGCAGCCGAGTACGGTCAGACGCATCAACTGTTCCCACGATCGCGGTGAGACACCGGCGATGCGCCGTTCATGCCATCGAAGATCTCCACCAGCGGCTCTGCCACGCTCGGCAGCCTACGCCGCGGCCAGCGGCGGAATGAAAGATCCGCTGCAACTTGTCGTCAACGTGACACCGAAGCGCGAACAACTGGAGCGACTTCGACAACCCGCCCCAGGATCGCCCATAGCGCAACCAATCATTTGCACCGGAGCGCCGGAGCACAAACCATGCCGCCGGTGCGCCTCAGGCCCAGAGCTGACCTTCCAGCGCTTCCTCGGCGTCGGACAGCGTGCCGCCGTACGCACCGGTGGAGAGGTACTTCCAGCCGCCGTCGGCGACCAGGAACGCCACGTCGGCGCGGCGGCCGGCGTTGACCGCCTCGTGCGCGACGGCGAGCGCGGCGTGCAGTACGGCACCGGTCGAGAAGCCGACGAAGAGCCCCTCCACCTCGACCAACTGCCGGGTCCGCAGCACCGCGTCGCGGGTACCCACCGAGAACCGCCGGGTGAGCACGTTCGCGTCGTACAGCTCCGGCACGTAGCCCTCGTCGATGTTGCGCAACCCGTACACCAGCTCGCCGTAGCGGGGCTCGGCGGCGACCACCTCGATGCCGTCGACCTTCTCCCGCAGGTAGCGCCCGGTGCCCATCAGGGTGCCGGTGGTGCCGAGCCCGGCGACGAAGTGGGTGACCGTGGGTAGGTCGCGCAGCAGCTCCGGCCCGGTGGTCTCGTAGTGCGCCTGGGCGTTGCCGCTGTTGCCGTACTGGTAGAGCATCACCCAGTCAGGGTGCTCGGCGGCGATTTGCTTGGCGGTGGCCACCGCCTGGTTGGAGCCGCCGGCGGCCGGCGAGAAGATGATCTCGGCGCCGTACATCCGAAGCAGTTGGACCCGTTCGGCGGAGACGTTCTCCGGCATCACGCAGACCAGCCGGTAGCCGCGCAGCTTCGCCACCATGGCGAGTGAGATCCCGGTGTTGCCACTGGTGGGTTCGAGGATGGTGTCGCCGGGCCGGAGCTGCCCGGCCTGTTCGGCGGCGCGGACCATGAACATTGCCGCCCGGTCCTTGACGCTGCCGGTCGGGTTGCGGTCCTCCAGCTTGGCCCACAGCCGTACCGGCGGCGCCCCGTCGGGCACCACCGGGGAGAGCCGGGGCAGGCCGACCAGCGGGGTGCCGCCACACGCGTCGAGCAGGCTGTCGTAGCGCGTCATGGCGGGCCGCTCAGCCGCTGATGGTGTCGGTGGCGGCCGGGGCGACGTCGCTCGCGCCGCCGGCCACCGCGGGCAGGATCGTCACGGTGTCCCCGTCGGCGACCTTGGCGTCGAGCGCGCCGAGGAAACGGACATCCTCGTCGTTGACGTAAATGTTGACGAACCGGTGCAGGTTGCCCTCGTCGGTGACCAGCCGGCCACGCAGGCCGGAGTGCTTGGCGTCGAGGTCGTTCAGCAGGGCGGCGAGGGTGTCCCCCGTGCCTTCGACGACCTTGGCGCCGCCGGTGTAGCTACGCAGGATGGTGGGGACGCGAACTTCGATAGACATTGACGTGCTCCTATTGCAACGGTAGGTCGGACCAGATCGCGGTGCGGTACGGCGCCAGGTGTCAGCGGCCGGACGAACACTCGTAGTCGACCGTGGTCGGGGTCTGCCCGAACAGGTACGACTGCACCGCGTGCGGGTCGACACCGGCGTCAATGAGATTGACCGGCTCCTCGGTCACCACGCCGTCCACGATGCGGAACGACCGGATCTCGGTGACCTCCGGGTCACGGGTGGAGACCAGCAGGTAGTGGGCCTCGGGCCAGCCGGCGATCGCCGCATCGGTGCGGGACGGGTACGCCTCGGTCGCGGTGTGCGAGTGGTAGATCACCACCGGCTCCTCGTCCCGGTCGTCCATCTCCCGCCACAGATGCAACTGCTCCATCGAGTCGAACTGGTAGAACGTCATCGAGCGGGCCGCGTTCTGCATCGGGATGTGCCGGGTCGGCGTGTCCGAGCCGGCCGGACCGGCGACGACGCCGCACGCCTCGTCAGGGTGGTCCCGGCGGGCATGGGCGACGATCGCGTCGATGATCGACCGGTCGATGCTCAGCACCACCCCAGCCTACCGCCTTCTCCGCTTCTCCGGCCCGGCCGGCCCGTGGCGGTCGTCACGCTCGTCGACACTAGTCGAGCAACGCGCCGAGCAGGGACTCCTGCAGATAGCCCAGATAGGCGTAGACCGACAGCTGGTACAGCCGGCTCGACGACGGATCGTCCCGCTCGGCCGCCGCCAGCTCAGCGCCGAGATCGGTGTCGGCCCGCACCTGCAACCGGACGCCCATCGCCAGCCGGGCGTCGTTGATCGCGCGTAGCCACGCCTCGGCCGCCTCGCCGTCCAGGCGGACCTCCGCGCCCGTGTCGCCGGCGTCGGCCGGCAACGCGGCGAGCACGGCGCCCGCTTGGTCGATCTTTGCCGTCTTGAGGTCGCTCTCGGTGTATCGCCGCAGCTCCGCCGAGCTCGCCGGATCGTCCGGGTAGATGTCCGGAAACAGCCGGTCGACCACCGGGTCGTCCCGTTCGAACCCGTCGGTGAGGAGGTTCACCACCTCACCGGCGACCTTGCGCAACACCCGTACCTCGTCGGGGGAGAAGACGGCCACGACGCGCCCGTTGCGGCGCCGGAACATGCTCATGCCCGGTCGACCGTCGCCCAGAGCCCGTAGGCGTGCAGCCGGGACGCGTCGAGCTCCATCCGCTCGCGGGCGCCGCTGGACACCACCGCCCGGCCCTTGTTGTGCACGTCGAGCATCAACTCCTCCGCCTTGGCCTGGCTGTACCCGAACAACTTTTGAAAGACCCAGGTCACGTACGTCATCAGGTTGACCGGATCGTCCCAGACGATGGTCACCCACAGGCGTTCGTCACCTGGCGTCTCGACCGTGTCCGGCGTCTCGACCGGAGCAACCTGGGGAGCCGCCATTCCCCCATCGTGCCATCGGTGGGGCCGGGGCGGACAACGCCCACCGCGGTCAGCCCGGCGCGTCGCCGCTGTCGATCGCATCAGCCAACAGGTTGGCCAGGCCACGCCGTACTGCGGCGAACCGCAACGCGATCTCCTGGGACAGCGCGATCTCCACCGCCCGCAGCGCCTGCTGGATCCAGGACCGGGCCTGGTCCGGCGCCATCCCGGACGGTCCACCGCGCGGATGCCAGCAGTCGGCGGCGAGCGCGACGCCGATCGGCGGCACCGTGCACCGGGACCGCTGCACCGGGTACGCGGCGAAGACATCCACCACCATGGTGGACGGCCCGGCGACGGTGGACGGCACCGGCTCGCACCGGCCCGCGGCGGTCGTCAGGAGTCCTTCCGCGACCGCCCTGGGCGGATCCCCGAGCAGCCGGCCGCGGAGCTGCTCGCGCAGCAGCGGTCCGAGCCGCTGTGCCGGGTCCGGCCCGAACACCTGCTCGACCGCCTCGTCCACCGCGTCGTCCACGCCGGCGGCACAGGCCGCGCTGGCGTGCAACGACAGGGTCAGGAGCTCGCGGTCCAGGAAGCCGGGTATCCCGGCCGGTCCACCGCCGAACAACAACTCGCGGACGGCAGCCAGGTGCAGGTTGGCCAGCTCGATCGCCAGGGTGTGCCGCACCCGCTGGCCGATCCGTCGCACCACCCGGTCCAGCCGCTCGGACCAGCCGACTGCCGGCCCGCCGGATGGCAGTGTCAGTGGCTCGTCGAACGCCAGCTGATCGGCCAGACCGGCGCCGGCCCGGTGCAGCGCCTCCCGGGCTGCCCAGTCGGTCACCTCCCGGCGGAGAAACACCGCATCGCCGGTTGCCGCGTCGACCGAATGCCAGGGTGCCTGTTCCAGCTCCGGAACAGCGGCGAGCAGCTCGGCCCGCTGGAACGACCCGCCCGCGCTCTGTACGCCGGCCGCGGTGATCGCGACGAACACCGCGACACCGGCACCCAGCGTCCGGCGCAGCAGTTCGTGTTCGATCTGCCCGGGCGGCGGCCCGGCACCAACCACGAAGACCAGCGCGCCGCCGCGTACCGCCGTGTCGAGCAGCACCGTCGCGCCGGCCGACCGGAGCGTCTCCAGGTCGGGCGAATCGACCAGGCTGAGCCGGCGCAGCGAGGCATCCGGCCGGATCACCTCGACCCGGCGCGGTGGACGGGGCAGGGCCAGGTTGGCACCGGACCGCGCTGACCGCGCCGGGACGATCCACGGCTGCGACCAGCCGGGCAGATATGCCGCGATCCGCTCGACCGTACCGTGCCGGACGACCAGGAAACTCTCGGGCGGACGCAGATCGGGCAGCGGTTCACCGTCGACAAACGCGGTCAGCACGGCCGAGCGGCTACTGGCGGCGGCTCCGACCACGACGGCCGCGACCGGTTCGTCGGCCGGTGGGGGCGGCGGCGCCGGGGCGGCCATCGGCTACTCCACAACCAGGTCACCCGGGCGGCGCGGCTGCCTGCGCTGCCGGGGAACGCGGGCGGCGGCGCGGGTGGCCGGGCGATTCGCCGGTACTGTCACGGACTCCACAAGACGAGCTCCTTCGGGCGTCATCGCCACGAATTACCAGTCCACCGACGCTACGTGCACAATCACCTACACAGCGACGACTGTCGCTACTCACTGACCGAACACTTCATACTCAACTGCGATCCGTGACCGACCCTTCCCCCTTGGCGACCGTTCTATATGCTCCCCTGCCATGGGCCTGTGGAGCTTCGTAGGACGGTCCGAAGAGCTCGACCGGCTGTTCGCCGCCGCCACCGACGGCGGTCGCGGCCTGATCCTCAGTGGCTCCGCCGGGATCGGCAAGAGTCGGCTGTTGCGCGAAGTCGTAGGTAGACTGCCGACCAAGAGCTACGCGGTCTGGTCCGCCTCGGGCAGCGTCAGCGCCGCGGGCCTGCCGTTCGCCGGCCTCGCCCAGGTGCTCCCGGCGAACCAGCCACCCGGGTTGTCCCCCTCGGCGCTACTGCGGTGGGCCGTCGAGTCGCTACGACAACGGGCCGCAGGCCGGCCGATCGTGCTCGCCATCGACGACGCGCATCTGCTCGACCCCTCCTCGGCGGCGGCGGCGAACCTGATCGCCCGCTCCGGTCGGGCCACTGTACTGGGTACGCTGCTCAGCGGCGAGCCGGTGCCGCTGCCGATCCGGGCACTGTGGGCCGACGATCTGGTGGTACACGACGAGCTGGCGCCACTGGACGTCGTCGACAGCACTGGCCTGCTGATGGAACTGCTCGGTGGACCGCTGGACCCGACCTCGGCCGAACGGCTGTGGCGGCTGTCCGAGGGAAACCCGCTGCTGCTGCGGGAGCTCGTCATCGCCGCCCAGTCCGGGCAGGAGCTGACCCAGACGTACGGGGTGTGGCGGTGGACCGGCCGGTTGGAGCTGGCGCCGAGCCTGACTGACCTGATCGACACCCGGATCGGCCAGCTCAGCCCGCCGGTCCGCGGCGTCGTCGAGCTGGTGGCGTTCGGCCAGCCGATCGGGCTGCGGCTGCTGCTGCGGACCAGCCGGCACGCCGATGTGGAGGCCGCCGAGGAACGAGGACTGATCCGGGTCGACGTCGACGACCGCCGGCAGGACGTGCACATGGCCCATCCGCTGTACGGCGAGGTGGTGCGCCGCCGATGCCCGGTCACCCGGGCGCAGCGGCTGCAGGCGCAGCTCGCTTCGCTCGTGGACGGGGTAGGGGCACGCCGCCGGGAGGACCTGCTGCGGGTCGCCGTCTGGCGGCTCGAGTCGAACACCGCCGACGACCCGGCGATGCTGCTCGACGCTGCCGGCCGGGCGTTCGCCGGGTACGACGTCCCACTGGCGGACCGGCTGGCCGCCCGAGCGTACGACGCCGGCGGCGGGTTCGACGCCGCCGAGCTGTGGGCGACCATCCTGATGTTCCGAGACGAGCCGGAGCGGGCGCTGGCCACCATCGAGGCGGTCCGCGACGAGGTCACCACCGACAAACGACGCAGCCGCTGGTTGATGGTGCTGGGACTGGTCGCCTACTGGGGGCTCGGCAACGAGTCGACGCCGGAGGACCTGGCGGCCGGTGCCCGCGAGCTGACCGACCCGGCCGAGCGGGTCCGGGTCG
Source organism: Micromonospora sp. LOL_014 (assembly GCF_048060245.1). Lineage (NCBI taxonomy): Bacteria > Bacillati > Actinomycetota > Actinomycetes > Micromonosporales > Micromonosporaceae > Micromonospora > Micromonospora sp. LOL_014. The sequence continues at coordinate 88,011 of NZ_JBHMIP010000018.1, forward strand.
ACTCGTTCGAGGCGATCATGCGGCTGCACCGGCTGGAGTGTGACGCCGCGCTGCGGCTGGCCCGCGCCGTACTCGCCCGGCCGGCGGCCAGTCCCGCCGCCCACGGGCTGGCCCAGTGCACCATCGCCCACCTACAGGCCGCGCAGGGCGACCTGACCGGCAGCGGCCGGGCCATCGCCCGGGTCGTGGCCGACGCCCCGCACTGGCGAACCGAACTTCCCTACCTTCAGCTGGCACTGGAACTCGCTCGCGGCACCCGGCTGGTGCTCGCCGGGGAGCTGCCCGGGATCGAGACGATCGTCGCCGAGGAGTTCGCCGACCTGGCCGACGCCGGTGACTTCCGGCTCGGGTCCGGCTACCTGTCGGTGATCCGGGCGCAGGCCGCCCGGCTGCGCGGCCGGCTCGACGAGGCGCTGCGACACAGCCTGCAGGCGTGCGCCACGTTGGCCACCGGCCGGGTGTACGCCGGGCTGGCCCACGCCGAACGGGCACACGCGGCCGCCCTGCGTGGCGAGGCGGCCCAGGCCGCTGCGGCGATGGCCGACTCGGACCGGGCGCAGATGCCCGGGATGGCCATCCTGTACCCGTGGCGGGAGCAGGCGCGCTGCTGGGTGGCAGTCGCCGAGGGGGACGTCACCGGCGCGGTCGACATGCTGCGGGAGTTGGCGGCCCGGCTGCGTACCGACGGGTTCGCCGGCCACGAGGTGATGGTGCTGCACGACCTGGTCCGGCTGGACCGGGCCGACCTGGCGGTGGACCGGCTGACCGAGCTCGCCAAGGTGGTCGAAGGCCCACTGCCGCCGCTGGTCCTGCGCCAGGCACAAGGCGCCACCAACGGACCGTACGGTGCCCTGCTGCGCGCTGCCAGCGGCTTCGCCGGCCTCGGGCTGCACCTGTTCGCCGCCGAGTCCGCCGCGATGGCGGTACGGCGGCAGCGGCTGGCCCGGTCGCCGGTCACCGGGCAGACCAACATGCTGCTCGGCCGGTCGCTCGGCCAGTGCGTCGACGTGCGTACCCCGGCGTTGCTGGCCGGCCTGCCCAACCTGACCGACCGGGAGCACCAGGTGGCGAAGCTGGCGGCGGCCGGCGTCGCCAGCCGGGAGATCGCCCAGCGGTTGTTCCTGTCGCCCCGCACCGTGGAGAACCATCTGCAACGGGCGTACGGCAAGCTCGGCGTGACCGGGCGTGCCAACCTGGCCGAGGCGGTGCGCGCTCTGCCCGACGAGCCGGGGCCGCCGGGCCAGGCCGGGCCGGGCCGCACCGGCCGGGCGGCCGTACAGTAGCCAGGTGACCAGCGCCAGCCCTGCTCTGCTGACCGACCACTACGAGCTAACCATGCTCGCCGCCGCGTTGGCGGACGGCAGCGCGCACCGGCACTGCGTGTTCGAGGTCTTCGCCCGGCGGCTGCCGACCGGCCGCCGGTACGGTGTGGTGGCCGGCACCGGTCGGCTGGTCGACCTGATCCGGGACTTCCGCTTCGACGCGGAAACCGTCCGACACCTGCGGGACCGCGCGGTGGTCGACGCCGGCACCGCACAGTGGCTGACCGACTACCGGTTCACCGGGGACGTCGACGGGTACGCCGAGGGAGAATTGTTCTTCCCGAACTCGCCGATCCTCACCGTCTCCGGCACGTTCGCCGAGTGCGTCCTGCTGGAGACTCTGGTGCTGTCGGTGCTGAACCACGACTGCGCGATCGCGGCGGCGGCGGCGCGGGCGGTGACCGCCGCCCGCGGCCGGCCGGTGATTGAGATGGGTTCGCGGCGCACCCACGAGGAGGCGGCGGTGGCGGCGGCCCGGGCCGCGTACCTGGCCGGTTTCGCGGCCACGTCCAACCTGGCGGCGGGTGCCCGGTACGGCATCCCGACCGCGGGAACCTCGGCGCACGCGTTCACCCTGCTGCACGACGACGAACGGGCGGCGTTCGCGTCACAGGTGGCCACGCTCGGGCGGGACACCACACTGCTGGTCGACACCTACAGCATCAGCCAGGGCATCCGTAATGCGATCGAGGTCGCCGGGCCGGACCTGCGGGCGATCCGGATCGACTCCGGCGACCTGTCGGTCCTGGCGCAACAGTCCCGGGAGCTGCTCGACTCGCTCGGCGCCACCGAGACCAAGATCATTGTCTCCGGTGATCTCGACGAGCACGCGATCGCCTCGCTCGCCGCCGAGCCGGTCGACATGTACGGTGCCGGCACCGCAGTGGTGACCGGCTCCGGCGCGCCGACCGCCCGGCTGGTGTACAAGCTGGTCGAGGTCGACGGCCGGCCGGTGGTCAAGCGCTCCGAGAACAAGGCCACTGTCGGGGGCCGGAAGGTGGCGGTACGCCGGCACAAGCCGACCGGCACCGCCACCGAGGAGATTGTCGTCTCGCAGGGAGTCCCGGACCGGGCAAACGGTGACCGGGTGCTGCAACGGTCCTTTGTCGCCGCTGGCGAGGCGCGGACCCGGCCGACCCTCGACGAGTCCCGCGAGCACCTGCGCCGCTGCCTCATCTCGATACCGTGGGAAGGGCTGAAGCTGTCCGCCGGAGATCCAACCATCCCGGTGACCGTCGTGCCCGCCGTCCAGTGACCGCCGGGCCGCGACCGGTAGCGGCTGGTAATCGACCATGCAGAAGTCAGCAGCAGGAGGACGACGAGCATGCACCGGGCACTGATCATCGTTGACGTACAGAACGACTTTTGTGAAGGTGGCTCACTCGCGGTGGGCGGCGGCACCGATGTGGCGGTGGCGATCTCCCAGACCGTCGCCGAGGCACCGCAGCAGCGGTGGCGGCACGTGGTGGCAACCAAGGACTACCACGTCGACCCCGGCGCGCACTTCGGCGACCCGCCGGACTTCGTCGACACCTGGCCGGCGCACTGCGTGGTGGGCACCGGCGGGGACGAGTTCCATCCCGGGCTGGCCACCGATCGGATCGAGGCAGTCTTCCGTAAGGGCCAGTACGCGGCGGCCTACTCGGGCTTCGAGGGCCACAGCGACGACGGCACCGGCCTGGCCGACTGGCTGTGGGAACACGGCATCACCGGGGTCGACGTGGTCGGCATCGCCACCGACCACTGTGTACGGGCGACCGCGCTGGACGCCTCCCGGGCCGGCTTCGATACCACCGTGCTGCTCGACCTGACCGCCGGGGTGGCCCGGGATACCACCGAGGTGGCGGTGGACGCGATGCGGGCCGCCGGGGTGACGTTGACCGGTTCCCCGGTGCTGCGTCCGACCTGACCCGCCGGAAAGCCGGCCCGGATATCGGCTGGCCGACGTCGTACCCGGCGGGCATGATGCCGGCCGGAGGTAACACTGTCGATGAATTTGACTCCTTACCGGCAGGCGCTCGCGCTGCCCGGGGTGGCCCGGCTGCTCGCCCTGTCGGTGCTGGCCCGGATGCCGAACACCGCCGCCGGTGTGGCGCTGACCCTGTACGTCGTGCTGGGCCTGGGCCGGGGGTACGCCGCCGCCGGTTTGGCCGGTACCGCGTTGACCATCGGGGCCGCGATCGGCGCACCGCTGCTGGGTCGGCTGGTCGACCGACGCGGGTTACGCCCGGCGCTGGTCGTCTCGGTCACCGCCCAGGGCGTCTTCTGGACCGTGGCGCAGGCGCTGCCGTACCCCGCGTTGCTGGTCGCCGCGGTCGTCGCCGGCCTGCTCAGCCTGCCGGTGTTCTCGGTGATCCGGCAGTCGCTGGCCGCGCTGGTCCCGGCGGAACAGCGCCGTCCGGCGTACGCCCTGGATTCGATGTCGGTCGAGCTTTCCTTCATGGTCGGCCCGGCGCTGGCGGTGCTGCTCGCCACCGCGGTCTCCCCCCGGATCGCGATGGTCGCGGTCGGCGCTGGCCTGGTCGCCGCCGGGCTGGCGCTGTTTGTCGTCGACCCGCCGATCCGGGCCCGGCACGAGGAAGCCGACCGGGCTGGCACCCGGATCGCCCGCCGGGACTGGCTGACCCCGCAGTTGTTCGGGGTACTCGCGGTCGGCACGGCGTCGACGTTGGTGCTCGGCGGCACCGACGTGGCGTTGATCGCCGCGCTGCGGGAGAGCGACCAGTTGGCCTGGACCAGCGTCGTGCTCGCCGGCTGGGGGGCGTACTCCCTGGTCGGCGGGTTCGCCTACGGTGCGACCCGGCGTGCGGTGCCGCCGGTTGGGTTGATGGTCGCGCTGGCCGCCGCCACGGTCCCGGTCGGGCTCGGGGCCGGGCACTGGTGGACGCTCGGGCTGGCCCTGGCCCCGGCCGGGCTGCTCTGCGCGCCGACGATCGCCGCCACGTCCGACGCGGTCGCCCGGCTGGCCCCGGCGGCGGTACGCGGCGAGGCGATGGGTCTGCACGGTTCGGCGTTGACCGTGGGCATGGCCGTCGGGGCACCGCTGACCGGTGCGGTGATCGACGCCAGTACGCCGACGTGGGGGTTCGTGGCGATCGGTGCGGCGGGGCTGCTGCTGGCGCTGCCGATGGTCGCGATGCGGTGGCGCCGCCGGCCGGTGCCGGACCGGGTGCCGGCACCGCGGTGACGGGCTGCCCGAACACCCGACGCGGCCCCGGGCGATGTCGCCCGGGGCCGCGTCGTAGACCGATCGTGGGGTAAGCGCCGGCCAGTGGGTCAGCGCCGGTCGACGTTGCTGGCGGTGTCCTCCTGGTATGTGGCACCGCCGTCCGACTCGCTGGTCAGCGGCTTGGCACCGCCCTCCGGCGGGCCGGCGACCGAGTGGTGGCCGGCGGCCAGCTCCGGGAACTTCAGGTCGAACGCCGGTCGCTCGGAGCGGATCCGGGGCATCCGGTCGAAGTTGCGCAGCGGTGGCGGGCAACTGGTCGCCCACTCCAACGAGTTCCCGTGGCCCCACGGGTCGTCGACCTCGACCAGCGGTCCGGCCTTGTACGACTTCCACACGTTGTACAGGAACGGCAGGGTGGAGATGCCGGTGACGAACGAGCCGACCGTGGAGATCATGTTGAGTGTCGTCCAGCCGTCGATCGCCTGGTAGTCGGCGTACCGGCGGGGAAAGCCCTCGGCCCCGAGCCAGTGCTGCACCAGGAAGGTGGTGTGGAAGCCGACGAAGGTCAGCCAGAAGTGCACTCGGCCCAGCCGCTCGTCGAGCATCCGACCGGTGAACTTCGGGAACCAGAAGTAGATGCCGGCGAAGACCGCGAACACGATCGTGCCGAACAGCACGTAGTGGAAGTGTGCGACGACGAAGTACGAGTCCGAGACGTGGAAGTCGATCGGTGGGCTGGCCAGCAGGACACCCGACAGACCGCCGAAGAGGAAGGTGACCAGGAAGCCGATCGACCAGAGCATCGGCGTCTCGAAGCTGATCTGCCCCCGCCACATGGTGCCGATCCAGTTGAAGAACTTCATGCCGGTCGGCACCGCGATCAGGAAGGACAGGAAGCTGAAGAAGGGCAGCAGCACCGCGCCGGTGGCGAACATGTGGTGCGCCCAGACGCTCATCGACAGCGCGGCGATCGCGATCGTGGCGGCCACCAGACCCTTGTAGCCGAAGATCGGCTTGCGGGAGAAGACCGGGATGATCTCGCTGATGATGCCGAAGAACGGCAGCGCGACGATGTACACCTCGGGGTGGCCGAAGAACCAGAACAGGTGCTGCCACAGCAGCGGCCCGCCGGTCTCCGGCGCGTACACGTGGGCACCGAGCATGCGGTCGGCGGCGAGCGCGAACAGCGCGGCGGCCAGCAGCGGGAAGACCATGATCACCAGGAGGCTGGTGACCAGGATGTTCCAGGTGAAGATCGGCATCCGGAACATGGTCATGCCCGGCGCGCGCAGGGTCAGGATCGTGGTGATCATGTTCACCGCGCCGAGGATGGTGCCCAGACCGGAGATCGCCAAGCCGACGATCCACATGTTGGCGCCGACGCCCGGAGAGTGCTCGACGCTGCTCAGCGGGGTGTACGCGAACCAGCCGAAGTCGGCGGCGCCGCCCGGGGTGAGGAAGCCACCCATCGCCAAGGTGCCACCGAACAGGTACAGCCAGTAGGCGAAGCTGTTCAGCCGGGGAAAGGAAACGTCCGGCGCGCCGATCTGGATCGGCGTAACGTAGTTGGCGAAGGCGAACACGATCGGCGTCGCGAAGAACAACAGCATGATCGTGCCGTGCATGGTGAACAGCTGGTTGTACTGCTCCGGGGAGAGGAACTGCATCCCCGGCTGGGCCAGCTCCGCACGCATGATCAGGGCCATCAGGCCACCGATCATGAAGAACGCGAAGGCGGTGATCATGTACATGATCCCGATCTGCTTCGCGTCGGTCGTGCGCAGCAGCCGCGCCATGGCCGAGCCGCGGACCGGCCTGCGGACCGGAAAGGGCCGGCTGGCGATCGGCTTCGGTGCGACGGTGGTCACGAATGGCCTCCGGTTCTCGTCAATCCCACGGCGCCCGGGGTGATGATCCGCTGGCCGTGCCTCGCAGGCAGGATAGTCCCCGTTCACCGCCGGTCCGCACGCCGGGTGCCTGCCCCGCTGCGGGCTGCCGGTCGGCTCACACCGGGTCGACGAGCAACCGGTAGTGCTCCTGGAAGATGGTGCCGCCTTTGGCACGCAGCATCGGGTCGCGCAGGGCCGGGGCGGCGTCGCGGGTCCGGTCCCGGTCGCGGGTCCGGTCCAGGACCCACTGGGTACGCGGCCGACGTCGGCTCTCGTACCTGGCGAGCGCTTCGACGACCGACGGCGCGGCGCGTAGCTCCTCGGCCAGAACCAGCGCGTCCTCGAACGCCATCGCCGCCCCCTGGGACAGGGTCGGTGCGGTGGCGTGGGCAGCGTCCCCGACGAGCACCACGTTCCCCCGGGACCAGCCGCTCAGCTCCACCTCGTCGGTGACGGCCACCTGGACCTTCTCCACCGCGTCGAGGACCGCTGGCACCGGCTCACCGTAGTCACCGAGGAGCTGGTGGAGCCGGACCAACGGGTCGGCCGGCGGGGCGGAGCCGGCCGGCAACGGCTCGTCGGCGTAGAGGTAGACCCGGCCGTAGCCCATCGGGGCGAGCGCGATGCCGGACCGTCGCCCGAGCAGTGCCGTCCACTCGGTGATCACCGGACCGCCGCTGACCACGCTGCGGTAGGCGATCTGGCCGACCGGGTGCGGCGCGCCACCGATCTCGGCCAGTCGACGGACCGCCGACCGGCGCCCGTCCGCTCCGACGACCAGGTCGTACTCGGCGTAGGAACCGTCGCCGAAGGCGACCTTGGTGGTCTCGTCGCCGATCTCCACGTCGCACACCTCGGTGTGGTACCGCACTTCGCCGCCGGCACCGGTGAGTAGCACCTGATGCAGGTCGGCGCGGGGCAACGCCCGGCACTGCCCGACCCCCTGCCACAGCTGTTTTAGATCGACCGAGCACAGCTCGGCACCGGTTGCGTCGAGGAATCGCTGGTGCCGGATCACCGCGCCGAGCGGGCGCAACGGATTGTCCAGCCCGAGTTCACGAAGCGCGCGGATGGCATTGCCGGGCAGGAAGATCCCAGCGCCGGCAACGACGGTCGGAGCCAGCTTCTCCACCAGCTCGGGCCGGATGCCGGCCAGCCGCAGCGCCCGGGCGGCGGCCAGCCCGGCGACGCTGGCACCGACGATGAGCACGCGCACGGGTGGTTGAGCCATGGTCCGCGCCGCCTCCGGGGGAATAGACACTCATTGAAGCCAAGAGACTACTGCCGGCAACACTGCCTGCGGTAGGCCCATCCCACCCTGCTTGCTCCGCGCGAATGCCACCCGCCACGGCACCGGGCAACATCCACCAATGGACAATCTTAACGGCTCATCGGTGCCAGCGGGACCCTCAGCGCTGCACCCTTGCCCCACCGCCACCGGCGAGCGCCGCCACCTCCTCGAGGCTGGCCGTCGAGGTGTCCCCGGGAGTGGTCATCGCCAGCGCCCCGTGGGCGGCACCGTACTCCACCGCGACCGCCAGGTCACCCAGCTCAAGCAGACCGTAGACCAGGCCGGACGCGAAGCTGTCACCGCCGCCGACCCGGTCCAGGATCTCCAGGCCCGGCCGGTGGGTGGCGGACACGAAACCGGTCGGTGCCGACCAGGCGACCGCACCCCAGTCGTTCACCGTCGCGGAACGCACCGTACGCAGCGTCGTCGCCACCACCTTGAAGTTCGGGTACGCCCCGGTCACCTCGGTGATCATCCGCTGGAAGTTGGCGACCTCCAGGTCGGTGAGGCTCTCGTCGGTGTCCGGCACGGCGAACCCGAGACTCGCGGTGAAGTCCTCCTCGTTGCCGATCATGACGTCGACGTAGCCGGCCAGCCGCCGGTTGACCTCCTGCGCCCGAGACTGTCCACCGACCGCCTTCCACAGGCTGGGCCGGTAGTTCAGGTCGTAGGAGATGATCGTGCCGTGCCGGCGGGCGGCTGTCATCGCCGCCTCGATCGTGTCCGGCGTGGTCGGCGACAGGGCCGCGTAGATGCCGCCGGTGTGCAGCCAACGCACGCCGAGGGTACCGAACAGGTGGTCCCAGTCGACGTCTTCGGGGCGCAACTGGCTGGCCGCGCTGTTTGCCCGGTCGGAGGTGCCGATCGCGCCGCGCACCCCGAAGCCGCGCTCGGTGAAGTTGAGCCCGTTGCGGACGGTGCGGCCGATCCCATCGTACGGCAGCCAGCGCACGTATGCGGTGTCGACGCCGCCCTGCAGCACCAGATCCTCCAGCAGGCGGCCGACCTCGTTGTCGGCGAACGCGGTGACGACCGCGGTACGCAGGCGGAAGCAGCGGCGCAGCCCCCGCGCGACGTTGTATTCGCCGCCGCCCTCCCAGGCCCGGAAGCTGCGGGCGGTGCGCACCCGTCCCTCACCCGGGTCCAGCCGCAGCATGACCTCGCCGAGCGAGACCAGGTCGTAGCGACAGTCGGCGGCCGGCCGGGGGTGCAGCGGGGCGCGGTCGACAGGGTGCTGTTCGGCCATCTCACGACTCCTCAGTCAAACGGTCGGACCGGTCCTGATCGCGGTCGAACCGGTCCTTGTCAAGGTCGGTCCCACGCCGGGTCGAACCGGTCAGTCGGCGGCGCGGGCAGCGGCGACCGCGGCTGCGGTCAACCGGGTCACCTCGGCCCAGTCGCCGGCCTCGAGCAGGCGGGGGGCGACCATCCAGGTGCCGCCGACGGCGAGGACCGCCGGGTTGGCCAGGTAGTCCGCGACGTTGGCGGGGCTCACCCCGCCGGTCGGAATGAAGCGCACCGACCGGAACGGCGCGGCGAGCGCGGACACCATGCCCACCCCGCCGAGCTGTTCGGCCGGGAAGAACTTGACCGTGTCCAGCCCGGCGTCGAGGGCCATCTGGATCTCGGTGGCGCTGGACACCCCGGGGAAGACCGGCAGGTCGAGCTCCTGGCAGCGGCGCACGACGGCAGGTCCGAAGCCAGGGCTGACCACGAACCGGGCGCCGGCGTCGACCGCCCGGTCGACCTGTTCGACGGTGAGCACGGTGCCGGCACCGACCAGCATGCCGGGGTGCCCGGCCATCGCCGCGATCGCGTCCGCCGCCGCCGGGGTGCGGAAGGTCACTTCTGCGGTACGCAGCCCGCCGGCGAGCAACGCCTCGGCCAGTGGCGCGGCACCGGCCGGATCGGCCAGGACGACCACCGGAAGGATCCGCCCCGCACCGATCACCGAGACGACGTCGCCGCCGTCGTGCGCGCCCTGGTCGGTCTCTCGGCCGGTTGACTCACGTTCAGCATCATGAACATCGGTCACATACGTGACCATACTCCGTGGCACATCGCTGTCAACCGGTGCGGCGCTGGTTAGAGTGACCGCCATGGCGGCGCAGGAGGGTTTCCAGCCGGTGAAGTCCGCCGGCCGGACGTTGGAGGTACTGGAGGCGCTGGCCGCCGCCCCCGACCGCCGGTCCCTCGGCGAACTGGCGCGGGTCCTGCAGATCCCGAAGAGCAGCCTGCACGGGATACTGCGCACGATGGTGCATCGCGGCTGGGTGGAGACCGATCCCACCGGCACCCGGTTCGGCCTGGGCGTACGGGCGCTGCAGGTGGGCGCGGCGTACCTGGCCGCCGACAACGCCGTCAGCCTGCTGGACGGCGTGCTCGACGCGCTGGCCGGGCAGTTCGGTGAGACTGTCCATCTCGGCCGGCTGGACGGCCCGCACGTGGTCTACCTGGCCAAGCGCGAGTCGGTGCACCCGCTGCGGCTGTACAGCGCGATCGGCCGGCACCTGCCGGCGCACGCCACCGCGCTGGGCAAGGCGCTGCTCGCCGAACATCCGGACGACACCGTCGACCAGTTGCTGAGCTGGCCGTTGCGCCGGATGACCCGGCGTACCATCACCGACCAGGCCGCCCTGCACGCCGCCCTGGCCGAGGTCCGCGCCCAGGGCTGGGCCGTGGACCGGGAGGAGAACACCGAGGGGATCGTCTGCCTGGCGATGGCGATGCCGCTGCGCCAGCCGGCCGGCGACGCGATCAGCCTGTCCGTCCCGGCGAACCGGATCGACGCCGCCGGCGAAGCCCGGATGGTCGAGGCGCTGCGGGCCGCCGCCGACCAGGTGGCCGCCGCCCGCGGGCTGATCTCCCACTGACTCTTTTCATGTATGTCGATGTGATCTACCGTGATGGGAGCGCTCCCGCGACGTTGGTTCCTACCCGCCGTCTCCACGGTCTAAGGAGAACCATGAGACGTCCGATCCGCGCCGCCGCCGCAGCCGTACTGCTGCTCACCGGCGGCCTCGTCACCGTGGTCGCCGCCACGCCAGCCCAGGCCGACACACGAATTTGCGAACAGTACGGCAGCACCACCATTCAGGGTCGCTACGTGGTGCAGAACAACCGCTGGGGCACCACCGCCGAACAGTGCATCAACGTGACCGGCACCGGCTTCTCGGTGACCTCGCAGCAAGGCAGCTCACCGACCAACGGCGCACCGGTGTCGTACCCGTCAATTTTCTACGGCTGCCACTACACCAACTGCTCCCCCGGCACCAACATGCCGATCCAGGTGAGCCGGATCAGCAACGCACCGACCAGCATCAACTACCAGTACGTCGGCAACGGGACGTACAACGCCTCGTACGACATCTGGCTCGACCCGACCCCGCGCACCAACGGTGTCAGCCAGATGGAGATCATGATCTGGTTCCACCGGCAGGGCTCCATCCAGCCGATCGGCTCACCGGTCGGCAACGCCACCGTCGCCGGCCGCAGCTGGCAGGTCTGGACCGGCAGCAACGGCTCCAACAACGTGGTGTCCTACCTGGCCCCGTCGTCGATCACCAGTTGGAGCTTCAACGTGCTCGATTTCATCGCCGACGTCCGGGCCCGGGGGCAGATCACCAACTCCTGGTACCTGACCAGCGTCCAGGCCGGCTTCGAGCCGTGGAACGGCGGCGTCGGACTCGGGGTCAACTCCTTCTCCGGTTCGGTCTCCACCGGCGGCGCCCCGCCGACCACCGCCCCGCCGACCACCGCCCCGCCGACCAGTCAGCCGCCCGGTGGTGGCGGGTGCCGGGTCAGCTACACGGCGAACACCTGGAACAACGGCTACACCGCCGACGTACGCGTCACCAACACCGGTGGCGGCACCATCAACGGCTGGACGTTGGCCTACCAACTGCCGGCCGGGCAGACGGTCGGCAACTCGTGGAACGCCACCGTCACCCAGAGCGGATCGTCGGTGACCGCTCGGAACGTGGGCTGGAACGGCATGCTGGCCCCCGGGGGGACCGCCTCGTTCGGCTACCAGGCCAGCTACAGCGGTAGCTACTCCTCGCCGAACAGCTTCACCCTGAACGGCACCACCTGCACCACCGGCTGATCCACGGACCCGGGCCCGGCCCGCGGTGCGAGTGACGCGTCCGCCGCAGGCCCGGCCCGGGATCCCGGACAGCGCCGCGACCTACCCGCCCGGCAGCCGGTGGTAGTGGGCCTCAGTCGCGCAGGGCGTCGATCGCGGCCATCTCGTCGGCGGACAGTGTGAAGCCGAAGACGTCGGCGTTGGTACGGATCCGCTCCGGCGTGACGGACTTCGGAATCACCACGATGCCGTGCTGGATGTGCCAGCGCAGCACCACCTGGGCTGGGCTCGCCTGGTGGGCGGCGGCGACCCGGGCCAGCACCGGGTCGGCGAGGTCGGTGTTCTTGAACGGGCTGTACCCCTCCAGTACCACCCTGCGGTCGCGGTGTTCGGCCACCGTCCGCGGATCATGCATCGCCGGTGCCCACGGCACCTGGTTGACCGCCGGCACCACCCCGGTCCCCTCGGTCAGTTCGTCGATCTGGTCGAGGCCGTAGTTGGAGACACCGATCGCCCGGACCGCACCGGTATCCCGGTGGGCGACGAACTCGCGCCAGGTCGGCACGCCGGCACCACCGGCCGGTGGCCAGTGGATCAGCCACAGGTCGACGTACTCGGTGCCCAGCGCGGCCAGGCTCGCAGCCAGCGTCTCCGCCTCCCGCCCGACCCGCTCGGGCGGCAGCTTGGTGGTGATGAAGATCTTGTCCCGGGCGATTCCGCTGTCCTTGATCGCCCGGCCGACCTCTGCCTCGTTGCCGTACATCGTGGCGGTGTCGACGTGTCGGTAGCCGGCGTCCAATGCCGCTCGGACCGCCCGGTACCCGGCGTCGCCCGTCGCCTGCCAGGTGCCGAACCCGAGCAGCGGCATCCCGACCCCGGACGACAGAATTGCCACAGGTTGCTCACCATGCGTTGCCATCCTCCCCGCCTACCCCCTTCGACCTGCCCGTATTCCTTGACCGGACGACTCATCGTCCGGTAGCCGACAGACCCTACCGCTGCCTGCGACAAGGGCACATGCTGTTCACCGCGCGTACATTCGTCGTTACCACCCCACCACTGGCGGTGGTTCCTGCCTGGCCGACGGCCCGGCCGGAGATTGACCAGGACGGAAGAATGAGCAGTATCAGCACCGCCCACACGGCCATCGCGAGGATCCCGGTCACGGACCGGCCGCCGGCCGGACAACTCACCGAACGCACGCCCGCCGACCTGTGGCACATGGCCAGAGCCGTGCTCGACGCCAACTGGTCGCGCAACCACACCGTGCCGTCGCGCAGCCTCTACCCGCACCAGTGGAGCTGGGACGCGGCGTTCATCGCGATCGGCCTGGCCCGGATCGACCCCGACCGGGCCTGGCTCGACCTGCGCAGCCTGTTCCTGGCGCAGTGGCCGGACGGACGGGTCCCGCACATCGTCTTCGACCCGGACGTCGCCGAACACGACTACTTTCCCGGACCGGGTTTCTGGCAGGTGCCGTTGCGCCGTCCCGGGCACCCGGACGGCACCGGCATCGTCCAGCCGCCCGCCCACGCCCTCGCCATCTGGGAAATCTACCGACGGGCACCGGGGCCGCAGGCGGAAGCCGAGCTGCGCTGGTTCTACCCGCGGCTGGTCGCCGCCCAGGACTATCTGTCGAGCTGTCGCGACGCCAGCGGGGACGGGTTGGCCAGCATCGTGCACCCCTGGGAGTCCGGCCTGGACAACAGCCCGGCCTGGGATGCGGCGCTGGCCGCCGTACCGGCCGACCTCGGCGTGCTCGTCGGGCGGCAGCGGCACGACAACCGGGTGGCCGCGGCGGCCCACCGGCCGACCGATGAGGACTACGCCCGGTTCGTCGCGCTGGCGCTGGCTTACCGCGACGGCGGCTACCGGGACGACGAGCTCGCCGCCCGCCACGATTTCGTGGTCGAATGTCCGACCTTCAACGCGTTGCTGGCCGCCGCCGAACACGCGCTCGCCCGGATCGCCGCCGTGATCGGCGCCGACCCGGCGGTCCACCTGGACCGAGCCGCGCGGATCACCCGGGCGGTCGACGACCAACTGTGGAACCCGCAGACCGGCATGTACCACGCCCGGGATGTCCGGACCGGACGGCTCAGTCCGGCACGCTGCGTGAGCGGTCTGGTCCCGCTGATCCTGCCCGACCTACCGCCCGACCGAGTCGCGGCGTTGGTGGCGACGGCCCAGTCGCACCGGTTCGGGCTGTCTGCGTCGATGCCGGTGGCCAGCTACGACCGCTCCGCTGCCGACTTCGACCCGGTGCGCTACTGGCGCGGACCGGTGTGGATCAACATCAACTGGCTGATCTGCCGGGGACTTCGGGAGCATGGCCATCTGGATCAGGCCGAAACGCTGCGTGACGCAATGCTGGAACTGGTCCGCCGGTCCGGCTACTACGAGTATTTCCACCCGGAGACCGGCGACGGGGTCGGATCAGCGGCTTTCAGCTGGACTGCGGCACTGGTGCTCGATCTGCTCGGCGAAGGGACGGTTCCGCCGGTCAGCGGTCCGGTCGACTAGCCGTTGGCCGGTAGCAGGTTGAGCCATGTCGACCAGCGCCGATCCGACAGTCTGCCCGATACCAATACCCATTCGGCCGACCACCCGCAGATACCGATAATTCTGCTATAAGCCCCAAATCAGACAGAAAACGGTTGCTGAACGACGAATTTTCACTGTTCGTAGCCGTCCTCGCACATTGCGGTGGAGTCGACCGTACGGTGCGCGACTGGCGGCCTCACGGAGGGTTCCGGCCCGCCGGCAGGGCATCTATCTTCCCTGCCGGCGGGCCGCACGAACGACGCGATCCTGCGCACTCGACGCTGTCCGCCGTAATTCGCTGCTACCGCCAGGGGGGTGGGCGATGCAACCTGCACACGAAGCCGTACGGCGACCCGCACAGGACGCCGTACGCCGCAAGCGATGGCTCGACGGAGCACTGCTCCGATCAGCCATCACCGTATTGATGCTCGTACCCGTCTGCGTGCTGTTCACGCAGCTGTGGCGCGGCACCTCGGCGGACATCGCCTTCGCCGAACGCGAACGCGAGGGCGTGGCGTATCTCAGCGCGCTGAACGAGTTGACCGTGGCCCTGGTCGACGCACAGTCAGCGGCCGTCGCCGGTCAGCCGGTCAACGACGAGGCGCTGCTTCGGGCTCTCGACGCGGTCACCGAGGTCGACCAGCGGATCGGTGCGTCACTACGGGCCCAGCAACGGTGGGCGACGCTGCGCTCCGCCGTGGAATCCCTGTCGGACCGGCAGTTCAGCCGGCCGGCCGAAGCCTTCGACTCGTACCGCCAGGCCACCGACCTGCTGCTGGCCCAGTACGACCGAATCCGGGAGAGCTCGAACCTGACGCGCGACCCGGAAGGCGACGCCTACCACCTGCAGGACGGTGCGGCCGAGGAGTTGCCGGAGGCGATCGTCGCCACCGGACGCTTCGCGGATCTCGCCGTGCTGCTGCCGACCCGGCCGGCGCAGGACCAGCCACTGGCGTTGGTCGAGCTGATCAGCGCGGCCGGCGACGTGCTCTCTCCCGCCGGCGACCTGGCCGACAACGTCCAAGCCGCGGTGGAGAGCACCGACAGCCGGACGATGAGCAGCAACCTGCTCACCCAGGTCGACCGATTCCGGCGCAGCATGGACACCATTGCCGCTGCCGCCGCCGCGCTGAAACCCGCAGATGTCGTTTCGGAGGACGGGTCCGCGGCACCGGGCGGCGGGGCAGCGCTGCCCGACCTGGGTCCGCTCATCGGGCTTCGCGGCGATGCCCAGGTTGCAGCGGCCGAACTCACCGGCACCATGCTGGCCGAGCTGGACAATCTGATCACCGACCGGATCAGCACCCTGCAACGCGGCCAGTGGGTCTCGGCCGGCGCCCTGGTGGTGGCCTTCGCCCTGGCCGTAGCCCCGATGGTCATCGCCTACCTCGGCCAGCCCGCGTCGACCGCCGGCCAGCCCGGCACCGGTGCGGCCGGCCACGCCGGGACCGGTCACCCGCCGGGACCGGCCGAGCCCCGTCCGGACGCGGCGGACCAGCAGACCCGCTGGCCGGAACTCGACCCGACGGCGCACGGTGGCGCACCCGCCGGCACCGCCGACCCGGGCACCGGACGATGGGGGCCGACCGTTGCTGCTCGATAGGCTACGGATCCGGGGAAAGCTGGCCCTGCTGGTCATGATCCCGCTGATCGCGGTCGCTGCCCTGACAGTGCCGATCGTGATCGACCGCGCCGCGCTGGCCGGCCGAGCCGCCGACACGGTCCGTACCGTGCAGACCGGTGGCCAGATCGGCTCGCTCGCCCAGGACCTGCAGCAGGAACGTCTGCTGGCGATCGGCTACCTGCTGGACAGCGTGGATCGGTCCCGACTGGTGTTGCAGGAGGCAACCGTCACCGACCGGGTCGCCGACATCCGGGCGGAGCTGGGGGACCACCTCGGCACCGAACTGACCGCAGCGGTCAACAGTGTCGACGACCTCGCCGAGGTCCGGTCCGCGGTACGCGACCGCACGGCAACCAGCGATCAGGTGATGGCCACGTACGGCGATCTCATCGAGCGGTTGATCGACGGGTTGAAGCTGGTCGACTCGGCCGACGTCGCCACCCCGGAGGGACGCCAGATCGTAGCGTTGGACGCCGCGCTGCGGCTGGATGCCGCGATCAGCGCCGGAGCGGCTCACATGCTGCTGGTGGTCGGATCCCGCGATCCGCAGTCCGCCACCCGGTACGCGATGAGCCTGGTCGCCGCGCAGGAGAACGCCGCTCGGTTCAGCCGATTCGCCACCGCCGACCAGGTGGCCCTCTACAGCCTGGTCGAGGAGGCGCTCGACCAGCGGCTCGGCAGCGGGTTCACCGCCACCTCCCAGGCCGGCGCGCAGGACGGCTTCCCAGTCGACCCGACCCAGGCGTTGGCCGGCCTGTCCGTAACCACGCTGTTCCCGGCCCTGGAGTCGCTGATCGCCCTCGGCCGGTTCGTCGAACGCAAGATCGTTATCGACGTCACGGTCGACGTGACCCGGCGGCAGGAACAGATCCTCTTCATCGCGTACGGCGTGGTGGCCGGTGCGCTGCTGGTCCTGCTGGCGGTCGTCGCGTTGAGTCTGTACGTGGCCCGGTCGGTCGCCCAGCCGCTGGCCAGGCTCACCTCCTCGGCCGACCGGGTCGCCCGGATCGCCGAGGCGGAGCTGGTCCGGGTGGCCGATGACGAATCGGAACGCCCCGACCCGGTGCACCTCGACCCGGTCGAGGTTTCCGCCACCGACGAGATCGGCGACCTGGCCCGCGCCTTCGAACGGGTGCAGCAGACCGCCGCCCGGCTCGTCGAACGACAGGTGTCGAGCCGACGCAACGTGGCGCAGATGTTCGGCCACGTCGGACGGCGGACGCAGAACCTGGTGGGCCGCCAGTTGTCGATCATCGACCGGCTGGAGCGGGAGGAGACCGACCCGCGCCGGCTGCAGCACCTCTACCGGCTCGACCACGTCTCCAGCCGGCTGCGGCGCAACGCCGGCAGCCTGGTGGTGCTCTCCGGCGCGACCGGCGCCGAGGAGCACATGGCCCCACTGCCGATCTCCGACGTCATCCGACTCGCTCTCGGCGAGATCGAGGACTACACCCGGGTCGACGTACAGGCACCAGCCGGGTACGCCCTCCAGCCGTCGGTCATCGCCGACATGGTGCTGCTGCTGGCCGAGCTGATGGAGAACGGCACCGTCTTCTCGCCACCGCACACCCGGGTGACCGTGACCGCCGGGCCGCTCGATGACGGTCTGCGGGTCAGCGTCTCCGACCGTGGGCTCGGGCTGTCTCCGGCACGACTGGCCGAGGAGAACGCCCGGCTGACCCGACGGGAACGGCTCGACCTGGTACCGACCGAGGTCCTCGGCCTGTTCGTGGTCGGCCGACTCGCCCGCCGGCATGCGATGAACGTCGAACTGACCGCCACGCCGGGCGGTGGGGTCACGGTCACGGTCGACCTGGGACCCAATCTGATCGTGCCGGCCACCGGCACCCCTGGACCGGCCATGGCCACCGGTTCCGCCAGCCGGTCGCCAGCGGTCGCGCCCACCGTCGCGCCGATACCCGGCACGGTCCCGGCCGATGCGGTGTTGATCGGCACCGCCCCGGACGGACCGTCCGGGGACAGTCCGGCGGCCGCGCCGCCGGCAACCGCCAGCGAGCCCCGACCGGAACGGACCGTCGCGCGGGCCAGCGTCCGCACCGGCACACCAAACGGCTCCGGCGCCGGCTTCGACTCGTCAGCGGTGCAGCGGGCCACCCGGTCGCTCGGCACCGGAACCCCGTGGAACGCGTTCGGCACGACGGCCGAAGCGGCCGGGGCACCGGACCAGCCGGCGGCGGCGCCCGCCGCCGAGCCGGTGGGACGTGGACCGCTGCGGCAGCGCGTTCCCGGCGCCCAGCATCCGGTCGGCGGCGGACCGGCGGCGCTCAGCGACGCACCGGCCGACCCGGTCGCCGCACGAGCGCTGCTGGAGGAATTCGAGGCCGGGGTACGGCGGGCACAGCAAGCGGTTGCGCAGGACCCGGCGGTCGCCAGGTCGGACCGCCTCACTCAGCGGGTGCCCGGGGCGAGCCTGCCCGACCCGCCCCCGGCCAGCGCAACCGCCGGCAACAGCCAGTCCTGGCCACCGGACCCGCAGCGGGCCAAGGAGTCCCTGGACGAGTTTGAGACGGGCGTTCAGCGCGCGCTCACCGAGATCACCACCACCTTTCAGCACGGCAGCAAAGGAACCGACGGATGAACAGTCCCTACACGCCGGACACCGCGGAACGCCCGACGACCCCGGCCGGCAACGGCAACGGCTCGCTGAGCGCCGAAGCGCAGACCTTCAACTGGTTGCTGGACTCGTTCACCTCCAGCACAGCCGGTGTCCGTGAGACCATCGCGGTCTCCTCTGACGGGCTGCTGATGGCCATGTCCGGAATTCAGGACCGGGCCAACGCCGAGCGGCTGGCGGCGGTGGTGTCCGGCATGACCAGCCTGGCCGGTGGCGCGGCGAACTGGTACTCACTCGGCACGCTGAACCGGGTGGTGGTCGACATGGCCGACGGCTACCTGCTGGTCAGCTCGATCAGTTCCGGATCGGTGCTGGGGGTGATCGCCGACCGCTCGGCCAGCCTTGGCACCGTCGCCTACGAGATGACCCTGTTCGCCGGGCGCGCCGGCGGCCCGCTCACTCCCCGGCTGATCGCCGAGTTGAAGAACTCCGTCCAGTCGTGACCCGACCGCCGTACGGGGCGGACGAGCCGGTCGATCCGCAGCCGCGGATCCGCCCCTACCTGCGTACCCCGCCGGCGGGTGACGCCCCGGCGGGTGGGGCTTCGCCCGGTGTCGGCAAGTCCGATGGCGGCGGGCCGGACCGGTCGGACGGCGACACCGCGCCAACGACGCTGCGGCCGTTCGTGCTGACCGCCGGTCGGGTCACCGGGGCGGACCCGGACATCAACCTGGAGACGCAGGTGACCGCCCGGGCACCGGACCTGTTCGGCCCCGGCCCCTCGGGAGCCGGCCTGGCCCCTGAGCTGCGGGCGATCATCGCGCTCGCCGCCGACCCGATCTCCGTCGCGGAACTGTCCGCCCGGCTGGGGCTGCACCTGGGGGTGACCCGGGTGCTCGTCGGTGACCTCCGCGCCTCCGCCCATCTCGACGTCCACGTACCCGACGTCGACGCCCCTGCCGATGCCGACACCATCCTGCGAGTGATCCGTGGACTACGTGCCATCTCCTGACCGTCCGACCGCCGGACCGCCCCCGACAGCCCGGCACCGGGCCGCACCCCGGACCGCGCCGATCCCGGTCAAGATCGTCGTGGCGGGTGGCTTCGGGGTCGGCAAGACCACCACCGTAGGGGCCATCTCCGAGATCGCCCCGCTGACCACCGAGGCGGAGATGACCACCGTCTCCGTCGGAGTCGATGACCCCGGCTCGGAGTCCGGCAAGACCACCACGACCGTCGCGATGGACTTCGGCTGTGTCACGATCGACCGAAGTCTGAAGCTGTACCTGTTCGGCACCCCGGGTCAGACCCGTTTCGGGTTCATGTGGGACGACCTGGCCCGGGGGGCGTTGGGCGCACTGGTCGTGGTGGACAGCTCACGCCTGGACGACTGCTATCCCGCCGTCGACTACTTCGAGCGGGCCGGGCTGCCGTTCGTGGTGGGAGTAAATACCTTCCACGGCCGCCTTGGTCATAGCATTGACGAGGTTAGGTGGGCGTTGGCGACCGGCCCGGCCGTTCCGGTCGTCGCGTACGACGCCCGCGACCGACTGTCGGTCCGGGACGCGCTGCTGGTGGTCCTGGACCGGGCGCTGGACCGAGCGGTACGGAGTCAGCCATCCTGAGGTGGTAGCAGAGGAGGACAGATGCGTGGTGACCTGGACGACGCGCTCGCCCGGCTCGCCCGACGCGACCAGTTGCAGAAGCGGGTCAGTCAGGGCAACGACCGGACGGCGTCGGCGGCGCACGAGATCGCCGCGGCGGTCCGGCAGGTGGTCGAGCGCCACCCTGGGTTGACCGCGACGGTCCACCTCACCGACGGCGGTCAGGCCGTGCAGCTCACCGTCGGCAACCGGGACGGCCGGGTGCAGGTGACGGTCGACGGCGGTACGCCTGCGGCGGGGCCGAACCCGCCGTCCGGCGACCCGGCGGCGCCCGGGGTGCCGACCGCCGGGCGCCCACCGGAATGGCCGCCGCGCGGACAGCCCGCCCAGGACGGTCCGGCGGCCCGCCTGGCAGAGCTGATCCGACGCGATCCGTCACTGCTCAACGGGGCGACGGAGGGCTGAACCGGCCGCGTCGCCGGATAGCCGAGGTGTACGGCGGAGGCCGCCGTCACGACGTGGGCGGCTCGTCCTGGCCGGACGCCTCCGCCGCGTCCGCCTCCTCCTTGGTGTGGTGCACCGCTCCGTCGGTGTGCTCCGGCGGACCGTAGACGGTGTAGAGCACCAGTGGGTTGGGGCCGGTGTTGACGAAGTTGTGCTTGGTGCCGGCCGGCACGGCGACCAGATCACCGGCGGCGACGGCCTGCCGCTCGCCGGCCACCAGCGCTTCGCCGACACCGCTGACGAAGGTGAGGATCTGGTCGATGTCCGCATGGACCTCCTCGCCGATCTCGCCGCCTGGCGGAACGGTCATGATCACAAGCTGGGAGTGCTCACCGGTCCAGAGCACCCGGCGGAAATCGGGGCTCTGCTCAGCGACGGTGGCGATCGTGAAGTGCTGCATACCGCTCAACGTACCCAGGACCGGCCGTCGGTACGCGTGTTGCTGTGCGCACGGCCGACATCGACGGGCGCCGGGTCAGCCGGCCAGTTCGACGACCGCCTCGACCAGCAGCCAGCAGCCGAACGCGAAAAACAGCGCTGCCGCCCCGTACGCGATCACCCGTTCGGGAAGCCGCCGGCCGAGCAGCCGGCCGACCACGATGGCCAGCGCGTCTGCCGCGACCATGCCGAGCGTGGAGCCGAGCCAGGTGCCGAACCAACCGTGCCGGGTGGCCAACGTGATCGTCGCCAGCATCGTCTTGTCCCCCAGCTCGGCCAGGAAGAAGGCGGTGAACACGGCGATCACCGCTGTCCTGGTGGTCCGCTGCGCCCGGCGGGACTCCTCGTCGGTGAGGGTGTCGCCGCGCAGTGTCCAGAAGCCGAACCCGATGAACGCCAGCGCGGCGGCCAGCGCGATCCAGCCGGTGGGCAGGGCCACGCCGAGGCCGTACCCGAGGGCGACCGACACCAGGTGCACGACGGCGGTGGCCGCGGTGATGCCGATCAGCACCGGCCAGGTCCTGAATCGGGTGGCGAAGGTCAACGCCATCAGCTGTGACTTGTCGCCCAGCTCGGCGATGAAGATCACGCCGAAGCTGATCGCGGTCGCGGCAAGGAAGCCGTCCATGGTGCCTCTCATCCGGTCGGGGCCGGATCGTGGCACGCGGACCTCGACCCGGCTACTGCAGCCTGGGTCGAAGGTCTCGCCCACCCGACGTACCGCCGGGTCGTCGCGGCCGGGTGCGCAGCACCAGTGTGTCGACCGCGATGTTGGGAGCTACTCCCCTTCGCAGTCGCCGAGTCTAGCGGTTCCAGCAGCGACGATCGCGGTTGGTGACCGAACACACGGGGGCGGGTCCACCAACGCGACCAGTTTCCGTTACGTTCACCCCTGTCCGTGGCGTACCGCGCGCATCGCCCCAGGGTGGACGTGACGGCGGCGCTAACGGACACTGTCCCGGAACTTTCAGGACGATCAATCGCCGAACTGCTGTGGTGAGGGCGGGAACATGACCGAGCCAATCCTGGTGGTTGATGTCGGCACCTCGGGCACCCGGGTGGCGCTGGTCGTCGCGGACCAGACGACCCTGGTCAAGGAACCGGCCAGCGGAGCGACCAGCTGGCCGTCGTCGGTGTGTCTGGCGGACGAGGGATTCCTGGTCGGCACTCCGTCCGAGGTACGTAAGCGGGCCATGCCGCGGCGGTACATCGACGGGCCACGCCGGGCCGTCGACGCCCAGGCGGCCATGCGGCTGGAACACCGGGAGGTCACCGGCGCCGAGGCGCTCACCGCGTACCTCACCGTGGTCGCCAATGAGGTTCGCCAACTGTACGGCGGCCAGATCGACCGGCTGACCCTGTCGGTGCCGGCGGACTACCTGCCCGGCGATCCCCGTCGGGACACGATGCTCGCCATCGGTGCGGCCGCCGGGTTCCGCGACGTCGAGCTGATCGACAGCGCGGTGGCGGCGGCGCTGGACCCGACGACCGGCGACAACCTGCCGGCCGGCGCGCTGGTGCTGGTCTGTGACCTCGGCGCGACCTGGACCGTCGCGCTGGTGCAGGTGTACGGCAGCCACACCGTCCAGCTCGCTCAGCAGACCAGCCCGGCCGGGCAGGAGCTCGACGCGCTGCTCATCAACGACCTGCGTACCGAGGGGCGGGCCTGGCTGGAGCCGATGCTCGCCGCACCCGGTGACGCCGGGCTGCGCGCCTACCACGAGGCAATCGACTTCGCCCGCCGGCTCAAGCACCAACTGGTCAACGCCGACGAGGTGGTCGATCACCTCACCCCGCTCACCCCGCCGTACCGGCTGACCCGGGCCTGGCTGGACGCGTTCGCCGAACCGGCGTTGCGCTGGCTGGTGGAGGGCGCCGCAGGTGTGCTGGGCGCGGTCGGCGCCGCACCGGCCGACCTGGCCGCGGTGGTCGTCGCCGGCGGCAACGCCTACCTGCCGGCGGTGCACACCACGTTGCGGGCCGGCCTCGGCATCATCGACGCCGGGTCGCCGGGGCCGCTGCGCTGCGGTTCGGACCCGGAGCTGGCGGTGCTGCGCGGCACGGCCCGGTTCGCGGCCGGCGCCAGCGGGCGCACCGTCACCGCCGAGCCTCAGCGGTGGCGCACCGAGCCAACCTCGTGGGAGATCCCGGGCGGTCGGGCCCGGCTGCTGCGCTGGTGCGTGCCGCCGGGCGAGCCCTACCCGGCCGGGGCGGTACTCGCCCACATCCGTACCCCCGACGAGCGGGTCTTCGAGCTCACCGCCGCCCAGCACGGCCGGCAGTTGGGCCAGCAGGCGTACCCGGGCGACCTGGTCGGCCCGGTCCTGGTGGTGGCCACCGCGAAGGACGCGGTGGCCCTGCAGCGCCAGCCGCCGCCCCGGCGGCGGCACCTGGAGTCCACCGGGAGCTGGCTGCTCACCCCGGACCGCGAGCATCTGGTGGAGTGCGACCCGGCGGCCCGGCTGGTCCGGCTCCGGGCGATCGCCGACGACACGGTCCGCGCCGAGTTCCGCCCGGAGCACACCGCCGGCGCACAGCCGACCGGCCGGGTGTTCGTCGACCCGGACGGCCGGCTGGCGGTGGTGGCCTGGGCCACGGACGGGTTCATCTCGGTGTGGGATATCGAGACCGGCAAGCTCAGCGCCCGGTTCCGCGATCCGGGCGAGCCGCACCGGGTGCTGATCGACGAAACCGGGTGGCGGGCAGCGGCCGAGGGCCGGGCGAAGGCGGTAGGCCGGTACCGGCGCACCGTGACGACCCTGTGGGACCTGCGTACCGGCAGCCAGATCGACCGGATCACCGACGACCGGTGGAAGCAGCGGATGCCGGAGTTCGCCGAGCACAGCCGGCGGGAAGGGTTCGGCACGGCTGTGGTCAGCGCCGACGGGCAACTGCGGGCCGCAGTCGCCGGCGCGCTCGACGGCATCGCCGCGGTGGTCCTGCAGGACACGTCGACCGGGCAGGAGCTGTTCCGGGTGCTGGGTGGCACCGGGCAGCGGGTCCGGGTCGGGTTCAGCGCCGACAGCCGGCACCTGCTGGCCAACTGGGAGTCCAACGAGCGGAGCCTGATCGATGTCTGGGATGTCTGACCAGCCCGTCCTGGTGGTCGACTTCGGCACCTCCTCCTCCGCCGCGATGGTGGTCACCGGTGAGACCGGTGAGCTGGTACCGGACCCGGTCACCGGCGCGCCGACCTGGCCGTCGGCGGTGCACTGGGACGGCCAGAGCATGATCGTCGGCGCGTTGGCGGAGCGGCGGAAGCGGTCCGAGCCGACCGCGTACGCCGCCGAGTTCAAACGCGGCATGGCCGCCGATGTGCCGATGACGCTCGGGGATCGCCGGTTCCGGCCGATCGAGCAGGTCGCGGCGGTGCTGACCGCGCTGCGGGCGGAGGCCGAGCGGCGAAACGGCGCCCCGGTGCACCGGACGGTGGTGACGGTTCCGGCGTCGTACGGCCCGGACGACCCGCGCCGCGCGCAGATGATCGCCGCAGCCGAAGCGGCCGGTCTCGGCCCGGTCGAGCTGCTGCCGGAGCCGGTCGCGGCCGCGTTCGCCCCGGTCGCCGGCCCACCGCCGGTCCCCGGCGAGCTGGTGCTGGTCTACGACCTGGGCGGAGGCACCTTCGACACGGCACTGGTGCGCATCGACGAACGCTGGCACGAGGTGCTCGGACACGCGGCGATCGACGACTGCGGCGGCCGGGACATCGACGCGCTGCTGGCCGGACGGATCCACGCCGACGGCCAGCAGTGGCTGGCGCCGCTGCTGGCCAGTGCCGCAGCCAGCCAGTCCGCCCCGGCCACGTTGCGGCTCGGCATGGCGGTCACCGACTTCGCGAACCGAATCAAGCACCAGCTCAGTGACACCCCGGCGGTGGAGGACTTCCTGCTGCCGGACACCCCGGCGTACCGGCTGACCCGAGCGGACCTGGCGCAGCTGGTGGCCCCGCTGCTGGCCCGCACGATCGCCTGCTGCCGGCAGATGCTGGCCGCCGTCGGGGTGCCACCGGCAAGCATCGGATCGGTGCTGCTGGTCGGCGGCGGGGCCCGGATGCCTGCCGTGGCGCAGGCGGTACACGACGCCTTCCAGCGCCCGCTGCGTCAGGTGGAGGAGCCGGAGCTGGCGACCGTGCACGGTGCCGCCCGGTGGCTGCCGCGCAGTGGCCCACGGACCATCCGCGCGTCGACGGAGACCACCGCAATGGTTCCGCTGTCGTTCGGCATCCCGGGCGGGTCCGCGCGGCTGCATCGCTGGCTGGTGGTGCCGGGCCAGCCGTATCCGGCGGGAACCCCGCTGGCCCGGGTCCGGCTGCCCGGCGGCGCGCTGTGGGATCTGGTGGCCGCGACGCCGGGCACACTCGACC
The DNA here is from genome assembly GCF_048060245.1 of Micromonospora sp. LOL_014. Classification (NCBI taxonomy): domain Bacteria; kingdom Bacillati; phylum Actinomycetota; class Actinomycetes; order Micromonosporales; family Micromonosporaceae; genus Micromonospora; species Micromonospora sp. LOL_014. The sequence goes on from NZ_JBHMIP010000018.1 coordinate 113,418, forward strand.
GGCTGCTGGTGCCGCCCAGCGCCGAGGTCACCAGCCACCAGTGGCTGGCGCTGGCCACCGGCTGAGGCGACGGGTCAGCGGGCGGTGATCAGCCGGAACAGGGTGAGCCACTGCTCCGGCCAAATCTCGCCGGCCAGGGCGTCGACCGGGATCCGGGTGGCCCGCAACGCCGCGTCGACGCGGCGGACGGGAAAGCCACGCCGCAGCGACGCCGCCACCGAACCGCCGACACCGCTGAACCCGAGCTCGACCAGCCGTTGGTACGCCGGTGTCGCGGCGGGCGGCACCAACGGCACCGGGCGGCGAGTCAGCCGCAGGATGCCGGCGTCCACCCCGGGTACCGGCCGGAACGCGGTGCGCGGCAGCTGGCCGGCCAGCCGCCAGTCGAACTCCGGCCAGGTGCGGACGGTGAGCAGACTCCATCGACCGTAGTCGCCGGTGCGTTTGCGGGGGTACTCCAATTGGGTCACCAGGGTGGCAGCGCGCAGCCGGGACGCGTGCAGGCACCACCGCACGATCGGCGCGGTGGCGGCGTACGGGATGTTGCCGACCACCGCGAACGGCTCGGCCGGCGGCCCGGCGGCCAGGAAGTCGCCGGGTGCCAGCGTCACGTTCGGCAGATCGGCACACCGGCGGGCCAGGCGCGCGGTGAGGTCCGGATCGACCTCGTACGCCAGGAGCCGGCCGTCGACCCGGGCGAGCACCCGGGCGAGCACCCGGGTCAGCTGCCCGGTGCCGGCACCGACCTCGATGGTCAGCTCACCGGGCGTGGGCCGTACGGCCCGGACCACCCGGTCGATGGCCGCCCGGTCGTGCAGAAAGGTCTGGGAGAAGGCCCGACGGGTACGGTCGGCGCCGGTGGCGGCACCGACCCGGGTCGGGTCGAGGTTTCGCGTCGGATCGGATCTGCGTGTCGGATCAGATTTGCGGTGGGGGCGAGGCACGGCCAGGTCCAGTCTGCCGGCCGGCAGGGGCCGGCTCGGCGGTTCACGGACCGGCCGCCGGTCCGGCGGCCGGTCCAGAAAGGGCAGGACTCGGACCGCCCTGGCCGGGGCGGGGTGCTTCGCGCGCGACTGGTACCCGTCGGCGGGCCGACGGGTGGATCGGAATCAGCAGCACTGGTGACCGGCGGAGTGCCGGTCAACTGCCGGTCAACTGCCGGGCGCGAACTGACCGCAGGCCAGGACGGGACGCCGGGCACGCGGGCGGGCAGTCAGCAACGGGCACCACCCGGCCGGCGTACCGCCGGTCAGGATCAGCGCCTGGAAGGTGGTCGACACGCCTGGCAGATTAACCGGCGGGCATCGCTCAGGCGACCGGTTTTTCAGCCGGGACGTTGACGGTGCGCTGCTCGGTCCGGGCGGTGTCGGCGGCGGCCAGGACGGCCACCACCTGCCGGCCGAACCGGACGTCGCACGGGTGTCCGGCCCGGCCGGCGGTGACCTGCCCGAGCAGCGCGTCGACGGCCGTGTGGAACGCCTGCCCGGTGGTCGCGTCCCGGTGCGGCACCGGCACGATTCCGGGCTCACCGAAGAACGTGACGTCGAAGGTCTTCGCCGCCACCGGGCCGTCCAAGTTGAGCGACAGCGTGCTGGTGGCCCCGCCGGTATGTTGCAGCAGCAGGTGCACCCCGCCGGCCGGGCCGGGCATCGCGGCGACCCGGGCGACCGGGCCGAGCACCGGCAGCACCACCGACAGCACGTGCGGGCCGATGTCCCACAGCCCGCCGTAGGTGCGCCGCCAGGGCGAGGCACCATACGGGTTGCCGGGCTCGGAGATCGCCGCGAACAGCGCTCCCCGGGCACCGTGCCAGGCACCGTTGGCCGGCCGGGCAATGAAGTCGATCATGGCCGGGTTGAACCGGCTGGTGAAGAAGACCACCGAGGCGACGGCCCGCCGGTCGACCGCCGCGACGATCCGGTCGGCGTCCGGCAGGGTCAGCGCCAGCGGCTTGTCCAGCAGCAGGTGCCGGCCGGCGTCGGCGGCGCGGACCGCGATCCCTGCCTGCACGTCGGGCGGCAGGGCGACGGCGACCGCGTCGACGTCGGCGAGCAGCGCGTCCACGTCCTGGTACGGCGCGACGCCATACCGCTGCGCCAGCGCCGTAACCTTCGCCCGGTCCCGTCCCCAGACCCCGACCAGCTCCGCGCCGGGGTGCGTGGCGAGCCCGGCCGCGTGGGTCTCGGCCGCCCAGTGCCCGGTGCCGAACAGACCGAACCGCAATGCCATCGCCGCGTCTCCCTTCGTCGACCGGAGTTCAGTGTGACCGCTCGGCCCGGTCCGCGACGTAGCGGGCCTCCTCTGCGTCGGCTGCGGCGGCCGCCGCCTCCTCGGCCAGCCCGGCAGCACTCAGCTCGGCGATATAGGCCGCTTCCGTGGCCCGACGCGCGGCGGCGGCGACCACGTCGTACTCCCGGCGGGCCGCCTGGTCGCGGACGCGGTGCCGGTCGACGGCCCGGTCGGCTCGGCCGGCCGCCGTCGGATCCGGCGACGCGCCACCGGCCCGCCGCCACACCGTACGCAGTTGCTGCACCGAGATGTCGCCCCGGCGGTACGCGGTGAGCGCGGCCCGGCTGACATCGCGCCCGTGCTCGGCGGGCAGCGGCGCACCGGTGACGACGGCCGCCGGCCGGTCCTCCTGGTCGGCGAGCATCGCCTGCTGATAGGCCCGGCCGGCGGTCTCCTGGCGCTGCCAGGCGTCGTCGCGGGCCAGCTCGGCGGCGGCCGCCCGGTCGCGCAGCTGGTCGGCGGCGGTCCGGGCGGTGGCGGCCGCGACGGCGATGGCCTGCGCCTCGGCGGCGAGTTCGTCGGCTTCGGCCCGCAGCGCCCGCCGGTCGGCCGGGTGCTCCGCCGTACGGGCGGCCAACGCGGCCAGCGCGAGCAGGGCGAGCAGGACGAGACAGCTGGCGATCAGAAGGCCCCAGATGCCGACGCCAACCACCACACCCTCCCCAGGGTGGATCGGACCGTCCCGGACTGACTATAAACTCCGGCTGATACCGACAGCCACCGTCCGAACACTGCGGATCGGAGCGCCGGTTACCGGTCCTCGGCGACCGGCGGGGGCGCACCTCGGCGGGTCGGGTAGCTGGTGAGTATGGTGTTCGGCGTGACTGTGGCAGCTGAGCCGGTGGTGCGGCGGTGAACGGGCCGATCGCCGCCGTGGTCATCGTCGGCGCGCTGGCCGTCGCCGGCTGGGCGCTGCTCTGCGCGGCGTTGGACCGGCCGCCGGGTCTGATCCAGTACGGCGGGCTGGCGGTGGTCGAGGTCGCCCTGCTCGCACTGACCGTGGCCGCCGTGGTGGCGCTGGTCGGTGGGGAGCGTCCCGGTGAACCACCGGTCTTCGCCGGTTACCTGATCACCACGCTCAGCCTGCCGCCGATGGCGGGGGTGCTGGGTCGGATGGAGCCGACCCGGTGGGGCTCGTTGACCGTCGGCGTCTTCGCCCTGGTGATTCCGGTGCTGGTGGTCCGGCTGCAGCAGACCTGGACGGCGGTCGGCGGTGGCTGACCCGACGTCGACGGACGGCCGGACGGCGCGCACCGGCCGGACGGCGCGGACCCGCAGCGGGCCGGGACGGGTGCTGATCGGCGTCTACATCCTCTTCGCGATCGCCGCCTCGTCCCGGGCCGGCGTGCAGATCGCCACCCGGTTCGGCGAGGCGCCGGTGGCGTATCTGCTCTCCGCCTTCGCCGCGGTGGTGTACCTGGTGGCGGCCGCCGGGCTGATCATCGATGGCCCGGTCGGCCGGCGGATCGCGTACGGCTGCTGCACGGTGGAGCTGGTCGGCGTACTCGGCATCGGCGCGGCGAGTCTCGCGGTGCCGGCGGCGTTTCCGGACGAGACGGTCTGGTCGGGCTTTGGCAGCGGCTACGGCTACATCCCGCTGGTGCTGCCGGTCGTCGGGCTTCTCTGGCTGCGCCGCGGCCGAGCCTCGGCCGATCCGGGCGCCGGCGCAACGGCGTAGTTCGTACGCCGCGCTCGGGCTGGTGCGGGCACCGGTCAGCAGATGTCCGCTGTGGAATCTTCACTGGTGTCGGTATCCCGACAGTGGACGGTCACGGCGTCGCAGCTCAGCGCCGGACTGCATGCGCTACGCCATGGGTGTCCGATCTGCTGGGCCATCGCGCTCCGTACCCGGTCTGTAATTATCGTCCCGGGTTCCGTGACCGGCACCCTCGGGCCGGGAGCAAGTGAAGAGGGCGATGAACAATGGCGACCATCTACGACGTTGCGCGGAAAGCGGAGGTCTCCCCGGCTACCGTCTCCCGGGTCGTCAACGGCCACACCAACGTGGATCCCGCGCTGGCGGACCGGGTCCGGCGGGCGATGCGCGAGCTGGACTACCGGCCCAACGCGGTGGCCCGTAATCTGCGCCGCAGCCGGACCACGTTGTGGGCGGTGGTGATCAGCGACATCGGCAACCCGTTCTTCACCGCCCTGGTCCGCGGCGTCGAGGACCTCGCCCAGCAGGCCGGCTACTCGGTCGTGCTGTGCAACACCGACGAGGATCCGGCCAAGGAAAGCCGCTACCTGAACGCCGTCCTCGCCGAACAGGTCGCCGGGGTAATCATCGCCCCGTCCGGGCCGGCCGCCGATCTGGGGCAGCTCACCGCCGCCCGGGTGCCGGTGGTGGTGGTGGTGGTCGACCGGCAGCTGCACGGCAGCCGGATCGACACCGTACTGGTGGACAACGAGCACGGCGCCCGGCTGGCCACCGCGCACCTGCTCGACTCGGGCTACCGGCGGATCGCCTGCATCACCGGGCGACGTGGCGTCTGGACCGCCTGCCGACGGCTGGGTGGCTACCAGCGGGCACTGGCCGATGCCGGGCAGCCGTACCAGGAGGAGCTGGTCCGCCATGCCGATTTCCGCTCCGACGGAGGCTACCGGGCGATGACGGAGCTGCTGCGGCTACGACCGCGACCGGATGCGCTGTTCGCGGCGAACAACCTGATGACCGTTGGTGCGGTGGAGTACCTGGTCGACCAGGGCATCGCGGTGCCGGCGGAGATGGGTGTGGTCGGCTTCGACGACCTGCCGTGGGCACATCTGGTTCGGCCCGCGTTGACCACCGTGACCCAGCCGACGTACCAGTTGGGCGAGACCGCCGCCCAGCTGCTCATCGAGCGGATCGCCGACCCCGACCGGGCCGCGACCACCGTCACCCTGCCCACCAAGCTGCAGGTCCGGGAGAGCTCGGTACGTCGCCGGCCGTCAGCGGTCGTTGACCCAACGTGAGGCGTAGCCGGTCGTTGAGCAGGTGTAGCGCCGTCGGCCGCCGGGTATCCGATGGACTTACCTCGACGCAGGGAGCGCCATGGCCGTCACCGTCGACACCCCACCGGACCAGATCGGCGGGCTGACCGGCTGGGTGGCCGATGTCATCGCCCGGCTGGGCGAGCTCGGGGTCGGCCTGCTGGTGGCGCTGGAGAGCGTCGTCCCGCCGATCCCCAGCGAGGTGGTGCTGGCGATGGCCGGCTACCTGGCAAGCCAGGACCGGGCGAATCTGGTCGGGGTCTGGGTCGGGGCGACGATCGGCTCGCTGGCCGGCGCGTTGCTGCTCTACTGGCTGGGTGCGGCGATCGGCGAGGCACGGCTGCGACGCTGGTTGGACAGGGTGCCGCTGGTCGATCTGGAAGACCTGGACAAGGCCGACCGGTGGTTCGACCGGTACGGGCGGTGGGCGGTGCTGTTCGGCCGGATGGTGCCGGTCGTGCGGAGCCTGGTCTCGGTGCCGGCCGGCGCCGACCGGATGCCGTTGACCCGGTTCAGCGCCTTCACCACGCTGGGCAGCGGGGTGTGGAACGCCCTGTTCGTCGGTGCCGGGTTCGCGCTCGGTTCACAGTGGCAGCAGGTCGAGCGGTACAGCCGCTGGTTCGACGTGGCGGTCCTCGTACTGCTCGGCGGGCTGGTCGTCTACTGGGTGGTCGGCCAGGTCCGGCGTCGCCGCCGTCGGGCTGCCGCTGGCCGCCGACCGTCGCCCTGATGCCAGGGACGGTTCGGCCGACGAGCCGTCGCCGGTGCCGATAAGCCCCCGGCCAGTTTGACTCAGAGCGACACCGTCGGGACGAGGTAGACGTCCAGGAGATACCTTGGGTTCCCCGGAGCTACGCGGGGGACGTGTCTGCGTCGGATGACCACGGGCATCGAGGGAACCTACATGGTTGTCTCCGGGCCGGTTTGACGACAATGAGGGCTCCCTCGGCTGGGTGGATCAACGTACATCGTCGCGGCGTCCGTGTCGGCCGACGCGTAACCACCGCCGGGCCTCCCGTCCAACCCACTGTGGCACAGGCCGACCACGAGGTTCATGAAACCCCATTACTGGTGATAATACCCCTGGGGGGTATCGTGGTGACGTGGAAACGGACGGCACCCGACACGACGAGCACACCGGCCACGACCCGGAGATGTTCCGCCGCAGGTTCTGGCTGAGTCTCGCGCTGACCGTACCGGCCGTGGTCACCAGTCACATGGTGATGGACTGGTTCGGCTACTCGCTGGATGTTCCCGGTATGTCCCTGGTCGGCCCGGTGCTCGGCTCGGTGGTGTTCTGCTACGGCGGCTGGCCGTTCCTGGTCGGCGGGGTACGCGAGGTCCGCGACCGCGCACCCGGCATGATGCTGCTGATCTCGATGGCTATCACCGTCGCCTACCTGGCCTCGCTGGCCACCAGCTTCGGTGCCTTCGACCTGGACTTCTGGTGGGAGCTGGCGGCGCTGGTGACGATCATGCTGCTCGGCCACTGGCAGGAGATGAGGGCGATCGGCCAGGCACAGGGGGCGCTGTCCGCGCTGGCCGCGCTGCTGCCCGACAACGCGGAACGGGTCGCCGACGACGGGCAGGTCCAGCAGGTCACGGCGGCCGACCTGCGGGCCGGGGATCTGGTGCTGGTGCGCTCCGGTGCCCGGGTGCCCGCCGACGGGCGGATCACCGACGGCGAGGCGGAGATGGACGAGTCGATGATCACCGGAGAGTCCCGGCCGGTGCACCGACGCGTCGGTGCACCGGTGGTTGCCGGCACCGTCGCGACCGACTCGGCTGTCCGGGTACGGGTCGAGGCCGTCGGCGAGGACACCGCCCTGGCCGGCATTCAGCGCCTCGTCGCACAGGCCCAGGCATCGAGCGGCCGGGCCCAGATGCTCGCCGACCGGTTCGCCGCCCTGCTGTTCTACGCCGCGATGGCCGCCGCCGTGCTGACCTTCGGCGCCTGGTGGGCGTTTGGCAGCCTCAACGACTCCGTGGTACGGACGGTCACCGTACTGGTGATCGCCTGCCCGCACGCCCTGGGCCTGGCGATCCCCCTGGTGATCGCGTTGTCGACGGCCGTGGCGGCCAAGGCCGGAATCCTGGTCAAGAACCGGCTGGCCCTGGAACGGATGCGGACCGTCGACGCGGTGCTGTTCGACAAGACCGGCACCCTGACCCGGGGCGCGCACACCGTGACCGGGGTCGCGGCGGCCCCCGGGCGCACCGAGCACGACGTACTGCGGCTGGCCGCGGCGGTGGAGGCCGACAGCGAGCACCTACTGGCCCGGGCCATCGTGGCCGCCGCCACCGGACGCGGTCCGACGAGCGCCGCAACCGACTTCCGGTCGTTGACCGGCCGGGGCGTGCAGGCAAACGTGAACGGCACCCACTATGCCGTCGGCGGCCCGGCGCTGCTGGGCGAACTCGACGCCGCAGTCCCGCCGGAGCTGACCACCACGACCGTGGGCTGGTCGCAGCGTGGTGCCGCCGTGCTGCATCTGCTGCGGCTCGACGGCGGCCGAGCCGAGGTGCTCGGTGCGATCGGGCTGGCCGACGAGGTCCGGCCCGAGGCCCGGCAGGTCGCCGAGGCGGTCGCCGCCGATCTCGGCTTCCGGCCCGGCGTGGACGAGGTCTTCGCCGAGGTGCTGCCCGCTGACAAGGACAAGACGGTGGCGGACCTGCAGGCCCGGGGGCTGACCGTGGCGATGGTCGGCGACGGCGTCAATGACGCACCGGCGCTGGCCCGAGCCGACGTCGGCATCGCGATTGGGGCCGGCACCGACGTCGCGATCGAGTCCGCCGGGGTCGTTCTCGCCTCGTCCGACCCGCGCGGGGTCACCGGGGTGGTCCGCCGGCGTGCTGGCCTGGGCCGGGCTGACGTTGAGCCCGGCGGTCGGGGCGATCCTGATGTCCGCGTCCACCATCGTGGTCGCGCTCAACGCGCAACTGCTCCGCCGGGTGCGGCTCGCCCCGGACGAGCCGTAGCGGCGGGTGGCCGGCCCGGTCGTCCGGGCCGGCCACCCGCTGCGGGTGGCCGGGCCGCCGGTCAGGGCAGCGTCGCCAGGTGCGGCTTGACGGTACGGGCGAACCCGTTGCCGTTGGTCACGTCCCAGTTGATCGACCAGGTCATCGCACCCCGGATGCCGGGGTAGGTGCGCGGCGGCCGGAAACTGCCGCAGCTGGTGCCCCGGGCCAGGCAGTCGAGTGCCTGGTTGACCATCGTCGGGGCGACGATGCCGCCGCCGGCCGCTCCCGGACCGGCGGGCAGGCCGAGGGCCACCTGGTCGGGCCGCAGGCCCGATTCCAGTTGCAGACAGGCCAGCGCGGTCATGAAGTTGACCGTGCCCTGGCTGTAGGCAAACGCCTGGTCGCAGCCGAGCATCGACCCGGAGTTGTAGAACTGGGTGTGCACCACGGTCAGGATGTCGCGGATGTCCAGCGCCAGTTTGAAGTACGACACCGATGCTGACTGCATGTCGATGGTCTGCGGTGCCATCGTGATGATCAGCCCCGGCCCGGTCCGGCTGCGCAGCGCGCGCATCGCCTCCGCCATATAGGTCGGGTTGAGCCCGTTCTCCAGGTCGATGTCGACGCCGTCGAAGCCGTAGTCCTGGATCAGCCGGTACAGGCTGTCGGCGAGCGCAGCGGCGGACGCGGGGGCGTTGACCGCGACCCGGCCGGTCTCCCCGCCGATCGAGATGATCACCTTCTTGCCGCGCTGGTGCAGGGTGGCGAGGTCGGCCTTGAACTGTGCGTCGGTGTAGCCGCCGAGTGCGGCGGACAGACCCGGGTCGATGCCGAAGCTGACCGCGCCGGGGGTGCTGGTGGCCTCGGCGAAGGCGACCGCGATCAGGTCGTACTCGGCCGGCACGTCGCGTAGCCGCAGCTCGACGGCCGGGTTGTCGAAGTTGTGCCAGTACCCGGTGAGGAAGTGCTCCGGCAGCCCGTCGTCGGTTGGCGGCGCCGTGCTGGGGGGTGAGGTCGTCGGGGGCGCGGTGGTGGGTGGCGCGGTAGTCGGTGGCGCGGAGGTGGGTGGGGCCGTGGTTGGCGGCTGCTGGCCGCCGCAGGACGCACCGTTGAGGGTGCAGTTGGTCGGGCTGCCCGGCCCGCTGCCGAGGAATCCGAACGAGACCGACGCGCCTGGCGCGAGTTGGCCGTTCCAGCTGCGGTTGGTGAAGGTGAACCGCTGCCCGGAGACGCTGAGCAGGGCGTCCCAGTAGGTGCCGACCGTGGTGCCGGCCGGCAGGTCGAAGGCGACGGTCCAGGCGGTGATGGCGGTGGCGCCGCCGTTGGCGACGGTGACCTTGCCTTCCCAGCCGCTGCCCCAGTCGGAGGTTCTCTCGAAGGTCGCGGTGGGGCCGGCGGCCAGGGCCGGGCCGGCCGCCCAGATCACCCCTGCGGCGGCGAGGACCGCGGCCAGCACCGGGGCGGCTATCCGTACGGGTTTCATCGACATCCCTCCCTCGAAGCACCAGTGCGGCAATTATTAAGACTCTTAACAGTTTTGTAAACACCTCGGCCGAGGTCGAAGGCGGTGAGCGGCGGCAGCGAAGGCGGCGGCGTACTACTCGTCGGCAAGCTGCTCGCGGAGGATGTCCGCGTGCCCACAGTGCTGGGCGAGCTCGCGCAGCACGTGCAGGTACACCCAGCGCAGCGGAAGCGGACCTCTCCGGTTGCCGTGCAGGATGTCGTCCAACTCCAGGGACGACGTCGCCCGGCGGGACGCTTCGCAGGCTTCGCGGTGTGCGCGTTGGACACTGGCGATCGTGTCGTCGGTAGCGAGGATGAACGACTCGTCCGCCGTAGCGGGCAGCCCGAGCTCCGTACGCGGCCGGCACGTCACGGCCTCGTCGAACCAGACCTTCTCGACGAAGGTCGTGTGCTTCACCAGACCCAGCAACGTGGTCCGGGAGGCGACCAACGATCGGCGGGCCTGCTCCTCGGTCAGCCCGTCCAGACAGCGGTTGAGTGCGCTGCGGTGCTCGTCGAGGAACGCCTCGAACTGAGCGCGCAGCGGTTGGGTGACGACCTGGTCGGCGAATGTCGGCGGGTAGGAAGGCATGCCCGAAGCATCCCAGCCGACCGGGAGTACGGGCGCGAGGCCGGCCCCGTGGCAGCGGGCGCCGAGACGGCGCGGATGACCTCGGCGGCATCCGTGCCCTGGGGCAGTTCCGCCCGCCGTACGGCCTGCTCCACGCAGGTGCCCCACTCGGCGATGCGGACGGCGACCGTGCCCCAGCGGCGGTAGACCGTCCTTGCCCACCTCGGCGCGGCGCGCCACGTCGGCGAGGTCCAGACGGTCGAAGCCGTGCTCGACGAGCGCGCCACCCACGGTCCCCCGGTCGACGACGAGTACCTGTTCCGCGTCGTGGACGTCCTCGAGGAACTGTCCCGCGAGACCGGCCGGGCGGTGCCTGCAGATCGCGGTCAACTGGCTGCTGCGACGACCCACCGTGGCCACCGTCATCATCGGTCGCCCGCAACGAGGAGCAACTTCCCCTATGAGCGGCAGGAAGGCCTCGCCAGGCTGAACCCCTCGCCGTTCGCGCGCACCGCGGGCGAGGGGAGCCCGGCTCGCCCCCCCCCGAAGCGGGTCGACCAGCCGGGCTCCCCGTCGAGGTCAGCGGCGGAAGTGGAACCAGTTGACGTTGACGAAGTCGTTCGGCTGGCCGCTGCTGAAGGTCAGGTAGACCGTCTGCCGGCCGGTCACCCCGGAGACGTTGCCGGGCACCGTACGCCAGGTCTGCCAGCCGCCGGTGTCACCGACGGCGAAGCTGCCGATCGGCGCGGCGGTCGGGCTGCCGATGCGGACCTGGACCAGGCCGCTGGCCCCGGCACCGGCACCGGAGGCGACCCGGGCGACGAAGTCACGCGGCGGTGTCGAGCCGAAGTCGACGTTGTCGTAGCGGGCCCAGTCGCCGTCGGCCAGCCAGCCGATGTTCTGGCCGCCCTCGCTGCACGCCTCGGTCCCGACCCCGTTGTGGGCGTTGAACGCCTCGGCCTGGATCGCGGCGTACGCGTTCACCCCACCGCCGGGCGGCGGGGTGGTCGGCGGTGGTGGGGTGGTCGGCGGCGGGTTCGACCCGCCGCGGGTGTAGACCGCGACGTAGTCGACCAGCATCGGTACGCCGGAGACGGTGTTCGCGGTCGGCGTGGTGGAGCCGGCGACCCCGTTCGGGAAGGCACCGCCCATCGCCACGTTGAGCAGGATGAAGTAGCCGGCGTGGGTGGTCATGTTGGACCAGTGCGGCTCGGGGATCTGCCCCTGGGTGACCGTGTGGTAGTGCTGTCCGTCGACGTACCACCGCAGTTGCTGCGGGCTGGCGCTGGCGTCCCACTCGAAGCGGTAGGTGTGGAACGCCGACTGGCAGGAGGCGCCGGGGCAGGCCCGGGACCCGCCGATGCCGTTGAACTCGTCGCACGGTCCGCCCGGGGCAACGCCGCAGTGCAGTACGCCCCAGACGTTGTTCAGGCCGTTGACGTTCTCCATCACGTCGAACTCGCCGATCGCCGGCCAGTTCTGGTAGTTGCCCCGGTACGGCGAGCCGAGCGCCCAGAACGCCGGCCAGTAGCCGGAGGCGGCGGCCCCGGTCACGTTCGGCACCTGGATCCGGCCTTCGATCGCCATCACGCCACCGGACGGCGGCTTGAAGTTGCTGCGTACCGTCTCGATCCGGGCCGAGGTCCAGTTGCCGGCGCCGTCGCGGATCGGGGTGATCCGCAGGTTGCCGTTGCCGTCGTGCCGGACGTTGGCGGTGCTGTTGGTGTAGGTCTGGATCTCGCCGGTGCCCCACTGTGGCGGGCCGCCGGGGTAGCTGGTGCCGGTGTCGATGATCCAGTTGGCCGACGAGGGCAGGGTGTTGGCGGCACCGGTGAAGTCGTCGCTCCAGAGCAGGTCCCAGCCGCTGGGGGTGGGCGGGATCGCGGCGTTGGCGTGCGCGGTGACCGAGGTGACGACGGCGGTCGCGGTGAGCGCCGCTGCGGCGGCGACGATCCGGGTACGGATGGGGCGACGAGGGCGTCGCGGGGGTGAATTCATCACTGGCCTCTCTGCTGGGGTGTGGGCCGGTCACGGCCTGCTGGGGGGTGGCCGCTCGCCGACTCTTGGTCCGGATCAGGGCAGATGCCGCCGACCGGCTGAGAGCGTTCTCTCCGGCACGGTTGCCGATCTTCGGTCTTGAGATATCAGAACTGATGGGGACGGTCGGGGATCGCTCAACTCATCGAGAGAGCGCTCTCAGAGTTGTACGTCTCCAGGTCGGACTTGTCAACCGATGTCGATGTCGCAACCGGCGTGGAGACTGGCTCTGAACCCGTCCGGCCAGGCCGGACAGCTCGTAAAGTCAGTTGAATCCCTGCGTAGCAGTGGATAAGGAGACAAGGTGCGCGTGTCGCATGGAGGAGTCCGGTGAACGGCTGGTTCGAGCAGACCATAGTCTCGACCGGCCGGCTGCCGCTGTTCTGTTTCTTCGTCGGCGTCGTCCTCGGCTTCGCGTTCATCCGATTCTCGGTCCGGATGATCCGGGCACAGGTGCGCTGGTGGCCCGGCAACGTCACCCGGGGCGACCTGCACATCCATCACGTCGTCTTCGGGGTGGTCTTCATGCTGGTCGCCGGGGTTGCCGGGCTGGCGATCCCGGTGGAGACGACCGTGTGGCGAGCGGTGGCGGCCGCGCTGTTCGGCGTCGGCGCCGCGCTGGTGCTCGACGAGTTCGCCCTGCTGCTGCATCTGAGCGACGTCTACTGGTCGGAGCGCGGCCGCACCTCGATCGACGCGGTCTTCGTGGCGGTCGCCGTTTCCGGGCTGCTGCTACTCGGCCTGCGACCGCTGGGGGCCAACGAATTCCTCACCGGCGAGACCGACCCGGCACAGTTCGCCGGCGCCGCGCTCATCGTGATCAACCTGGTGCTGGCAGCGATCACCCTGCTCAAGGGCAAGATCTGGACCGGGCTGCTGGGACTGTTCCTGCCGGTCCTGCTGATCGTCGGCGCGCTACGGCTGGCCCGGCCGCACGCGCCCTGGGCGCGCTGGTTCTACCGCGGCGAGAGCCGCTGGGCCGAGTGGCGACGAGCCAGGTCCGCCGACCGCGAGCGCCGCTACCGGCAACCAATCATCCTGGCCAAGATCCGGGTCCAGGAGCTGATCGCCGGTCGGCACGACCTGCCGCTGCCCCGGCCACCCCGGCGCGAACGCTGAACCGACCGCCCATCCGCGAACGCTGAGCCGACCGGCGCGGCCGGCGGCACCGCAAAGCCGTACCGCCGGGTCGTCCGAAGGCGCAGGATGGCCCGATGACCAGCAGTACTGTCGCCGCCGAGCCGGCCCGGCACCGGCCCGACGCGCTGACCGTCGGTGTGGAGGAGGAGTTCCTGCTCGTCGACCGCCGGTCGGGTGCCGCCGCACCGGCGGTCGCGGCGGTGCTCGCCGAGATCCCGCCGGAGCTGCGCGGGCAGGTGCAGCGGGAGTTCCAGACCAGCCAGATCGAGATCGGCAGTCCACCCGGCCTGGACCTACGGGCGCTGCGGCGTACCCTCGGGACGCTGCGCGCCGGGGTCGCCGACGCCGCCGAGCGGGCCAGTGTCCGGCTGCTCGCCGTCGGCACCGCACCGGTCGCCGGTCCGCAGCCCGACGTGGTTGACGACCCACGCTTCCACCGGATCGTCGAACGGTACGGCAAGCTGCTGCCCGGCCCGGGCACCAACGGGCTGCACGTGCATGTCGCGGTCCCGGACCAGCAGGTCGGCGTACAGGTGCTCAACCACCTCCGCCCGTGGCTGCCGGTGCTGCAGGCGGCGACCGCCAACTCACCGTTCTTTCACGGCGTCGACACCGGGTACGCCAGTTGGCGGTCGGTGATGTGGCAGCGTTGGCCGGCGGTCGCCCCGGCCCCACAGCTACGCTCGTACGAGCACTACCGGTCACTGGTCGACGACCTGACCACCGCCGGTCTCATCCTGGACGAAGGGATGCTCCACTGGTACGCCCGACTGTCGGCGCACTACCCCACCGTCGAGGTCCGCATCGGCGACGTCTGCCCGAGCCTGGACGACACGATCCTGCTCGCCGCACTGGTCCGCGGTCTGGTCGGCACCGCGCTCACCGCGGTGGAACAGGACCGGCCACCGGTCGACGTGGAGCATCATGTGCTGGTCGCCGCCCACTGGCGGGCCGCGCACGACGGACTGGAGGGGCAGGCCGTGGACCTGGCCACCGGGGCACCCGCGTTGCGTCCCGGCTGGCATCTGCTGCGCCGGCTGGTCGACACCGTCCGCCCCGAGCTCGACCGGCACGGCGACGTCGCGCTGGTGGACTCGCTGCTGGGCCGGCTGCGGGCCCGGGGCACCGGGGCGGCCCGGCAGCGGGCCGTGCACGCCGGCACCGGCGACCTGGGCGCCGTGGTGGACTACCTGGCCGCGCAGACCCGCAGCCGGTCGATCATCCCGGCACCGCCGCACGTGACCGCTCCCCCGCCGGACCGGCCGCCACTCCCCCCACCGGACCGCTGATCCGGTCCGACCGGACCCGACTGGAGAAGATGTGAAATGGCGCAACGGATGGTGGTGATCGGCGGTGACGCGGCCGGCATGTCGGCCGCGTCTCAGGCCCGGCAACTGCGTGGCCCCGACGAGCTGAGCATCGTCGCGTTCGAGCGGGGCCGGTTCACCTCGTACTCGGCCTGCGGAATCCCGTACTGGATCTCCGGCCTGGTCGACGACCCGCAGGAGCTGATCGTCCGCGATCCGGAGACGTTCCGCCGCGACCACCACATCGACGTCCGCATCCGGCACGAGGTCACCCGGATCGACCTTGCCGCGCGGGAGGTGGTGGCCACGTCGTTCGGCGACGGCGGGCGGGAGGTCCGCGAGCCGTTCGACACCCTGGTGTACGCCAGCGGAGCGGCGCCGGCGCAGCCGCCGTGGGCGGGCAACGCCGCCGCCGGCGTGTTCGGGGTGCAGACTCTCGAGGACGGTGCGGCGCTGCGGGACTGGCTCGATCAGGAACCGGTGCCGCGTCGGGCGGTAGTGGTCGGCGGTGGGTACATCGGGGTGGAGATGGCCGAGGCGTTGATCCGGCGTGGCCTGGCGGTAACCCTGGTGGAGCGCAGCCCACAGCCGATGTCCACGGTCGACCCGGACATGGGAGCGCTGGTCCGCTCAGCGCTGGTCGGGCTCGGCATCGACGTGCGTACCGGCGTAACGGTCACCGGCCTGCACGAGCGGGACGGGCGGGTCTGCGAGGTGCTGACCGACGAAGGCGCGGTGCCGGCCGACGTCGTGGTGCTGGGTCTGGGCGTACGGCCGAACACCGGGCTCGCCGAGCAGGCCGGCCTGCCGATCGGCGTCACCGGCGGCGTCCGTACCGATCTGCAGATGCGGGTGATCGGGGTGCCCGACGTGTGGGCGGCCGGCGACTGCGTCGAGACCTTCCACCGGGTCAGCGGCCGGCCGGTGCACATCCCATTGGGCACCCACGCCAACAAGCAGGGCCGGGTGGCCGGGATCAACATCGGCGGCAGCTACGCCACTTTCCCCGGGGTGATCGGCACCGCGATCACCAAGGTCTGTGACCTGGAGGTGGCCCGCACCGGGCTGCTCGAACGCGAGGCGACGAAAGCCGGGTACGCCTATGTGAGCGCCACCGTGGAGTCGAACAACCGGGCCGGCTACTTCCCCGGTGCCGCACCGATGACCATCAAACTGATCGCTGAGCAGCACACCGGGCAGCTGCTGGGTGGTCAGATCGTCGGCACCTCGGACGCGGCGAAGCGGATCGACGTGCTGTCCGTCGCGGTGTGGAACCGGATGTCGGTGGCCGAGATGACCGCCCTCGACCTGGGCTACGCCCCGCCGTACTCGCCGGTCTGGGATCCGGTGCTGGTCGCCGCCCGGCGGGCCAACAACGCCGTCGCCGAGACCCCGTGAGCCGGCGCCCGCCCGGACCGGGCGGGTGGCGGTTGCCGTCGGGCGTGCCGTTAGGCTTGGCGGGTGGACTCGGCGACCCACCCCAGCGGCGATCACCTGCGCGTCTCCGACGCCGAGCGGGAGCAGGTGGTGGAGCTGCTCGGCCAGGCGACCGCGGAAGGCCGGCTGACCCTCGACGAGTACGCCGACCGGGCCACCGAGGCACATCAGGCCAAGACCCGGGGTGAGCTGGCCCGGCTCACCGCCGACCTGCCCACCGAGCCGTCGGGTGGGCTGCCGGCCGCCGCCGGGCCGGGTGCGCTGGCGGCGCGCGATCCGGCGTACCCGGCGGTACCGGGCGGCGGCGCGACGCCGCCCGCCCCGGTGGAGCGGATGGTGGCGATCTTCGGTGACGAGGTGCGCAAGGGGCACTGGCTGGTGCCGGACCGGGTGGAGGCGCGGGCGGTCTTCGGCGACTGCAAGATCGAGTTGCAGGATGCCCAGATCCAGCATCAGGTGACCACTATCGAGGCGACTGCCATCTTCGGCTCGGTCACCGTGTACGTGCCGGAAGGGGTCGACGTCCGGATGACCGGCACGGCGGTGTTCGGTGACAAGAAGTCAAAGCTGACCGCACCGCCCCGGCCCGGTGCCCCGATCATCCAGGTGAGCTGCAACGTGATCTTCGGTTCGGTCGTGGTGCGGCCACCGAAGCGCAAATGGTGGTGACGGCGGCGGGTCAGCCCGGTTGGCAGGTCGGGCACCAGTAGGTGTTCCGGGCGGCCAGCACCCCGGCGGCCACGGTGGCGCCGCAGCACAGGCAGGGTTGGCCGGCGCGCCGGTAGACGTACACCTCGCCACCGTGCCGGTCGTTGCGCGGCGCCCGGCCCATCGCCTCCGGCAGGTGCTCGTCGCGGATGGTGTCGATCCGGCCCCGGCGCACCCCGATCCGCATCAGAGCGACCAGGTCGGACCAGATCCGCTGCCACTGGTCGGCGGTCAGCCGCCGGCCGGGCATGGTCGGCGCGATCCCGGCCCGGAACAGCACCTCGGTGGCGTAGACCAGACCGACCCCGGCGACGATCGTCTGGTCGAGCAACAGCGCACCGAGTGGCCGGGCGCTGCGCCGGATCCGTCCGCCGGCGGTGTCCGGGTCGGCGTCGTCGCGCAGCGGGTCGGCACCGAGCCGGTCGCGCAGGGCGTCGGTCTCCGCCTCGGTGAGCAGTTCGCAGGCAGCCGGCCCGCGCAGGTCCAACCAGTGCCGTCGGGCGGCTTCGCCGGCTGCCGCTGCTGGTCCGTCGGCTGTCCCTGCCGGCCCGCCGACCAACCGCAGCCGGATCTGCCCGACCGGTGCCGGCGGCTGTCCCGGCCCGTCGGCGACGGTGCCGTAGAGGCCCAGGTGCACGTGCAGGATGCTGCCGCCCGGACCGCCCCGGTAGTGATGCAGCAGGTGCTTGCCGTACGCCTCGGTGGCGGCGAGGGTGGCGCCGGTGAGTCGGGCGGCGCCAGCGGCGAACCGACCCTGCGGGCTGGTCGCGACGATCTGCGCTCCGCCGAGTACGGCGTGGTGGTGGGCGGCCAGCCGATGGATGGTGTGGCCTTCGGGCATGGCAGCAGAGCCTATCGGCAGCAGCCGGCTTGACCATGGCCAGACCCGACTGATTGTATGTTGCTCAACTGTTGACTACCTGACGATTTACTTCGTCGCTCGTTCGGAGGTCCTGTGCCCACTCGCACCACCGTCCTGCCGATCCCCGTCACCGGCAAGCGGAGCGTGAACGCCTATCTCCTGCTCGGTCGCCGACCGGTCATCGTCGACGCCGGGATGCCCGGCAGCGGCGGAAAGATCCACGCCAGTCTGATCCGCCACGGGGTGGACCCGTCCGAGGTGGCGCTGATCGTGCTCACCCACGGGCACACCGACCACTTCGGCTCCGCCGCCCGACTGCACCAACTCACCGGGGCACCGGTCGCCGGTCACGTCGCCGATCTGGCTCAGTACCGGGCCGGCGCGAGCCGGCGGCCCTATCTGCCGACCGGGCCGACCGGGCGGCTGATCATGCGTACCGGGGTGCTCGACCGACCGGTCCGGCCGGTCGAGCCCGACCTGTTGATCGACGGCGAACTGCGGCTCGACGACTACGGTGTGGCCGGCCGGATCGTGCCCACCCCGGGCCACACCGCCGGTTCGATCTCAGTGCTCACCGACGACGGCGACCTCGTCGCCGGAGACCTGGTCGCCAGCTCGATGCTAGGCCTGCTCGGCAGCCGGCCGGCCAACCCGCCGTTCCACGATGACCCAGCCGGCAACCTCGCCAGCCTGCGGCGGATGCTGGCCCTCGGCCCGGCGACGCTGCACGTCGGGCACGGCGGCCCGCTCGACCCGCGCCGGGTCGCCCGCTGGGCGGCAAGGGAGGAGAAGCGGCTCAGCCGATTGGCCGGGCGCGGCCGACTAACCCGTCGTCGGGCCGGCGTCGGCACCGATCAGTAGCTTGCCGATCAGGCCGACCAACTGGTTCCGCTCGTCGGCGGTGAGGCGCTCGAAGAACCGGGTCTCGAGGGTCGCCGCGTCGGCCGAGATCGTCGCGAGGGCCGCCCGACCGGCCGGGCTGATGGTGACGATGTACGCCCGCCGGTTGGTCGGATTGCGCTGCCGGGTGACCAGACCGGCGCGTTCCAACGCGTCGACCGTGCCGACCATCGTGGTTCGGTCGGTCCGTAGCCCGTCGCTGAGCTCCTGCTGGGAACGGGGACCGGTGGCGTCGAGCATGCCCAGCACCAGGAACTGGGTGAGGTTACGGCCGGTACGCGCGGCGGCGGCCTCACCAATGCGGGTCGCCGCAGCCCCGGCGCGGCAGAGACCGACGATGTGCCGTTGCCACAGCAGCTGACGGAAGTAGTCCGTGAGCTCCGGCGGATCGTCGGGACCGCGCGTTCCATGATCCGCTTCCGGTCCTGTTGGCCTCACCGACACCGCTACACCCGCCCATGATCGGAACCTGACCGTCCGAGGGTATCGCCACCCGCTTGACCGTGACTGGTGTGGCGGACCGGACATCCGGGTACGGCAAGCCGACAACCGCCGGAGACCCGCGCAGCCGCAGTGCGGTCCGGCGTACCGATAAGGAGGTCTGTCATGGTCAGGATTCCCTCGCTGTCCCGGCGCACGGAGCCGACGCGGCCGGCGGACGACCCGCCACCGATTGGCGGTACCACCGCGACCGCGACCGGCACGGCCGACGCCGCAGAGGCCGACACGACGCGGAGCGACACGACCCGGGCCGGGGTTACCGACCCGGCCACCCGGCCGTCGCCGCCGGGACCGCGCCCCGAGCCACCCAACCGGGAGGGCGGCGACCCCCGGCCGGCTCCCCCGCCGACACCGGCCGGGCCACGGCCCCGGGCCAGCCTGCTGGCCACCGTCAGTTTGATCACCGGGATCACCGGCGCGCTGTTCGTGCTGTCCGGGCCGCTGGCACCGTACGGGATCGCGATCGGGGTGATCGCCCTCGCCACCGGCCTCGGCGGGATCTCGGCGACGGCCCGCCGGCACATCGCCGGCCGGACAGAGGCGCTGACGGGCATCGTCGTTGCCCTCGGGACGATGATCGTCGGCAGCCTGGCGCTGACCGGCGCGCTGAGCTGGCTGACCACCGAGACCGACATGGTGCAGCAGGTACGGCAGTGGCTTGATTCACAGTTTGCCGGAATCTTCTGACGGGCAATCGTGACCTCGGGACGGTGGTCTCACCGTCCCGCAGGCCCAGCAGCGGTGGTTCACCGCACGAGGGCCGACCGAACCGGTGGTTCACCGGGCACCGCATCTTCGGGGGGCGACAGCGTGGTCGCTCCCCGAAAGCAGGTGGACGCAACAAAGCGCACGTTGGACCCAGCGATGACGCAACGATTCGCCAATACAAGCAACTCTTGACAATGGTTTCTGCGGGTCACAGCCCTTAGCGTGAAGGACAAGCGCCAGCCCACGGCCACCGCCGAGGCGCGCCTTCGACCCCAGGAGCCAGTCGCATGACGATGCACGCCACCCACCGGCAGTACCTGATGTGCCGGCCGACGTACTTCGCCGTGGAATACGCGATCAACCCGTGGATGAACCCGGCCCGCCCCGTGGACCGGGAGCTGGCGATCACGCAATGGGACCAGCTGCGCCGGACGTACCTGGAACTGGGCCACACGGTCGACGAGATCGAGCCGCTGCCCGGTCTGCCCGACATGGTGTTCGCCGCCAACGGCGCCACCGTCATCGACGGCCGGGCGTTGGCCGTGCAGTTCCGCGAGCCGCAGCGGGCCGATGAGGCGCCTGCCTACCGCGACTGGTTGGAGCAGGCCGGCTTCCCGGTGCACGAGGCCAAGCACGTCAACGAAGGCGAAGGCGACCTCCTGGTGGTCGGCGACTTTCTGCTGGCCGGCACCGGGTTCCGCACCTCGCACGCCGCGCACGCCCACGCCCAGGAGGTGTTCGGCCGCCCGGTGGTCACCCTGCAACTGGTCGACCCGCGCTTCTACCACCTCGACACCGCGCTCGCCGTGATCGACGAGCGGACCATCGCGTACCTGCCCGAAGCGTTCTCCCCCGGCAGCCAGGCGGTGCTGCGCCGGCTGTTCCCGGACGCCGTCACGGCCAGCCTGGCCGACGCCGCCGCGTTCGGCCTCAACGCGGTCAGCGACGGCCGACACGTCGTGCTACCGGTGCAGGCCGACGGGCTGGCGGCGGCGCTGCGCGAACGCGGCTACCACCCGGTCGGGGTCGACCTGTCCGAGCTGCGCAAGGCCGGCGGCGGCCCGAAATGCTGCACCCTGGAGCTGAGGGGGTCGAGCCGATGATCGTTGACGGGATGCTGCGGACACCGAGAGCGGTACGGGACGCGGAACGCTGGACCGCGCACAACTACCACCCGCTACCGGTGGTGATCAGCGAGGCCACCGGCGCCTGGGTCACCGACGTCGACGGCCGACGCTACCTGGACTGCCTGGCCGGCTACTCGGCGCTCAACTTCGGCCACCGGCATCCGACCCTGACCGCCGCCGCACACGCCCAGCTGGACCGGCTCACCCTGACCAGTCGGGCGTTCAGCCACGACCGGTTCGCCGACTTCTGCCGGGAGCTGGCCGAGCTGTGCGGCAAGGACATGGTGCTGCCGATGAACACCGGCGCCGAGGCGGTGGAGACCGCGCTCAAGGTCGCCCGCAAGTGGGGCTACCAGGTCAAGGGCGTACCGGACGGGCAGGCGACCATCGTCGTGGCCGACGGCAACTTCCACGGCCGGACCACGACGATCGTCAGCTTCTCCACCGACGCCGAGGCCCGTGCCGACTTCGGGCCGTACACCCCGGGGTTCACCATCGTGCCGTACGGCGACCTCGCCGCGCTGGCCGACGCGATTGACCAGACCTGCGTCGCGGTGCTGCTGGAGCCGATCCAGGGCGAGCAGGGCGTGGTGGTGCCGCCGAACGGCTACCTGACCGGGGTACGGGACCTGTGCACCCGCAACGACGTGCTGTTGCTCGCCGACGAGATCCAGTCCGGACTGGGCCGCACCGGGGCGACGTTCGCCTGCGACCACGAAGGCGTCATGCCGGACATGTACCTCCTGGGCAAGGCGCTCGGCGGCGGCATTGTGCCAGTGTCGGCGGTGGTCGCCGACCGGTCGGTGCTCGGCGTGCTGCGCCCCGGCGAGCACGGCTCGACGTTCGGCGGCAACGCCCTCGCCTGCGCGGTCGCCACCGAGGTGGTCCGGCTGCTGGCCACCGGCGAGTACCAGCGGCGCTCGGCCCAGCTGGGGGCGCGGCTGCACGCCGGGCTCGACGCGCTGTGCGACGACGGCCGACTGCTCGCCGTCCGCGGTCGCGGGCTGTGGGCCGGACTGGACCTGGACCCACGGCGGATGACCGGTCGGCAGGCCTGCGAACGGCTCGCCGAGCGGGGCGTACTGGCCAAGGACACCCACGGTGCGACGATCCGGCTGGCCCCGCCGCTGGTCGTCGACGAGTCCGACGTGGACTTCGCCATCGAACAGCTTTCCCACGTGCTGCGCTGAGCACACCGGCCGGCCGGGGGGCGATGCGCCGCCCGGCCGAAAGCCGGTCGTCCGGCGGTACGGGCAGGGTCGGGGTCAGGTTCCGGGTCAGTCAGTGGAACACGATGGCCCGGCCGCAGGCGATGCTCGCCCGACACGCCTCGTGCAGGGTGAGCCACGCCTGCGTCTCGGCGGAGAAGTTGGTGCCGTCGGGCACCGCGAACAGCCGGGCCGCCTCGGTGTCCGGCAGGTCTCCGGCGGGATCCAGCCGGACGCCGATCGCCGGGGCGCAGCGCCGCAGCTCGGTGAGCAGACCCTGACCCGACGATGCCGCCGCCGGCCACCCCGGCCTCGGCCGGCAGGAACACCGGGTCGCCGAAATCGGCCGGCACGTATTGACATCCTCGCCGCCCTAATCGGCGGCGATTCCAGCCACGCCGCGCGTGACACGCGCAGTGTTCTGGCGGGTTACCGTTTCACCGCGCGGTGCCGGGACGGGTCCCGGTCCTACCCGCGCTCCACGGTCGTTGACGTCCGCCTGCCCGGCGGCCTTGATGTTGATCGCCGCGTT
>NZ_JBHMIP010000019.1:0-131218 GCF_048060245.1 Micromonospora sp. LOL_014
GCCGCCCCCACGACCTCATCACGACCGTGACCAGCAGTTACCCCACTACGCAATGACCCTGGGCCGGGAAGGGCGCGCCGGCCCACTGCCAGGTGAGCCGGCGCAATTGTTCCGATCTTCAGGAATTGCTGGTCAGTAGCAGAGCAGGGTGACGTTCGCGGTGTAGTAGTAGTCGCTGATCTGGGTCACGTACGAGTTGACGACGAAGCAGTCGATGAAGGGGTTGTAGCCATCCATCTGCGCCCACGTCTCGGCCTGGAACCTGGCGCTGAGGGTGGCGCTGCTCGCGCTGCCTCCGCTGCCGTAGCCGTAGTAGTAGCCGACCGCAGCCGTGCTGGCGGACGTGGTGCTGGCCTGGGTGTTCGACGACGAATCGGCGGCGACCGCGGCGGTCCCGGTGGCAACCATCGCGCCCACGACCATCGCCGCGGTGGCGGCGACTCTTGCGAGAGTACGCACGGGTGTCCCCTTCCTGTTGCGGATTTGATCTCACGGTAACAGCGGCATTCGTGCTCGGCAATGTCTTGCCGTTATCAGGCTTGCGGCGGCGGGGCTGTGCCGACCTGCGACGACTACGAAAAGTCGAAATTGAACTGCGGTTGACCAGTGGTTTTGTGAACTGCATTCATCTGCATGATCTCGCAAACCGCGCGTACCCAGTCAGGCGAGGTCAGTCAGGGTCAGAGCGGGACCGGGTGCGGACCGGGAGTCGGACCTCAGGCGGAGTCGCGCCGGACGAGCTCGGTGGGCAGCACCACGGCCGGCCCGACGGCCTCGCCGTCGGCCAGCCGCAGTAGCAGCCGGGCCAGCGTCCGGCCGATCTCCTGGATCGGCTGGCGGACGGTGGTCAGCGCCGGGTCCAGGTAGCCGGCCATCTCGATGTCGTCGAAGCCGATGATCGCGACGTCGTCGGGCACCCGGCGGCCGGCTTCCCGCAGCGTACGGATGGCACCGTGGGCCATCAGGTCGGAGGCGACGAAGACGGCGTCCAACGCCGGGTCGTCCTCGAGCAGCTGACGCATCGCGACCGCGCCCGACTCGCGGGTGAAGTCGCCGGCGGCGACCAGCGACCGCCCACCAGTCTCCCGGATCACCGTACGGTAGCCGGCCAGCCGGTCCACCCCGGCGATCATGTCCTGTGGGCCGGCAATCGTCGCCACTCGCCGCCGGCCGGACTCCAGCAGGTAGCGGACCGCCCGCTCGGCACCGGCCTCGTTCTCCACGTCCACGTACGGCACCCCGGCGCTGACCTGGCCCATCGGTCGGCCGCTGCACACCACCGGCAGGCCGCTGCGGGCCAGGGTGCCGGGCATCGGGTCGACGCCGTGGATCGAGGCGAACATGACGCCGTCGACGTGTCGGCCCAGGGCGTACCGCTCGACCCGGTCGTGGCTGCCGACCGAGCCGGACATCATCAGCACCAGCTGCTTGTCGGCGGCTTCCAGCTCCTGGCTGACGCCGTGGATGATGCCGGGGAAGACCTGGTCGTCGGAGAAGACCCGGGTGGCGGTCTCCGGCAGGATCAGTCCCATCGAGTCGGTGCGCTGGGTGACCAGGCTGCGGGCGGCCAGGTTGGGGACGTACCCCAGCTCCTGGACCGCCCGGCGGACCGCGTCCTGGATGGGTTCGGCGACGGTGGTGGAGCCGTTCACCACCCGTGAGACGGTGGCCCGGGACACGCCGGCCCGGCGGGCCACCGCCTCCAGCGTCGGACGTTCCCTGGCCATGCTCACGCCTGTGCTCCCCGTCTGTGAAGGTCCCGCCCCTCGGTGAACGCCAGCGGCTCAGCCGATGCCGTTGCGGCGGATCACCTCTTGGTACCACCGTGCGCTGGCCTTTGGCACCCGCCGCTGGGCTAGGTAGTCCACATACACGATGCCGAATCGCTTGGCGTAGCCGTACGACCACTCGAAGTTGTCGAGGAGTGACCACACCAGGTAGCCGCGCAGGTCAACCCCGGCGGCGATCGCGGCGTGCGCGGCCCGCAGATGCCCGTCCAGGTAGGCGACCCGGTCGGTGTCGTCGACCCGGTCGCCGTCGGGGTGCAGCTGGTCGGGGAAGGCAGCGCCGTTCTCCGTGATGATCATCGGTACGCCCGGGTAGTCCCGCCCCAGTTTGCTCAGCAGCGCGGTCAACCCGGACGGCTGGATCTGCCAACCCATGTCGGTCAGCGGCGGTGCCGGGGCGATGAACTCGATGCCCTCGGTGCCGGGAAACGCCCCGCCGCCACCGGGCGCACCCTCCTTCGCCGCCAGGTAGGTGGGGGAGTAGTAGTTGATACCGAGCAGGTCGATCGGCTCGCCGATGATCCTCTCGTCGCCGTCGCGGATGTGGTCCAGGTCGGTGAACCGGCTGACGTGGTCGAGGATGCGCTGCGGGTAGCCACCGCGCAGGATCGGATCGAGGAAGATTCGGTTCTGCAGGTCCTCGACCAGCTCGACCGCCTTGGCGTCGGCTTCGCCGGCCGGGTCGGCGGGGAACGCCGAGGTCGGGTTGACCGTGATCCCGACAGTCGACGCGCCGGCGGCGCGTAGCGCCTGGTTGGCCAGCCCGTGGCCGAGTAGCAGGTGGTGCACGGTCTGGAAGGTGGCGGCCGGGTCGGTACGGCCCGGGGCGTGCAATCCGGAGCCGTAACCCAGGTACGCCGAGCACCACGGCTCGTTGAGCGTGGTCCAGGTCTGGACCCGGTCGCCGAGCCGGGCGTACACGGCCCGCGCGTACTCAGCGAAGGCCTCGGCCGTCTCCCGGTTGGTCCAGCCGCCCCGGTCCTCCAGGGTCTGCGGCAGGTCCCAGTGGTAGAGGGTGATGATCGGCTCGATGCCGCGCCCGCGCAGCTCGTCGACGAGCCGGTCGTAGAAGTCCAGCCCGTGCGGGTTGACCGGGCCGGTGCCGTCCGGCTGTACGCGCGGCCAGGCGATGGAGAACCGGTAGGTGTGCAGCCCCAGTTCGGCCATCAACGCCACGTCGTCGCGGTAGCGGTGGTAGTGGTCGCAGGCCACGTCCCCGGTGTGCCCGGCGTGCACCTTGCCCGGCGTACGGCTGAACGTGTCCCAGATCGACGGGCCGCGACCGGCTTCCCGGGCAGCGCCTTCGATCTGGTACGACGCGGTCGCCGCGCCCCAGATGAACGAGTCGGGGAATCGTACGGGCTCGTTGGAGTTCGTCACGCCTTGACAGCACCTTCCATGATGCCGCCGATGATCTGACGGCCGAAAATGATGAACACGATCAGTAGTGGCAGCGTAGCGAGCGCCGTACCGGTGAAGACCTGCGACATATCGTTGTAGTAGCCGTTCGACAGTGCCCGCAGCGACAGCTGCACGGTCGGGTTCTCCGGGTCGTTGAGCACCGCGTACGGCCAGAGGAAGTCGTTCCACATGGTCATGAAGGTGAGCAGGCCGAGCACGGCGGCGGCGGGGCGCAGTGCCGGCAGCACCACGTTCCAGTAGATCCGTAGCGTGGAGCAGCCGTCGACCCGGGCCGCCTCGATCAGTTCGGTGCTGACCGCCTGGCTGGCGTACTGGCGCATCAGGAACACCCCGAATCCGGTGACCAGCGCCGGCACGATGACCGCGGCGAGCCGGTCGTTCCAGTCCAGCTGGCTCATCAGCATGTACAGCGGGATGACGCCGAGCTGGGTCGGCACCATCATCGTCGCGATGATCACCAGCAGCAGGGCGTGGGAGCCCTTGAACCGAAGTTTGGCGAAGGCGAACCCGGCCAGCGACGAGAACAGCACCACCGAGAAGGTGACGGTGCCGGCGACGACCGCCGAATTGATCATGCCGGTGAGGAAGTACGCGTCCGGATTGTTGAACAGCCGCTCGATGTTGCCCGGCAGGTTGCCGCCGGGGGTGAGCGGCGGCGGGATCTGCCCCATCGCGTCGCTGGACCGAGTGGCGACCACGAACATCCAGTAGATCGGGAAGATCGACATCAGCCCGGCGACGATCAGCGTCGCGTACGTCAGTTTGCTGGCGCTCCACAGGTGCTGACTGGCTTTCACGGTGCTCACCCCTGCTTCCGGGCGCTGTTGCCGAGCCGGCGGATCACCAGCACGTTGATCAGCGAGATGACGACGATCAGGGCGAACAGCATCCAGGCGATCGCCGAGCCGTAACCGAAGTTGAAGTGCGGCGCGAAGGCGTTCTCGAACATGTACATGGTCATCGTCTGCGACTCGCGCAGCGGCCCACCCCGGATCGGGTTGGGGCCGGAGTTGAACAGCAGCGGCTCGGTGAACAACTGCAGTCCGCCGATGGTGGAGATGATGACGCAGAAGACGATCGTCGGCCGCAGCATCGGCACGGTGATCGACCAGAACTGCCGGGCGGGGGGTGCGCCGTCGATCGCCGCCGACTCGTACAGGTCCTTCGGGATGGACTGCATCGCGGCCAGGAAGATCAGCGCGTTGTAGCCGGTCCACCGCCAGTCGACCATCGTCGAGATCGCCACCCAGGCGCCGAACCTGGTGTTGCGCCAGTCGATGGCGTCGATGCCGATCAGGTCCAGCGCCCAGTTGATCATGCCGAACTCGCGGCTGAACAGCTGACCGAAGACGATCGCCACCGCCGCCGTCGAGGTGATGTTCGGGATCAGGATGCTCATCCGGAACGACGTACGGGCCCGCAGCTGCCGGTTCAACAGGTGGGCCAGCCAGAGCGCCAGCAGCAGCTGCGGCGCGGTGGAGATGACGAAGATGCCCAACGTGTTGAGCACCGAGTTCCAGAAGTCGCCGTCGCCGAGTAGCCGGCTGTAGTTGTCGAAGCCGACGAACGGGTGCTCGGCGGCGAGCAGGTCCCAGTCGTGCAGCGACACCCAGAACGTGTAGCCCAGCGGGTAGGCGCCGAAGATCGCGAACAGCACGAAGAACGGCGCGATGTACAGGTACGGGGATGCTTTGGTGTCCAGCCGGGCCAGCCACAGCCGGGGCCGCCGGTGCGGCGGCTCGGGCTGTCGCCGGGCCGGCCGGGTGGCGTCGGCGGCCGGCTGCTCCGGCCCGACCTGTGCCACCCGGCCTGCGGTCACTTCTCGGCCGCCGTCTTGGCGTTGTTCACCGCGTCGGTCCAGCCCTCGTCGGGCGTACGCTGACCCAGCTCGACCGTTCGGACGGCGTTCTCCACCTCGGTGCGGACCGCCTGGTTTTTCGGTCCCATGTAGACCGGCTTGAGGTTTTTGGCGCCCTCACCGAAGATCTGCCCGATCGGGGCGTCGTTGAAGTACTCGCTGGTCGCCTCCAGGATCGCCGGGTCGTCGAGCGCCTGCGGCGACGACGGCAGCGGGCCCTTGGCCTTGAACGCCCCGATGTGCCCCTCCGGGCTGGTCAGGAACTTGACCAGCTTGACGGCCTCCTCCTGGTGCTCGCTCTGCGCCGGCACGGCCAGGTGCGATCCGCCCCAGTTGCCGCCGTCGCCGGGCACCTTGGCGATGTCCCACTTGCCGGCCGCCTCCGGGCCGGCGTTGCCCTCGATGACCCCGGTCATCCAGGCCGGGCAGGCGATGGTGGCGAACTTGGCCTGCTTGAACGCGGCCACCCACTCGTCGGACCAGGCGCCGTACTTGCCGCTCAGGTCGGAGTCGATGATGTCCATGGTGATGTCCCAGGCCTGCTTGACGGCCGGGTTGGTGTCGACAACGAGGTTGTCGTCGAGGTCGTAGTAGTGGTAGCCCTCGGCGGCACCGGCGGTCTGCAGCACGATCGTGTTGAACGTCTGGGTCGCCGCGTCCAGGAACGACGCGCCGGTGTCGGCCTCGACGAACTGCTCGCCGACGGAGATGTAGTCCTGCCAGGTCGGCCAGAGCGCAGAGACCTCGTCGCGGTCGGTCGGCAGCCCGGCGGCCTCGAACAGGTCGGTGCGGTAGCACATCGCCATGCCGCCGACGTCGGTGCCGAGCCCGATCAGCTGGCTGCCGTCGGCGGTCAGTGCCTGGTCCCACTTCCACGGCATGAAGTTGCCTTCGAGCTCGGCGGCGCCGTGGTCGAGCAGGTTCACGAAGTTCTGCGGGTTGGCCTTGTACTCGATGAGCAGGCCCTCCTCGATGGCGACGATGTCACCAGCGCCTTTGCCGGCGGCCAGCCACTGGGTCAGCTTGGGGGAGTACTCGTCGAGGTTGGTACCGGTGCCCCGTTCGACGATCTTGATTCCGGGGTTCTCGGCCTCGTACTGCTTGTACAGCTCCTCATAGCCGAACTGGCCGAAGACGTCGACGGTCAGGGTGATGGTGCCGTCGTCGGCGGCTTCGCCGCCGCCGCAGCCGGTAGCTGCGGCGAGCACGGTGACCGCAGCGGCGGTCGCGGTGACCAGCCGGCGCCTTGAATTGGTGCCCATGGGTTGACCCCTCTCAGGTCCAGGCATGGTGGGGTGCGGAAACTGCGTGTTTGCTGGCTGGCTCTCTGTCGACCCTGGCGACCTGGTCGACTGGCCGGTGCGGGCGGTGAGAGCGCTCTCACGAGAGTGGGACGTCAATCGCTCCCTGTCAAGAGAGCGCTCTCAGAACGTTGCCGGCGCGTTACCTACACCCGTTCCGACGGACGAAAGAGCGGGCAGTGGTCAGCCGACCCGCAGCGCGTCCAGCAGTGCTGCGTCGCCGGAGACGTCCAGCATGTCGAACTGCACCCGACCCCAGAGCCCGAGGAGCAGGTCACTCGCGGAGCCGGTAGCCAGGGTCCGGGTGTGGTGATCGTCCGAATCGAGGATCGTGCCGGTGTCCAGCAACGCAATGCCCTCGCCCCGCAACCGGACGTACCACTCCTGCTCGGCATCGGTCGCCACCAGATGCGCCACCCCGTACACCGGCTGGTGGCTGCGCCGCCGGCCCGCCGGCAGCCAGGAGTCCAGCACCTCGCTGATCCCATCAACGGCCAGCTTCGCCTCCACCGGCTCCACCCCGGCGATCGCCGTCTGCGCGTCCCAGCGGTGCACCGCGGTCTCGTGCGCCATCCGCCGGACCCAAAAGCTCACCTTTTTGGTCTGCGGCGCCCAGTTCCATGCCGGCATCTCCGGGTCGAGCCCGTCCAGCAGGGTGACCAGCGCCTCGAACTCCTGCTGCCACCAGGCGAGCGCCTCGGCCCCGTCGGGTTTGGCAACCACCGGCGGCCGCTCCTCCCGCGGATCGGCGACACCGCGCGACACGGTCTCCCGCACCCACATGTACACGATGCCGAGATGGTGCACCAGGTCGACGACCGTCCAGTCCGGGCAGGACGGCACCGGCGCGTCCAGCGGCACCTCAGCGACGGCGGCCCGGAACGCCGGACCGTCCGCCCGTAGCGCGCCGAGCCAGAAGTCCTTGGAGCCGTGCAGCCTGCTCATCATGATCCTCCGGGTCGAGCCGACAGCCAGTGGCGTGGCGCGGGTGGATTCCAGCCTAGGGTGAGG
This sequence comes from Micromonospora sp. LOL_014, assembly GCF_048060245.1. Classification (NCBI taxonomy): domain Bacteria; kingdom Bacillati; phylum Actinomycetota; class Actinomycetes; order Micromonosporales; family Micromonosporaceae; genus Micromonospora; species Micromonospora sp. LOL_014. Next base: position 7,380 of record NZ_JBHMIP010000019.1, read on the forward strand.
GGTGTGCCTGACGTTAGTGCCCACGCGCCATCTGCTGAAGACCCGACGGCCCTTGCGCCGTTGGCACGCTATACCACGCTCGCCCTCGGCGGCCCGGCCGACCGGCTGGTCACCGCGTCCACCGCCGACGAGTTGACCGAGGCGGTCCGTGACGCCGGCCGGCGCGGCGAGCGGATTCTGCTGCTCAGCGGCGGCAGCAACGTGGTTATTGGCGACGACGGCTTCCCCGGCACGGTGATCCTGGTCCGCTCCACCGGTTTCCAGGTGATCGCCGAGGAACCGGCGGCGGTCGGCCATCCGGCCACCGTCACCATCCGGGTCGAGGCCGGCGAGCCGTGGGACGACCTGGTCGCGGCGACCGTCGCCGCCGGCTGGTCCGGGGTGGAATGCCTGTCCGGTATCCCGGGCGCAGCCGGTGCCACCCCGATCCAGAACGTCGGCGCCTACGGTCAGGAGGTCGCCGAGACCGTGCAGGCCGTGCACGTGTACGACCGGCTCACCGACGAGCGGTACGCGTTGCCCGCCACCGACTGCCGGTTCGCCTACCGCGACAGCCTGTTCAAACGCAACGACCGCTACCTGGTGCTGGCGGTGGACTTTCGACTGGCCCGCAGCGAGCTGTCCACCCCGGTGCGCTACGCCGAGCTGGCCCGCAGCCTCGGCGTCGCCGTCGGTGACCGGGTGCCGCTGGCCGACGCCCGTGCCGCCGTGCTGCGGCTACGGGCCGGCAAGGGAATGGTGCTCGACGCCACCGACCCGGACACTCGCTCGGTGGGCTCGTTCTTTACCAACCCGGTGCTGGACGCCGCCGCCGCGCGGCGGTTCCACGCCCGGGTCGCCGTCGCCGGGACGGGTGAGCCGGCGACCTGGCCGGTCGCCGGTGGCGAAGCGGTCAAGGTCAGCGCGGCGTGGCTGATCGACAAGGCCGGGTACGGCAAGGGCTACCCGGGCGGCGACGCGCCGGTCGCCATCTCCAGCAAGCACACCCTGGCGCTCACCCACCGGGGCGGCGGCAGCACCGCCGCGCTGCTCGACCTGGCCGGCACCATCAGGGACGGGGTCCGCGACCGGTACGGCGTGACCCTGCACCCGGAGCCGGTCCTGGTCAACTGCTCCTTCGACTAGCCGAGTAGTTCCGAAGTTCGGCCAGTGGTCGTAGGCAATCGTGACCGGGTGACAGGTGCTCCGGTCTCCCGGTGGCATGAACGCTCATCGAGGTGACGCTGAAGCACGTTACTTTCGCATCTTGACGTGCGTCAGCGTCACCTCGATGAGCCCACTGCACACAACATGGGCCAAGCCCACGGGTCGAAAGGGATACATGCCGGTTTGGACCCGTTCAGCAGGTTACGAAACCGGTCGTCCGGCCCGGCCCGCCGGGCGGGCCAGCGCTCAGCCGCCGGGCGGGGCCACCGCCGACCAGGGCACGGTCAACTCGCCGAGCCGCCACCGTGCCGGTCGGTCCAGCACCGGCCAGCCGCCGTCCCGCAGCGCCGACACCGTGTGCAGCCAGCGCTGCCGTGGCCCGTACGGCGCATAGCCGGCCGCCGCCCGCCAACTCTCGTCGAGCGCCCGCAGCAGCGCGTACACCCGCTCGCCCGGCACGTTGCGGTGGATCAGCGCCTTCGGCAGCCGTTCGGCGAGCACCGCCGGCCCGCCACCGGCCGGGCCGGCCAGCGTTGCCAACCGGCCGGCCAGGGTCAGCGAGACCGGCCCGGTGGCGTCGAGCAGCACCCAGGAGCAGACCCGGCCCGGTTCGTCACAGGTCCCCTCGACCAGCGAACCTCCGGGAGCGAGCGCGGCGCGCATCGTCGCCCACGCCGCCGCGACGTCGGACTCGGCGTACTGGCGCAGTACGTTGAACGCCCGGACCAGCACCGGCCGGAGCCCGGCCAGCTCGAATCCACCCCGGCCGAAGGTCAGTTGTGGCGGCGCGGCAGCCGGAGCCGCCGCCGCGACCCGGTCCGGGTCGATCTCCAGGCCGACCACCCGCACGTCCGGTCGCACCGACCGCAGCCGGGTGGCCAGCTCGACGGTGGTCACCGGGTGGGCGCCGAAACCGAGGTCGACCACCAGCGGTGGCCGGGCCGCGTCCGTCAGTGCCGGCCCGCAGCGGTACGCGATCCACCGGTCGGCCCGGCGCAGCCGGTTCGGTGCGGTGGTGCCCCGGGTGACCTCGCCGACCGGCCGGGCCGCGTCGGGCGCGCGAGCTCCGACCGGTCGGGCCATTCGATTCCCGCTCACCCGGGCAGCACCCGGTGCACCTTGTGCTGCGCTGCCTGGGCCAACGGGCGGACCACCAGCCGGTCCACGTTGACGTGCTGCGGCCGGGTGGCGCACCAGGCGACGCAGTCCGCGATGTCGTCGGCGACCAGCGGCTCGGCCACCCCGGCGTAGACCGCGTCGGCACGTGCGGTGTTCCCGCCAAACCGGTTCACGCTGAACTCGTCGGTACGCACCATGCCCGGATCGATTTCGACCACCCGGACCGGCCGGCCGCACAGCTCCAGCCGTAGCGTCTCGGTCAGCGCGGTCTGGCCGTGCTTGGCTGCGGTGTAGCCGCCACCGCCCTCGTAGACGACCTGCCCGGCGGTGGAGCCGATCACCACGACGGTGCCGGACCCGCTGGCGGTCAGCGCCGGCAGCAGAGCCTGGGTGACCCGCAGCGTGCCGAGCACGTTCACCTCGTACATCCACCGCCAGTCGGCCACCGGCGCGGACTCGACCGGGTCCAGCCCGCGCGCCCCGCCGGCGTTGTTCACCAGCAGGGTGACCCGGCCAGGCAGGTCAGCCTGCTGAGCCAACCCGCCGACCGCCTGCACCAGCCCGGCCACCGATTCGTCGTCGGTGACGTCGCAGGTCACCGCGGTGGCGGCCCCGCCGTTGTCGCGAATCGAGTCGACCAGGTCGGCGAGCCGGTCGCCGCGGCGGGCGGCGGCGACCACGTGGAAGCCCTCGGCGGCCAGCCGGCGGGCGGTTGCCGCGCCGATTCCGCTGGACGCTCCGGTGACGATGGCGATCGGTGTCATCCAGCCATTGTCGCCGCTTGGCGGACCGGGACGGTCGCCGCCGGTCGGTCCCGGGCGTCGCCGTCGACGAGAGGTGGGTCACCTCCACCCGCTGTAGTGCGGCATGTCGCTGCCAGTACCGGGAAGATGTGACGGGTCGTCCTGGTTGGTGGCGTTGGTTGCGATCAGGCGAGCGGAGGGAGCGACGTGGTGCAGGTGGGTCAGGCCGGGCCGGGTGACAACCAGCCGCCGCCGCGTCCCCGGCGGGTCGCGACACTGTCGGTGCACACCTCTCCGCTGGACTCGCCGGGCACCGGCGACGCCGGCGGCATGAACGTCTACATCGTCGAGGTGTCCCGGCGGCTGGCCGAGGCCGGCGTGGAGGTCGAGATCTTCACCCGGGCGACGGCGGGTGGCGTACCGTCGGTGGTGGAGATGGCACCCGGCGTACGGGTGCGGCAGGTGATCTCCGGTCCGCTGGAGCCGCTGCCGAAGGAGGACCTGCCGGCGCAGCTCTGCGCATTCACCGCCGGGGTGCTGCGGGCAGAAGCCGCCCGGGCACCCGGCTACTACGACCTGATCCACTCACACTACTGGCTCTCCGGGCAGGTCGGGTGGCTGGCGAAGGGGCGCTGGGGGGTGCCGCTGGTGCACACCGCGCACACGCTCGCCAAGGTCAAGAACGCCCGGCTGGCGGCCGGTGACCGCCCGGAACCGGCCCCTCGGATCATCGGCGAGGAACAGCTGGTCACCGAGGCGGACCATCTGGTGGCGAACACCCGGACCGAGGCCGGCGAGCTGATCGACTGGTACGGCGCCGAGGCGGACCGGGTCTCCGTGGTCGAACCGGGCGTCGACCTGGACCGGTTCCGGCCCGGCCCGCCCGGCCGGGAACAGGCTGCCCGGGCGGCCGCCCGACGGCGGTTCGGCTTGCCGGTCCGTGGCCATCTGGTGGCGTTCGCCGGCCGGATCCAGCCGCTGAAGGCGCCGGACGTGCTGCTGCGCGCGGTGGCCGCGCTGCGTCGGCGGGATCCGGGTGCGGTCGCCGATCTCACGGTGGTGGTCGCCGGCGGCCCGAGCGGCACCGGTCTGGACCAGCCGGGTGCCCTGATCGACCTGGCCAAATCGCTGGGAGTCGACGATCTGGTGCGGTTCATGCCGCCGCTGGGCCATACCGACCTGCCGGCTCTGTTCCGGGCCGCCGACCTGGTCGCGGTGCCGTCGTACAACGAATCATTCGGCCTGGTCGCTCTGGAGGCTCAGGCCTGCGGCACGCCGGTGCTGGCCGCCTCAGTCGGTGGCCTGGTCACCGCGGTCCGCGACGGGCACAGCGGGATGCTGGTCGACGGGCACCACCCGGACGACTGGGGCCGGGCGATCGGCGATCTGCTTGCCGCTCCGGCGTTGCGGGACCGGCTCGGTCGGGGCGCGGTGGAGCACGCCCGGCAGTTCTCCTGGACACGCACTGCGGCCGGGCTGCTCGACGTTTACGGTGAGGCGGTGCGGGCGTACCGCGCGGCGACCGCCGCCGGGATGTCCCGGGACGCCGACGCCCTGTCGGCGAGCGTGGGGTGACCAGGAGTGCCATGAGCGGACGAGCCGAGGTGGCGGCGCTGATCGAGGCGGTCTGCGCCGATCGCGAGCTGAGCTGGGAACCAACCGGTGACCTGTCGTACGCGGTGACGTTGCCGGGTACCCACAAGCTGAAGACGGTGTGCAATCTGATCGTCGGCGAGCAGGCGCTGCGAATAGAAGCATTCGTGATGCGGCAGCCCGATGAACGGCGTACCGAGTTGTGGACCTGGCTGCTGCAACGCAACGCCCGGATGTACGGTGTCGCCTTTTCGGTCGACGCGGTCGGCGACATCTACCTTACCGGTCGTGTCGGGCTGGCCGGAATTACCGAAGACGAACTGGACCGGATACTCGGATCGGTGCTCACCTATGCCGACGAGTCATTCGACGCGATGCTGGAGATCGGCTTCGGTTCGGCGATCCGCCGCGAGTGGGAATGGCGGGTCAAAAGAGGTGAATCGGTGGCGAACCTGCGCGCCTTCGCGCACCTTTTCGACGACAAGACGCCGGAGGATCCAGGTTTGTAGGGAGTCAGCAGGGTACTGCTCGCATGGTGGCGCAACCGTCGCCCACTGCCCCCCGCAGGCACACTGTCAAAGGGAGTGAGCAGACCATGCCTCAACAGACCAGCACCCGGCGCCGCAGCCCTGCGTCGAACGGACGGTCCAAGGCCGGCCGTAGCTCCAGCTCGGCCCGCAAGTCCAGCTCGGCGACCATCGGCCGGGCCGGCGGCGCGGTCCGGGAGAGCGACCTCGCCGACCTTCGCGTCGACGAACTGCGAGACCAGCTGCGCAAGCGCGGGGTGACCGGCACGTCCAACCTGCGCAAGCCCGATCTGATCAAGTCGTTGGCGCGGGCGATGCGGCGGGGTACTCCGGCGCGGGCGAAGCAGGCGTCCCGGCCGAAGGCCGGTTCGCCGACCTCCCAGCGTTCGGCGCCGGCTGGCAAGAGCGCCGGTGCGGCGCGCAAGAGCACCAGTGCGGCCCGCAAGAGCACCAGTTCGACGGGGCGGAACACCTCTGGCGCGGGCGGTGGCGGACGGTCCGGCGGTGCCAAGATCCGGTCCGGAGCCAAGTCGTCCAGTTCGCTGAAGTACGCCCAGCGTATCGACGATCCGCAGCAGCATGCCGAACGTGCCGGGCGTAGCCTGATCACCACCGATCACCGGACGATCCGGCAGTGGGCCGACGCCCGGGGCGGTACCCCGGCGACCGTCAGCGCCCCTCGCGATGGCCGGCCCAGCGTGCTGCGGATCGACTTCCCCGGCTACGGTGGCGGCAATTTACGCAAGATCTCCTGGGATGAGTGGTTTGGGACGTTTGATCAGCGTCGGTTGAACTTCATCTACCAGGAACAGCGCACGGACGGTACACCGAGCAATTTCTTCCGGCTTGAATCTCCCGACCGTGAAGATGCCTGAGCGTGTATTGGTCATCACTCGTCGGGGTTGTTGCGGGCGTAAACCCGTTCGGCACCTCGGATGGTGTGATTGGGCGTACAACCGAATCGCCTTGTCCATCGGAAGTGTCAGGAACTACGGTTGAGTCACGCGCCGAGCCCGGGATTGGCTGGGGGCCGTCGGACCGGTTCGGTCCGAACAACCGGGCTGGGTGCCGGGGGACCGGTGGCATTGGGCCGTTGGGGGACGGCGCCACCCGAAACCGGCGGCGAGGGGGAGCGACGCTTACGGGGGTGAGTGTCGCTCCCCGCCGCTGGTTATCCGTTTCCGCCGGCCCGGCAACTACTGCGGATGAGCCGGCGCCAGCGGCTGTTGAGACCCGTCCGGCTTCGCCAGCTGGGACCGGGCCGGCAGAGTTACGGCCGAAGCGCCCGTCCGCAGCTCGGCGGCTCGCCGCTCGCGGGCCGGTCCGGCGATCAGCTGACCCACCGCGACCACCCCGCCGATCGCGGCGCAGCCGAGCCACAGTGCGGTGTTCCCCGCGTACTGCCAGACGAAGCCGCCGGTGATCGGCGCGGCGAAGGCGGCGACCGACCAGGACAGCGAGAAAACACCCTGGTAGCGGCCGCGCAGTGCGGCCGGGGTGAGCTCGGCGATCAGCGTCGCGTTCGACGGCGAGTTGAGCATCTCGCCAGCGGTCCAGATCAGCACTGTCACCGCGTACAACCAGGCGACGTCGGCGACGGCGGTCAGGCCGAAGCCGACCCCGACGATCACCGCCGCCAGAGCCAGCACGTGCGAACGGTTGCGGCCGCTGATCAACCGGGGGACGAAGAGCTGCCCGACCACGATGAGTACGCCGTTGAGCGCCATCACCACGCCGAACGTGGTGGGCGACAGCCCGTCGTCGGCCATCGCGATCGGCAACATCGCGCCGTGCTGCATGAACACCATGGCCAGCAGCACGTTCAGCCCGACGAAGCCGAGGAAGACCCGGTCGGTGACGACAACCAGCAACCCGGCCGGTCGGGCCGCGACCACGGTCGGACCGAGTGGTGCCGCCGCCTGGGTCGCCGGCCGGGTCTCACCGACCTTGGCGAAGACCAGCGCGGCGGTGGCCAGGGTGGTGCTCGCGTTCACCGCGAACAGCAGGAAGTAGTCGACCTGCGCGGCGAGTCCGGCGAGCACCGCCGCGAACGCGTACCCCAGGTTGATGGCCCAGTAGTTGAGCGAGAAGGCACGCAGCCGGTCGGCGGCCGGGACCACGTCGATCATCATCGCCCCGTACGCCGGCCGGGCACCCTCGTTGAACAGGCCGAGCAGTGCGGCGCCCACCAGGAGCAGCCACCACCGGTCGGCCAACCCGAGGACGATCAGCATGGTGGCAGCGCCCAGATGCGCGGTGAGCAGCGTTGGGCGGCGCCCCCAGCGGTCGGCGAGCGTCCCGCCGAGCAGGGTGCCGACGGCTCCGCCGGCGCCCCAGGCGCCGAGCACCAGACCGGCCTGGGAGCCGGACAGGCCGCGCCCGGCGGTCAGGTAGATGGCCAGGAAGATCACGACGAACGAGCCGAGCCGGTTGATCAGGCTGCCGGTCCACAGGTACCAGAAGGCCCGGGGCAGGCCGCTGGTGGTCTGCTGTAGCCATCCCCGCGCACCCGACATCGGCTAGCTACCCCCCCGTGCAGTAATGAACAGTGCAACATCTGTGCCTTACACGCTAGGCGTCGGGCGGCGTACCGAGCATGCGAATTTCCGCGTGGCGGTCGTCACCCCGGCCGGCCGGTGCCCCGGGCCGGTGAACCTCCGGGCACCGGGTCCGGCAGGATGGACGACATGACTGTGGGGACACTGGTGCTGCTCCGGCACGGCGAGAGCGAGTGGAACGCGAAGAACCTCTTCACCGGTTGGGTCGACGTGGATCTGACCGCCAAGGGCGAGGCCGAGGCGCGGCGCGGCGGTGAGCTGCTGGCGCAGCACAACCTGCTGCCGGACGTGGTGCACACCAGCGTGCTGCGGCGGGCCATCCGGACCAGCGAGTTGGCGCTGCACACCGCGGACCGGGGCTGGATCCCGGTGCGCCGGTCGTGGCGGCTCAACGAGCGGCACTACGGCGCGCTACAGGGCAAGAACAAGAAGCAGACCCTGGAGGAGTACGGCGAGGAGCAGTTCATGCTCTGGCGCCGCTCCTACGACACCCCGCCGCCGCCGATCGCCGACGACGACGACTGGTCGCAGGTCGGCGAACCTCGGTACCGGGAGCTGCCGCCGGAGCTGATGCCCCGCACCGAATGCCTGGCCGACGTGGTGCGGCGGATGCTGCCGTACTGGTACGACGCGATCGTGCCGGACCTGCTCGCCGGCAAGCAGGTGCTGGTCGCGGCGCACGGCAACTCGCTGCGGGCGCTGGTGAAGCACCTCGACGGGATCTCCGACGAGGCGATCGCCAAGCTGAACATCCCGACCGGCATCCCGCTGCGCTACGACCTGGACGGCGCGCTGCGACCGGTCAACGCCGGCGGTGACTACCTGGACCCGGACGCCGCCGCGGCAGCGGCCGCCGCGGTCGCCAACCAGGGCCGTTGAGCCGTCGGGCCAGGGGTACGGGACGTGGTCCGCACCGTACCCCTGGCCCTGGTCATGGCCGGCCTGGCACCGCTGCCCGGCCGGCCGGTCAGTCGTTCGGACTCACCCCGGTCACGTGGTAGACGACCCGCCGGCCGGCGTTGACCGCGTGGTCGGCGTACCGCTCGTAGAACCGGCCCAGCAGCGCGCCGTCGATGGCGGTCTCCGCACCGTACGGCCAGTCCTTGCCCAGTAGCACCCGGAACAGCTTGCGGTGCAGTTCGTCCATCGCGTCGTCGTCGCTGTCGAGCTCGGCGGCGGTCTCCGCGTCCGGGGTACGCAGCACCCCGACCACCTTGGCGATCATGCGGTCGGCGACCTCGGCCATCTCCGAGAAGACTCCGCGTAGCTCGGCCGGGACAGCTGGTGACGGGTGGCGACGCAGCGCGGTCTTGGCCACGTGGTCGGCGAGGTCACCCATCCGCTCCAACCCGGAGGCCACGTGCAGCGCGGTGATCGCCATCCGCAGGTCGGAGGCGACCGGCGCCTGCCGGGCCAGCAAGTCGCTCACCCGCTCCTCCACCGTGCGGTAAAGGGCATCGATCTCGGCATCGTTGACCAGTACCGTCTCGCCGGCTTCGCGGTCGGCGGTGAGCAGCGCGCCGGTCGCCCGGCGCAGCGCCGTCTGTGCGGCTTCCGCCATCGATACCAGCAGCTCGCTGATTTCCTGCAGCTCGGCCTGGAACTCCTCGCGCATGGTGGCCTTCCGTCGTCGTGGTGGGAGGTCTCCGGTCCTGGTCCCGCCCGGTGTCGCCCACACCGTATGGCGGCTTGCCGGCACCCAGATGAACAGGGGTGAACAGAGCGGGGCGGCAGTATGAACATCTGGCGATTGCCGTGAGATATGTCCTGTTCGGGTGGCTGACCAGGTTAACAATGGCCCTACGATCGCCCCGTGGATTGGGCGGTTCTGGCCGGCGGTGCGGCCGTCGGCACTGGCGGCGGGCTCGTCGCCGGTCTGCTCCTGGCGCGAGCCCGGGCACGACAACTGGCATCCGCCCCGGTCGAACACCGGGGCGGGCAGCGTACGTCCAGCAACGGGAGGCCGCAGATCGTCGCGAACGACGCCGCTGCGGCACCCCCGGCCCCGGCCCGCAGCCTCATCGACTCGTTGGCCCGCCGGAGCCTGGACTCGTTGCGGGTCGGCGTGGTGGTGCTCGACGACACCGACGTGCCGGTGCTGGTCAACCCGGCGGCCCGGGCGATGGGAATGCTCCGGGCCGGGCCGACGCCGGGCAGCGTCACCGCGCACCCGATCATCCGTACCCTGGCCGGGCAGGTCCGCCGCACTGGCGTGCGTCGCGAAGTGGAGCTCGACCTGCCCCGGGGCCGCGAAGGCGGCACCCAGGACCCGCTCGGGGTGCACCTGCGGGCCGTCGGCCTGCGCGGCAACCACGTGGCGGTCGAAGCCGCCGACGTCACCGAGTCGCACCGGGTGGCCCGGGTCCGCCGGGACTTCGTCGCCAACGTCAGTCATGAGCTGAAGACCCCGATCGGTGCCCTGCAGCTGCTCGCCGAGGCGTTGCTGGACGCCACCGACCCGGACAGCGCGGTCACCGACCCGACCGAGGACGTGGCCGCCGCCCGCCGATTCGCCGAACGGATTCAGCACGAGTCGACCCGGCTCGGCCGGCTGGTCAACGAGCTGCTCGAACTCACCCGGCTACAGGGAGCCGAGCCGCTGCCGGCCCCCGACCCGATCGCGGTCGACTGGGTGCTGGCCGAGGTCGTGGACCGGACCCGTACCCCGGCCGCAGCCCGCCGGATCGAGGTGACGGTGACGGGCGAGCGCGGGCTGACCGTGTACGGTCGCGACAGCCAGATCGCCACCGCGGTGGCGAACCTGGTGGAGAACGCGATCGCCTACTCCGGTGCGGACACCCGGGTCACGGTGACCGCCTCCCGGGCCGACGAATACGTCGACATCGCCGTCGCGGACCAGGGCATCGGCATCGCCCCCGACGAGGTTGACCGGATCTTCGAACGGTTCTACCGGGCCGACCAGGCACGCTCGCGCAGCACCGGCGGCACCGGGCTGGGCCTGGCCATCGTCAAGCACATCGTCACCAACCATGGCGGTCGGGTCGAGGTTTCCAGCACGCTGGGTGGAGGGTCGACGTTCACGCTGCGGCTGCCTGCCAGCCCGCCGGACGCCGCACTGCCGCTACCCGAATCGGTTGAGATCGACACCGGTCCGGCCGCGCACGAGTAGGTCTGAGCGGATCAGGCCGGACACAGGGAAGGAAACGACAAGTGGCCCGGGTACTCGTGGTGGAGGACGAGGAGTCCTTCTCCGACGCGCTCTCCTACATGCTGCGCAAAGAGGGGTTCGAGGTGTCGGTGGCGCCAACCGGCACCGCCGCGCTCACCGAGTTCGACCGCACCGGAGCGGACATCGTGCTGCTCGACCTGATGCTGCCCGAGATGTCCGGCACCGAGGTCTGCCGTGAACTGCGGCAACGCTCCCGGGTACCGATCATCATGGTGACTGCCCGGGACAGCGAGATCGACAAGGTGGTGGGCCTGGAGATCGGCGCCGACGACTATGTCACCAAGCCGTACTCGCCCCGGGAGCTGGTCGCCCGGATCCGGGCGGTGCTGCGCAGACAGAGCACCGAGGTGATCGAAGCGTCCACCGCGACGCTGACCGCCGGACCGGTTCGGATGGATGTCGAGCGGCACGTGGTGACCGTCGACGGTGACTCGGTCCAGCTGCCGCTGAAGGAGTTCGAGCTGCTCGAGCTGCTGCTGCGCAACGCCGGCCGGGTGCTCACCCGGGGGCAGCTGATCGACCGGGTGTGGGGTGCCGACTATGTCGGGGACACCAAAACCCTCGATGTGCACGTCAAGCGGCTGCGTTCCAAGATCGAACCGGAGCCGTCGGCCCCGCGCTTCATCGTCACCGTGCGCGGGCTGGGCTACAAGTTCGAGTCCTGACCAAATGTTGGGGCCGGTGCCGGGGCCGGCGGTCGCTTCGGTGTCAGTCCGACCGGCGGGCGTTCGGCGTCCGCCGGCGCGGCGTGGCCGGGTGCGCTGCCACCAGGCCACGCCGGGCCCGTGCCGCGCACAGCTCGGCCAACCGGGCGTACGCCGCCTTGCCGACCAGCGCGGTCAGCTCCGGCTCGTACGACCGGTACATCGGCTCGCCCCCGACGTGCGCCTCCGGCGACGAGGTGCACCACCAGTCCAGATCGTGCCCACCGGCACCCCAGCCCCGCCGGTCGAACTCGGTCAGCGTGGAGACCAGCACCTTGCTGCCGTCCGGGCGTTTGGCCCACTCCTGGTCCCGGCGGATCGGCAACTGCCAGCAGACGTCCGGCTTGTACTCCAGCGGATGCACCCCGTCGCGCAGCGCCTGGGCGTGCAGCGCACAACCCCCGCCACCGGGGAAGTCGGCGTCGTTGTGGAACACGCACGGCCCGTCGGCGCTGCGGGTGGCGGTCCGCCGCGCCGGATTCTTACCGTCGACGGTGTCCATCTCGGTGTAGTTCTTGAACCCGCGCCGGTAGTGCTGCCAGGTCTGCGGGGTGAGCCGCTTCGCGGCCGCCTTGACCCGGTTCTCGTCGTCGCTGTCGGTGAAGAAGGCACCGTGCGAACAGCAGCCGTCCCCAGCCCGGCCGGCGATGATGCCGTGGCAGGACCCACCGAACACACAGGTCCAGCGGGACAGCAACCAGGTCAGGTCGGCCCGGATCAGATGCGCGGCGTCGGCCGGGTCGACGAACTCGATCCACTCACGGGGAAAGTCCAGCTCGACCTCCCGACTGCGGGGGTCGGCCGGGGTCTCGACCAGGATCCGGAGCTCGCCACGGGGTGCCACCCGGCCAGGGTACGCCTGCCACCTGCGGCGGGCCGGGCAAGCGGGTCGGTACGCCGGATTGGCCTAGGGTGATCACATGCGACTGGGTGTGCTCGACGTCGGCTCCAACACCGTGCATCTGCTCGTGGTGGACGCACACCCTGGCGCCCACCCGTGGCCGGCACACTCGGAGAAGTCGCTGCTGCGGCTCGCCGAACAGATCGGTCCGGACGGCGCGCTCACCCCGGCCGGGGCGGACGCCCTGGTCGAAGCGGTGGCCGCCGCGCGGGCCGCAGCCGACCACTGGAAGACCAGCGACCTGATCGCGTTCGCCACCTCGGCGGTGCGCGACGCCACCAACTCGGCGGCGGTGCTGGCCCGGGTCCGCGTCGAGACTGGCGTGCACCTGCAGGTGCTCTCCGGCACCGACGAGGCCCGGATGACCTTCCTCGCGGTCCGCCGCTGGTTCGGCTGGTCCGCCGGCCGGCTGCTGGTGCTGGACATCGGCGGCGGCTCCCTGGAGCTGGCCGCCGGTGTCGACGAGGAGCCGCACCTGGCCCAGTCGCTGCCGCTCGGGGCCGGCCGGTTGACCCGGGAACGGCTCGGGGTCACCCCGTTCACCGCCAGCCCGCCGGCCGCACAGTTCGTCGCCGACCTGCGGGAGTACGTCGACGCCCAGGTGCAGACGATGGTCCCGCTGCTGCAGGCGCAGGGCTGGGACCGGACGGTCGGCACCTCCAAGACGTTCCGCACCCTGGCCCGGCTGACCGGGGCCGCGCCGTCCAGCGCCGGGCTGTGGGCGCCCCGGCGGCTGACCCGTACCGGGCTGCGTCAGGTGACCGGGTTCATCCGCCACATCCCGCCTGCCGAGTTGCGCGAACTCGAAGGGGTCAGCGCCAGCCGGGGGCACCAGTTGCTGGCGGGGGCGATGGTGGCCGAGTCGGTCATGCGGCAGTTGGGCATCGAGTCGCTCGACATCTGTCCGTGGGCGCTGCGGGAAGGGGTGATCCTGCGCCGGATGGCACAGCTGGAGCTGATCTCTGCCGGTGACCTGGGCACGGTCACCGGCCCGGCAGGTCCGCGCCGGCCGGGCTAGGCTGGGCGTCGTGACCTCCGCGGTACCCGTGCTGCTCTCCAGCTCATCGGTGTTTCCCGAGCCGACGGCGGCCGCCTTCGAGCTGGCCGCCGCGCTCGGCTACGACGGCATCGAGGTGATGGTCTGGACCGATGCGGTCAGCCAGGACGCTGGCGCGCTGCGTGGGCTTGCCGCGCACTACGGTGTGCCGGTACTCGCTGTGCATGCCCCCTGCCTGCTGGTCACCCAGCGGGTCTGGAGCTCCGACCCGTGGGAACGACTGCGCCGCTCGGCCGTACTGGCCGAGACGCTCGGCGCGCCGACCGTCGTGGTGCATCCTCCGTTCAGCTGGCAACGTGACTACGCCCGTACCTTCGCCGACGGGCTGCGTACCCTGCGCGACGCCCACCCACAGGTGCGGTTCGCGGTGGAGAACATGTTCCCGGTCCGGATGGCCGGCCGTGAGTTCGTTCCGTACCAGCCCGGCTGGGATCCGACCGAGGTCGGCTACGACGCGTACACCCTTGACCTGTCGCACTGCGCCGCGTCGCGGGCCGACGCACTGGCCCTCGCCGCCGCGATGGGCGACCGGCTGGAGCACGTGCACCTCGGCGACGGCAGCGGCCTCGGCCGCGACGAGCATCTGGTCCCCGGCCGGGGCAACCAGCCGTGCGGCGAGCTGCTCAGCTCGCTGGCCGGCAACGGCTTCCGGGGCGCGGTGGCGGTCGAGGTCGCCACCCGTGGCGCCCGCAGCCGTACGGTGCGCGAGGCCGACCTGCGCGATTCGTTGGCGTTCGCCCGCCGGCACCTGGCCGCCATCGACGGCGGCAGCCCCGGCCGGTCGGCGACCGCCGACCAGCCGGCCGGCTGAGCCGGAAAGACTGGCCGGCTGGAGCCGGGGAAGACCGTCAGCTGACCGGCAGCAGCGGCTTGTCCTCGACCGCGGCGCGCTTGCGGGCCCGGTGCGCGGCCACGTGCGAGCGGGTGGCGCAGCGCTCCGAGCAGAACCGCCGGCAGCAGTTCGACGACGTGTCCAGGTAGACGTTGCCGCAGCGGGCGTCAGCACAGACGCCGAACCGGGCACTGCCGTACTCGCACAGCCAGACCGACAGCCCCCACACCGCCCCAGCCAGATACTCGGCGCTGACCGAGGCTCCCCGGCCGGTCACGTGCATGTGCCAGTCGTTGGAGTCGTGGCCGGAGATCCGCGGCTGCACCGGAAACGCCGCGAGCAGCGAGTTGAGCTCGGCGACCGCGTCGGCATCGCGCCCGGTGGTGCCGTACTCGAAGACGTCCCGCAGGCGTCTACCGGCCCGCCGGAACACCGTCAGGTCGCGGTCACAGACCTCGTCGCACATCCAGACGTGGTCGCCGTGGAACAGCGCCCTCAGGTCGTCGAGGTCAGCCAACGGGGAGTTGACCAGATCAACTGCGGTCCGCGCGTAGGCGTCGAAGTCCACCTGACAACCGTAGACGATTCAGATCGCCCGGTGGGCGGCCACGTAGTGCGGCAGAAACCGGGCGTACCCGTCGGTTATCAATCCGGAACTCTCCCGTAACCCGGCACCGGCCGACTCGCCGGCCACCACCCAGCTGCCCAGCACCAGATGGTTGCCGTCGAACGCCGGCAGCGCCCGGAACTCCTGGTAGCACCAGCCTTCGGCGCCGTAGTCGCCCGGATTCTCGATCTCACCGCCGGCAGCCACGATCCGTACCGCCGCGCCTTCCCGGCCGAGCAGCGGCTTGGCGACGTACTCCGGCATCCCGCGCGGTCCGTCCAGGTACGCCGGCAGCAGGTACGGGTGGTCCGGAAACAGCTCCCAGAGCACCGCCAGCAGCGCCTTGTTCGACAGCAGCAGCTTCCACGCCGGCTCGATCCAGGTGGTCGGGGTGCCCGGTGCGAGCGCCAGCCGCCCGTACGGCTCGGCCAGCATCCACTCCCACGGGTAGAGCTTGAAGCAGGTGGTGATCGGCTGGTCGGCGGCGTCGACGAAGCGCCGGCCGTCCCAGCCTACGTCCAGCATCGGCAGCAGCTCGGCGGTCAGCCCGGCCTGGCGGGCGGTCTCGGCGAGGTATCCGGCGGTCATCAGATCCTCGCCGGTCTCCTCCTCGCTCGACCAGGTGACGTGCAGCGTCGGATGGTACATCCCGGCCTTAATCTGCGCCCAGCCCGCCACCAGCCGTTCGTGCAGGCTGTTCCACTGGTCGAGCTGCGGTCGGGTGTCCTCCAGCCAGTACCACTGCACGATCGCGGCTTCGACCAGGGCGGTGGGGGTGTCGGCGTTGTACTCCAGCAGCTTCGGTGGCCAGGAGCCGTCGTACCAGAGGTCGAACCGGCCGTACAGACTCGGTGGCCGCTCGCGCAACGACCGGGCGACTGCGTCGGTGGCCCACGCCGGGATGCCGAAATCGGCGTACCGCCGGTGCGTCACCACGTGCTCGGCCGCCGCCACCGCCATCCGGTGCAGTTCCTCGGTCGCCTCCTCCAGCCGCAGCACCTCCGGTAGGTCGAAGGCGTAGCAGGCGGATTCATCCCAGTAGGACATCACCGAGCCGTTGGGCAGTTCGGTGTCGGCGTACACCAGACCCTGCTGCCGTACCGTCGCGTCCCAGTCCGGCCGGGGCCGACAGGTTTCGCGCCGCACGCTCAGCCGCCGCAGGAGGCGAGGTGGGTGCCGAATCCGCCTCGGTCGGGCATGGCCGCTGTGGTGTCGGCCGGAGCTTCCGGCGTGGTACGGGCGACGAACGCCCCGGCGCCGCCGGCGGCCATCGCCAGCACCGTCGTGCCGCCGCCGGAGCCGGCACCCATCGACCGGTCGTCGTCGCAGTCGTCGTCCGGGACCAGGTTGCAGCCGGAGAGGGAGAGCGCCAGCGCGGTGAGCGCACCGAGCTGGACACTGGTCGACCGGAGCCGGCGCGGGGAGATCTTGTCCACAGCACTGTTGTAGCTCACCGACGCACGCCCGGCGTCGGTGGATCTCGGCCTGCGGCCGGACCTCGGCCACTGGCCGGGCCGGTCGTGGTCAAGGGCGATACGCTCGCCCTATGCTTCGCTCGGTCATCCTCGCCGCGTCCCGGTCGACCACGATCGAACGGCTGGTCGCCGCCGCCCCGTTCAGCCGTGACGTGGTACGCCGATTCGTCGGCGGCACCACCATCGACGAGGCGTTGACCGCCGCGGCCGAGCTCACCGGTACCGGTCTGGTGATCAGCATCGACCACCTCGGTGAGGACACCACCACCGCCGAGCAGGCCAGCGCCGTGCGGGCGGAGTACCTGGCCCTGCTGGACGCGCTGGACCGGGCCGGTCTCGCCGCCGGCGCCGATGTCAGCGTGAAGCTCTCCGCGCTCGGGCAGCGGTTCGACGAGCCGGCGGCGACCGGGCACGCCCAGGCGATCTGCGCGGCGGCGGCCGCCGTCGGTGGCACCGTCACCCTCGACATGGAGGACCACACCACCACCGACTCGACCCTGGACGTTCTGCAGACGCTGCGTGCCGACCATCCATCCACCGGGGCGGTGCTGCAGGCTTACCTGCGGCGTACCGAGACGGACTGCCGGGAGCTGGCCACCGCCGGTTCCCGGGTGCGGCTGTGCAAGGGGGCGTATGCGGAGCCGGAGTCGGTCGCCTACCAGTCGGCGATCGACGTCGACAAGTCCTTCGTGCGGTGCCTCAACATCCTGTTCTCCGGCGCCGGCTACCCGATGCTGGCCACTCACGACCCGCGCCTGATCGCGATCGCCGAGGACCGGGCCCGCTGGTTCGACCGGGCGCCGGAGGAGTTCGAGTTCCAGATGCTGTACGGGGTTCGACCGGCCGAACAGGCCCGGCTCGCGGGGGAGGGCTACACCATGCGGGTCTACCTGCCCTACGGCACCGACTGGTACGGCTACCTGATGCGCCGGCTCGCTGAGCGTCCAGCCAACGTGGCGTTTCTCGGCCGGGCGCTGCTCTCCCGCGACTGACGCCGGCACCCTGTGTTGCCGCTCAACCCGGGCTGGACCGGGATGGTTCCGGCCCCCGTATCATTCGGCGGGTGACCGACCGGCAGGACTCCGTACCGACCGATGAGCCGGAGCCGGACAGTTCGACGGGCCGGCCGGAGTCCGATGGATCGGACGAACCAGATTCGTCCCCGATGGACCAGCCGGAGCGGCCGGATCCTGCGCCGATCCCGGTGATCCCGCCGCCGGAGCGGCGCTGGTCGCTCTGGCCGGTGCTCGGCATCGTCGCGACGGTGTTGCTCTGCGCCGTGCCGGTGGTCGGTGCGGTGGCGCTGATCGACCGGTTGCCCAGCCCGGAACCGCCGGTGATCGAGCCGACGGCCACCCCGCAGACCGGCCCGCCGGCCAGCCCGGTGCCGGGTGATCCGCCGGCCGCTGTCCAGGCCTGGCTGCGTACCCAGATCAACGCCCTGCTCGACCAGCAGGCCGCCGCGCTGATCGCCGGCAACGAACGGGGCTTCCTCGCGGTCGCCGAACCCGGCTCGGCCGCCCACGACGATCTGGCCCGCCAGTTCCAGACCCTGCGCGCGATGCAGGTGACGGCGTGGCGCCCGTCGGTCAGTACGCTGCCGGTCGAGTTCGACCCGACCGCCAGCGCCACGCCCACGTCGGCGGCCACCGGGTCGGCCGCGCCGACCGCGACGACGACCACCGCACCGACGGCCATGGCCACGGTCACCGCCGCACCGACGGCGACCGCGCCGGTAACCGCAGGCCCGCCACCGTCACCGACCGCCCCGTCACCGACCGGCACCGAATGGCGGTTGCTGGTCAGCTACCAGCACTGCTTCGTGGCGCCCTCCTGCGAGACCAGCGAAGTGGTGGTCGGTCAGCGCTGGAGCACCGAGGGCGGACGGCTGCGCCTCGTGGCGGTCGAGCCGTCGCTGACCCTGCAGGACGGGCCGCGGCCCTGGGAGGTCAGCGAACTGGTCGTCGCGACCGGCAACCGGACCTTGGTGGCGACCACCCCGCAGTACCGGGATCTGCTGCCCGACCTGCTGCGCGACGCCGAGGAGGCGGCGGCGGTCGCGGACCGGTACGCGGTCTCCGGTGCCGCCCCGGACCGGTACCGGGTCTTCTACGCCGGTGCCGACGAATGGGGCAGCTGGTACGGCGGAAACCGTCCGGACTGGACCGCCGGGTATGCGGTGGCGGTCGGCGGCGGACACTACGAGATCGTGCTCAACGGCACCAATCTGCGCGACGTGGTCCGGCCGGACCTGCTGCGTCATGAGTTGACCCACGCCGCGTCCCTGCCGGACGGCGGGAACCGGGAGCGGGCCGCCTGGTGGCTGATCGAGGGACTGGCGGAGCATGCGGCGGCCGGCGGCCGGCCGGTGGTCCGCTACGAAGGGCTGGACGACGTCCGCCGGCTGGTCCTGGAACAGGACTGGCAGGGGCCGCTGAGCAGCGTCGAGCCGACCGCGGACGCCGAGGACTGGCAGGTAGGTGCCGGGTACGGGGTGGGCTACCTGGCGGTCCGGCACCTGGTCGACCGGTTCGGCGAGGAGCGGACGTTGGCGTTCTTCCGGTCCGTGGTGCACGACGGCGTGGGTCTCGACGAGGCCGCCCGGACGCAGTTCGGTGAAGCCTGGGAGGGCCTGCAGGAGGCGTGCGTCGACTACGTCCGGCGGGCGGTCGGCTGAGCCGTCACCCGCCGCCGTCGTGCCGGTAGCTCGTACGGGTGTCGGCCGCCCCGCCGTCGGGATCAAATGACGGAACGGATCGCGCCGGTCACAGCGACCCCGTTACCGTACTGGTAACACGTGCGTTGTCCGTCGCGGCGCGGAAGGGTCCCGCCGGGCGGCACGCGCCGGGGAAATGGGATGGATCGGTGAACCATGGCAGGATCACCACAGTCCGAGGACAGGCTGTCGGAGGTCAAGTTCCTGACCGTCGCCGAGGTGGCGAGGGTGATGCGGGTGTCCAAGATGACCGTCTATCGACTCGTGCACTCCGGTGAGCTTTCCGCAGTACGGGTCGGCCGGTCGTTCCGGGTGCCGGAACACGCGGTGCACGAGTACCTGCGAGGGGCTTTCCGGGAGACCGCCTAGCGGGTATCCGGAGATGCCCAGCACCGACGCGTCCCCCGGCTGGCGCCGGGGCCGCGTTGGTGCTGATGAAACGCGCGGGCTAGGCTTGACGCCGGCCGTGCCGTCGTATGCGCGGGTGAGTCCGCCCGCCGGCCCGGCCGGTTGTCCCGTTCGGTCCACGCGTCAGCCTCCCCGCATGCTGCGCACGGGCCGACCCGAACGTTCGTTGGAAAGGCTTTCGTATGGGCTCGGTGGTCAAGAAGCGCCGCAAGCGTATGGCCAAGAAGAAGCACCGCAAGCTGCTGCGCAAGACCCGCGTCCAGCGTCGACGTCTCGGCAAGTGACCGTGGCCGGGCCCAGGCCCGGCTCAGCAACGCTCCGGTCACCCGCCGGCACTTGGAGGGCCCGATGGTGAGGTCCCCGACCGTGGTGGTAACCGGAACGAGTCGATTCATCGGTGCCCGGGTCGCCGGTCGACTAGCCGCCGACCCCCGGGTCGGCCGGGTCGTCGGGCTGGACACCGCCACACCGGTGCCGGACTTCGCGGATCTGTTGCGCGACGTCGACCAGGTCCGCGCCGACGCTGGTGCGGCCAGTGGCATCATCGCGGACCTCGATGCGTCTGCCGTCGTGCACCTGGCCGTGGTCAGTGGACCGGATCAGCAGTACGGCGGCCGCGCTGCGATGAAGGAACAGAACGTCATCGGCACCATGCAGCTGCTCGCCGCCTGCCAGCGGGCGTCTGGTCTGCGTAAGCTGGTGGTGCGTTCGTCGACGGCGGCGTACGGTGCCTCGTTCCGCGATCCGGCGGTCTTCACCGAGGACACCGAGCCCCGTGAGGTGCCGCGCGGCGGGTTCGCCCGCGACATCCTGGACATCGAGGCGTACGTGCGCGGCTTCCGCCGCCGCCGGCCCGACGTCACCGCCACCGTGTTACGGTTCGCCCCGTTCATCGGCTCGACCGCCGAGACCAGTCTGACCCGCTACTTCGCCCAGCCGCTGGTGCCGACCGTCTTCGGACGGGACCCCCGGCTGCAGTTCGTGCACGTCGACGACGCGCTCGAGGTGCTACACCGGGCCGTGGTGGAAGACCGTCCGGGCACGTTCAACGTCGCCGGTCCGGGCGTACTCACCCTCTCCCAGGCGATCCGGCGGGCCGGCCGGGTCGCCGTACCGGTGCTGGAGCCGGGGCTGTCCGGCGCTGCTGGCGTCACCCGGGCCTTCGGCGTAGGGCGCTACGGGTTCGACCAAATCGACCTGTTCGTCCACGGCCGGGTGGTCGACACCTCCCGGTTGATCCGCGAGTTCGGGTTCGAGCCGCGGTCGACGCAGGCCGCCTTCGACGATTTCCTGCGCGCCCACCCGGACGGAACGCTGCTCGCCGGTGACCGGCTGGCCGCCGCCGAACAGGCGATCCTGGCCGGCATCCGCCGGGCCCGCGCCGCCCGTGTCGGCGATCAGCGGAAACTGGCATGACCGTGCCGGACCGACCCGGCGACGTCTGGGATCAACGGGTGGCCGCCAGCCTGGCGTTCCTGCGCCGCCGGTTGGCCGGCGAGTACGAGGTGGACGAGTTCGGCTTTGATCCCGAGCTCACCGAAAGCGTGTTCCTGCCGGTGCTGCGGGCGCTCTACCGCGAGTGGTTCCGCACCGAGGTGTCCGGGATCGAACACCTGCCGGTGGACGGTGCCGGGCTCGTGGTCGGCAACCACTCCGGCACGGTCGCGCTGGATGCGGCCGTGCTCACCGCGATCCTGCACGACGAGCATCCGCAGCATCGGCACCTGCGGCTGCTCAGCGCCGACCTGGTCTTCCGGCTGCCGTTCCTGTCCGAACTGACCCGCAAGTTCGGCGGCACGGTGGCCTGCAACCCGGACGCCGAGCGGTTGCTCGGTGGTGGGGAACTGGTCGGGGTCTTCCCGGAGGGCTTCAAGGGAGTCGGAAAGCCGTACTCGCAGCGTTACAAGCTGCAACGGTTCGGTCGGGGTGGGTTCGTCTCGGCGGCCATCCGGACCGGATCGCCGATCGTTCCGGTGGCGATCGTCGGCGCCGAGGAGACCTATCCGATGCTGGCGAACATCGCCCCGCTCGCCCGGATTCTCGGCCTGCCGTACTTCCCGGTGACGCCGACCTTTCCGTGGCTGGGGCCGCTTGGCCTGGTGCCGTTGCCGAGCAAATGGCTGATCGAGTTCTGCCCGCCGATCCCGACCACCCAGTTCGCCGACCACGCCGATGACCCGTTGGTCGTGTTCAACCTGGCTGATCAGGTGCGGGAGACGATCCAGCAGGCCCTGCACCGGCTGCTGGATCGTCGGCCGGACCCGTTCGGCCGCTGAGCCGGTCAGTCCGTCAAGCTTCGCAGATCCAGCACCTGCCAGGAGGCGGCGCTGTCGTCGCCGACCGACCACCACAGCATACCGCCACGGCAGAGCACCATGCCCACGTCGTCGCTCACCACGATCGCCTCGTCGAGCTGCAGATCGTAAATGATCAACTGCTGCGAGTTGGTCAGTGAGGTGGGTGCCGACGACAGCGACAGCACCTCGAACCGGTCCAGCACGGCGACGTCGATTGTGCTTGCGGTCACCGAGCCGTCGCCGATGCGCCGACGGTCCGTACCGTCCGGGCGCATCAGGTCGATCCGGCCTGGGCCGTCCGCCGCCAGCACCAGCACCCGGCACCAGGTGGGACCGCAGGTGACCAGCTCGGTCGGGCCGGCGGGGACGTCGGTGATCCGGCGTTGCACGAGGTCACGGATCCGGATCGGGCCGGTCCCGCCGCTGCCAGCGCTGACCATCGTCGGCCACCTGGACAACGCCCAGGCACCCGGATCGGTGCGTACGGTCACCTCGCCGCCGGCCAGCGGGACCGATCGCAGTTCGGTCGCCGGTTCGGTCCCGGGCGCCACGGCGACCCAGTACAGACTGCCTTCGTTGATCACCATGTCGTACTGGGAGTTGAAGAAGACCACGTCGCCGGTGTCGGTAGTGAGCCGGCGTGGCTCGGCGTCGTCGGCCCAGCCGGCGGCCCACATCTCGGTCCGCCCGCGGCCGTCCTCGTCCGCGACCGACTCGGACCAGGCCAACGTGTCCCCGTTGGTGGTGAACCCACCGAACTGCGGGGTAGCGCCGAGCGGGAGCCGGCGCAGTTCCCGGACCGATCCGTCGGCGGCCCGCACGACCAGCCGCAGCGCGGTGCCGTCCGGGCTCGGCGCGGTGCCGACCGAGGTGGCGCCGTCGAGGAACAGCACCGGGCTGTACGCCGGCCCGTCGGTGAGGTTGGCGGGTACCTCGGTGATCTCAACCGCCGGCCAGACCTCGGCGACGGTACGCAGCCGGTCCGGCTCGTCCGCGCTGGTCGTCGGGCCGGCCTGCGGCAACACGACCAGCAGGACCGCAGCTGCCAGCGCCCCGGCCAGCCCGGCCAGATGCCACGGACGGTGGTGGCGGTGCCGACCCGGCGGGTGGCTGGGTGCCCCGGTCGACTCGACCGGGCGTGCGGTGACCGTCACACCGATGCCTTCCTGATCCGATGCCGGCGTCGCCGGCCGGGGTGGGCCGGATGCCCGGCCCGAATGAGCCGGATGTCTCTGTCCTGGTCAGCCTGTTGCCCGGCGGCGGCGGATGGCCAGGCCGGCCGTCACCGCGCCGGCCAGGAAACCGGCGGCGACCGTCGACGGTACCGCGATCCGCGCCGCCTTGCGACCGGTCCGGAAGTCCCGGACCTGCCAGCCCCGCTCCCGTGCCTGGCGGCGCAGCGCGGTGTCCGGGTTGACCGCGACCGGGTGTCCGACGGCGGTGAGCATCGGCAGGTCGTTGGCGGAGTCGCTGTACGCGCTGCAGCGGGCGAGCTCGAGCCCTTCGACTGCGGCGAGCTGCACGATCGCCTCGGCCTTGGCCGGGCCGTGCATCAGTTCGCCAGCCAGCCGACCGGTGTACGTTCCGTCGACGACCTCGGCGACGGTACCGAGCGCACCGGTCAACCCGAGACGCTGGGCGATTACCCGGCCGACCTCGACCGGAGTTGCGCTGACCAGCCACACCCGTTGCCCGGCGTCGAGGTGCACCTGCGCCAGGGCCCGGCTGCCGGGCCAGATCCGCGACGTTATCAACTCGTCGAAGATCTCCTCGGTGAGGCGTTCCACGTCGCTGACCCGCCAACCGGCGACGAACGCCAGGGCCGCTTCCCGGGCGTGCGACATGTCCCCGGCGTGTTCCGCGGCGAGCAGCCGGAACCGCGCCTGCCGCCAGGCGAACTGGGCGAGGTCGGCGGTGGTGAAGTAGTTGCGGGCGGCCAGGCCGCGCGCCAGCCAGTAGATTGACGCACCACGCAGCATGGTGTTGTCGACGTCGAAGAAGGCCGCTGCCCGTTGGTCAGCGGCCACCGGTGTCGCGGCTGCCAGCCCGATGGTCGCCCAACCCGTGGTGTGACCGGCAGCGTCCGTACTGATGGTCACCTTGCGGGTGCGGGGCACGCCGGCATCACTCTCCCGTCGGGCGGCGCCACCGGCCCGGTCAGGTCACCGGTCAGCGGCCGGGTTGTCCTTGACCGCCGGGCGCGGGCCTGGCAGATCCGTCTCGGTGGCCTCGCCGACCTGTGGCTCGGCGAGGCTCGGCTGCTGCGGACTGGTCGACGGCCGGTCGTCGACCTCCGGGTCGATCGACGAGTCGGCACCTGCGGCGGGGGCGGGTGCTACGTCAGCGCGACCCTGGTCGCCCGACGACTCGCCGACGGGCGGCCCGACCAGGCCGCCCGGGACACGAATGCTACCGGCCGGCTCGGCCGATACGCAGCTGGTCGGCAGCGGGCCGAGTTCGTCGCTGGCGCTGGTCGCCGGAGCCGAGCAGGTCAGCTCGTCGCGCAATGCCGTGGTCCGGGCCCGGACCCGGTCGAGGAGGGTGAGTGATTCGCCGACCCGGTCCCGGTTCGCCGCCGACCCGTCGGCGAGTTGCCGCAACATGGGACGCTGCGTGGACACGAAAGAGTCGATCACGTCCAGTGGGCTCTCGTCACCGCCGACAGCGGCGGCGGAGGTGAGCAGCCGGACGCCTTCCCGGGTCTGGCCGTCCATGTCGTCCAGCACTGCGCTGAACGCGGTGGGCTCGTCGTACACGATGAGCGCTTCGCCCATCCGTACTTCTGCGAAGCTGAGGAACAGTTGTCCGCGGGAGGAGTCGGACTGGACCAGAGCGAGCTGGGCCCGTTCGGTGGACCGCTTCATCCCGTACAGGGTGTCGCCCGGCACCGCCTGCTCGGTGGCGGCGGACATGCCGGAGACGGTGATTGCCCCGAACGCGACGGTGGCGATGATGACCGCGCGGGTCCGGGCCCGGCCGGCGGTCGTCGCCGCGCGGGCCCCCGCCGCCCGACCGGCGAACCAGCGGGACCGGGGCCGTTCGGGCAGGCGGCGGTACGGAGCCGTCGGCGCGCCGGCGCCGATGCCTTCGCGCTCGGCGGTGGCGATCAGCACGGCGCGCAGGTGTGCCCGGTAGTCCGGGTCCACGCCGCTGTCCGGTGATTTCGGCATTTCGGACATTCGGCGCCCGAGTGCCGTGAGCCCGGCCAGCTCGTCGTCCAGCGGATCGCGGACCTGGTGCCGCCCTCCGCCCTCGGCGCGGTCGAGAAGTTGTGCGAATCGTTCGGCGCGTCGGCGGAAGAGATAGAGCTTGCTCATCGCGGACACCTCCCTTCGCGGGTCACGGCTTCAGTGGCGGGTGTCGCCACTATCCGGTGCGACCACGGCCAGGGTCGCTGGGGAGGTGACCCGTTGCGGGTCCTGGCACGCTGCCTGATGGCTGGCGAGGTGCTGGCATCATCGGTCGCAACCCAAGAAACGCCTGAGCGGTCAGTTGGGTTACGGGCCGGTGGCGAGATTCATCACTACGCGTGACCGCAGTCGCTTTCTGTGCTGGCTTAGTCACGGTTGGAAACCGTCGGGCAGGAGTCGGGCCAGCGCCCGTACCGCCCGGTACTGCAGGGCCTTGATCGCCCCCTCGTTCTTGCCCATCGCCCGGGCGGTCTCGGCGACCGAGAAGCCTTGCAGGAAACGGAGAACGATGCACTCCTGCTGCTCCGGGTTGAGCTGCTTGACGGCGGTCAGTAGGGCGACGTTGGTGATGTGGTCGACGACCGCTGCCTCGGGGCTTCCCTCCGGGCCGCGATCCTCGCGTTCCGCATCCATCACGTCACCCGTAGTAACTTCTAGTCGGTACCGTCCCGACTTGAAGTGGTCCGCGACCAGGTTGCGGGCGATGGTCACCAGCCAGGCCCCGAGGTCCCGGCCCTGCCAGGTGAAGCTGCCGATCCGCTTCAGGGCGCGCAGGAAGGTATCCGATGTGAGATCCTCGGCGAGTTGCCGGTTGCCCACCCGGAAGTAGACAAATCGGAATACGGTGTCCACGTACCGGTCGTAGATCAGACCGAACGCCTCGGTCTCGCCAGCCTGGGCCCGTTCCACCAGCGCCCAGACCTCGCGGGCGGGATCGGACGGGTCCGGCCGGTCCGGATAGCCGCCTGGTGGTGCGCCGGACCGACTGCCCTGGTCGGGGATGACCGGCAGAACGGTGGTCTCCGCCTCGTTGCCGTCCGGCTGGGTCGGCATGGTCGGCCGGGCCGGGGCGGCCACCGCGCCACCCATCGGCTTGCTGTTGGCGCCGGGCTGACGTCGGCTCGGCCCCTCGTTGGGCTGGGTGCGTGGCCTGGTCCCTCGGGTGTCGCCGTCGCCGCGCATCGTGATGCTGAGCATCTCGTGCATCGACGCACGTAGCAGCGACAACCCCTCGCCGAGGGCGATCCGGGCGGCAGCTACCTCGCGGCTGGCCGACGGGAGAACGATCTGCGGGGAGTAGACACTCATTGGGCGTCCTCCGTTCGTGCCTGCGGCGACCCGGCGTGTTGCCGGGCCCGGGCACCTGGGTCGGTGAGCTGGGTGCTGATACCGGCGCTGATGCCGGCGCAGACCGGCGGGTCGGTGGTGAGCCTCATGGACCGGCGAACCCTCCTGAGGTGCTGGTGCGGTGCGACAACGGGCACGGCGGCCTCCTCGGGCTGAGGGGTGGCGACTCACGGCAAAACGGGTGAGTCGACCCAAGGCGATGATAGGGCCAACGTCACCCACGCGTGTGGAGTCCGTTACACAACGACGAAGTATTTCCGCAGGGCGGCGTGCCCATGTCGCACTGGCTGTCCGCTGTCGGTTACCCGACGCTTTGGTTGTCGGGAAGCGGTAAGCTCCCCGGCGTGTCGCGTCGCCAGCCCAGAATCACCTTGATCACCCGCCCCGGCTGCCACCTCTGCGACGACGCCCGTGCGGCGATCGCCCGGGTGGCGGGGCAGACCGGCGACGAATGGGTTGAGCAGGACGTCACCGCTGACATCGAGCTGGAGCGCGACTACGGCGAACGGCTCCCGGTGGTGCTGCTCGACGGCCGGGAACACGGGTACTGGCGGGTCGAGGAGCAGCGGCTGCTCGACGATCTGCGCCGACCGGTCGGCTGACCGGGTGACCGGTCGAGTGGCCTGCGGCCGATCGGTCGGCTGACCTGCTGGTCCGGTGACGCCAATGGCCGGTATCGTGCCGCCGTGGCCCCGCTTGACACCCATCTGGTCTGGGACTGGAACGGCACCCTGCTCAACGACCTGGCGCTGGTCGTCACCTCGACCAACCACGCGATCGCCACCGTCGACGGCCCGGTGCTCACCCCCGAGCAGCACCGGGTGGCCTTCCGTCGGCCGGTCGCGGACTACTACGCAGACGTTCTCGGCCGGGCGGTCGACGCCGAGGAGTTCGGCCGGCTGGACCAGATCTTCCACGCCGCGTACCGGGCCGGTCTGACCACCTGCGGACTCGCCGAGGACGCCGAACGGGCGCTGCTCAGCTGGTCGGGCAGCCAGTCGCTGCTCTCGATGTGGTTCCACGACGAGCTGGTCCCGTTGGTCGACACGTACGGCCTGACCCGGACCTTTCGCCGCATCGACGGGCTGCGGACAGCGGTCGGCGGCGACCGCAAGGCCGGTCACCTCGACCGGCACCTGACCGCGCTGGGTGTGGACCCGGCCCGGACCGTACTGATCGGCGACTCGATCGACGATGCGGACGCCGCCGAGGCGGTCGGTGCAGGTTGCATCCTGTACACCGGCGGCTTTACCGACCCGGACCGGCTCCGGGCCCGTGGCGTGCCGGTCGCGGAGTCCCTCACCGAGGCGGTACGGCTGGCGGCCGATCACTGATCCGGTCAGCCTCGTAGGTAGGTCAGTGCGGCGAGCACCCGCCGGTGCTGTTCGGTGTCCGGCGCCAGCTGGAGTTTGTTGAAGATGTTGTGGATGTGCTTCTCGACGGCCCCGTCGGTGACCACCAGCAGCCGGGCGATGGCGGTGTTCGACCGCCCCTCGGCCATCAGCCCGAGCACCTCCCGTTCCCGCGGGGTGAGCTGGCGCAGCGGGTCGTCGCGGCGGCGCCGGACCAGCAGCTGACCGACCACCTCCGGGTCGAGCACCGTGCCGCCGGCGGCCACCCGGGCGAGGGCGTCGAGGAATTCGGCGATCGCGGCGACCCGGTCCTTGAGCAGGTAGCCGACGGCGCCGGCGCGGTCGGCGAGCAGATCGTCGGCGTACGACACCTCGACGTACTGGGACAGCACCAGCACCGGCGCCCCCGGGACCAGTTCGCGGATCCGCACCGCCGCCCGTAGCCCTTCGTCGGTGTGCGTCGGCGGCATGCGTACGTCGACGATCGAGACGTCCGGACGGTGTTCGGTGACCGCCTCGACCAGGGCCGGGCCGTCGCCGACCGCGGCCGCCACTCGGTGGCCGTGCTCGCTCAGCAGCCGGACCAGGCCCTCTCGCAGCAGTACGGCGTCGTCGGCGATCACCACTCGCATGGGTGCCATGTCTACCATCGCGGTTCAGCCGGGCAGCTCGGCGCGGATCTCGGTAGGCCCGCCCGGCGGGCTGTGCACCGCGAGAGTGCCGCCGTGCGCCCGTACCCGGTCGGCGAGTCCGACCAGTCCGTGCCCCTTGGCGAGGTGGGCACCGCCGGTCCCGTCGTCGGCCACCACGATCGTCAACCCGCCGTCGTGGCGGTGTACCCCGACACTGCAGGCGGCCGCCCCGCTGTGCTTGGCGACGTTGGTCAGCGCCTCGGCCACCACGAAGTAGGCGCTGCTCTCCACCGCCGGGTCGGGTCGCGTCGCGGCCGTGCCGAGCCGGGGGTCGACCGACAGGTCTACCGGTATCACGCCGCGTCCGGCCAGGGCGGCGAGCGCGCTGGGCAGCCCTCGGTCGACCAGGATCGGCGGTGCGATGCCACGGGACAGGGCACGTAGCTCGGCCAGTGTCTCCCGGGTCTGGTCCAGCGCCTCGTCCAGGGTACGCCGGGCGGCGTCCGGGTCAGCTGCCAACTGCTCGCGGGCCCGCCCCAGGTCCATGGCGAGCCGGACGAGTCGCTGCTGCGGCCCGTCGTGGATGTCGCGTTCCAGCCGGCGCAGCGCGGTGGCCTCCGCGCTGACCGCGGCCTGCCGCTGCTCCTCCAGGTCGGTGATCCGGTCGCGCATCTGGGCCACCCCGGTGAGCAGACCGCGGGCGAAGCCGGCCTGCAGCAACGCACAACCGCGTACCACGATCGGCAGGGTGACCAGGAAGAACAGTCCGATGGCGGTGTACAACGCGACCCGGGTGCCCGGTGCGTCGCCGAGGCCGAGCAGCGGCGCCAGGCCGTCGTCCGGGTCGGCGGGCAGCAACCAGTCGTACGTCCAGTAGAGCGAGCCGGCCAGTGCCCCGGCCCACCAGGTGACGGTGACCGGCACGGCGATCAGGGCCACCGGCAGGCGCAGCACGCCGAAAGTCAGGTCAAGCCAGGACTGGGGGTCGGTGATCGGGGCCAGGACCCGTCGCCAGGTGCCCGCGTCCGGTCCCGGCGTCACGTATCGCGGCTGCACCTGGGCGGTGGCCAGGACCCCCGCCATCCGGTGCCGTTCGAGTTGGGCGAACCCGCGGACGGTGGCCAGCGTGCCGCTTAGCACCGGCAGGCCGACGACGGTGACCACCAGACCGACGCCGAGCGCGAAACCGACGACGCCGACGACGAAGTTCGCCAGCGCGAGCGGCAGGCTGGTGAGTACGTAGAGGGAGTCGCTGGCCAGCCGGCGCAACGTCGTCGGCCGGCTGGCCGGTGCGAGGGCGGGCGGAATGCCGACTGCGGTCATGGCAGTGACGCTAGGTGCCAGGTGGCGGGCTGGTCACTCCTGCCGGCCCGCCGATCGCGGTGGGGTTGTCCCCCCGGTCGGAGCGGCGCGCGGCAAAAAGCCGGAAATTGGTAATAATGGTGCTGCTGTCGCCGGATGGAACCGGTGTGGCGGGTAGCGTGGATCCAGCGGTTCGTCTATCACCGTCGATCAAGATCGCGATTTGTGCACGCGTTCACAAGCGCCTACGCTGTAATCCTGACGAGCCCCGATAGCACAACAGGTGACGGCGGTTGCCACAGGGGCACCGGACTGACCGGCCGGGCCGGCGGGTCAATGATCGCATCGCACGGAGACACATGAGTCAGCACCGCCAGCCAGGCGCGTCCGGCCGGGTCGACGCCGTTCCGGCGCTGCCGGACCTCCCTGAGGCGACGGTCGCGCGACTCCCGGAGTATCTCCGTGCCCTGCACACTCTCGCCGACGCCGGTCACGAGACCGTTTCCAGCGAAGGGCTGGCCAGCGCGGCCGGGGTCAACTCCGCCAAGCTGCGCAAGGACCTGTCTCAACTCGGCTCGTACGGTACCCGTGGCGTCGGCTACGACATCGCGTTGCTGATCGAGCAGATCGAGTACGTGCTCGGGCTCACCCATCGGCGGGCCGTCGCGCTCGTCGGGGTCGGCAACCTCGGCCACGCGCTGGCCGGCTACGCCGGCTTCGCCAGCCGGGGGTTCCGCATCGCCGCGCTCTTCGACGCCGACACCGACCGGGTCGGTGAACAGATCAACGGACTGGTGGTCCGGCACATCGACGACCTGCCGGCGGTGGCCGCCGAGGAGTCGATCGCCATCGGGGTGATCGCCACCCCGGCCGCCGCCGCGCAGCAGGTCGCCGACCAGTTGGTGGCCGCCGGAGTCACCAGCATCCTCAACTTCGCACCGTGCGTACTGGTGGTGCCCGCCGGAGTAGACGTGCGTAAGGTCGACCTGGCGATCGAGTTGCAGATCCTCTCCTTCCACGAGCACCGCAAGTCGGCCTCCGGTCACGACCACGGCGTGCCGGGGCTGACGGCGCTGCCGGGTGGGCTGGGCGGCGGGCCCGCCGCCGCGGCATCCTTCGACGCCGCAGCGGCCAGCTTCGACGCGTCCGGTGCCAGCTTCGACGCGTCCGGCCCGGCGGAGGCGGTCGGCTCATGAACCTTCTCGTCGTCGGCGCGTCCTACCGGACCACGCCGGTCGCCACCCTGGAGCGGTTGGCCGTCGCCCCCACCGACGTGCCCGAGACGCTGCGCCGGCTGCTCGCCCAGCCGTACGTCGACGCCGCCGTCGTGCTCTCCACCTGTAACCGGGTAGAGGTGTACGCGGCGGTCACCGGCTTCCACGGCGGTCTCGCCGACATCTGCGGCGTGCTGGGCGAGCGGGTCGGCAGTGCCCCCGGCGAACTGGCCGACCACCTGTACGTGCACTACGGCCAGGCCGCCGTCGAACACGCGTTCCGGGTGGCGGCCGGGCTCGACTCGATGGTGGTCGGCGAGGCGCAGATCCTCGGCCAGTTGCGCGACGCCTACCACGTCGCCAACGAGGCCGACGCCACCGGCCGGCTGCTGCACGAGCTCATGCAGCAGGCGCTGCGGGTCGGCAAGCGGGCACACGCCGAGACCGGGATCGACCGGGCCGGGCAGAGCGTGGTCAGCGCGGCCCTGCGGGTCGGCGGCGACCTGCTGCCCGGTGGGCTGCCCGGCCGGCCGGTGCTGGTTCTCGGCGCGGGCGCAATGGGCGCCCTGGCGGTCGCCACCCTGGCCCGGCTGGGAGTCGAGTCGATCCGGGTGGTCAACCGCCGGGACGACCGGGCGGTCCGGCTGGCCGGTGCTTACGGTGCCACTGCGGTGCCGTACGACCAGTTGTCGGCCGCGCTCAGCCAGGTCGACCTGGTGATCAGCGCCACCGCCTCGGCCGAGCCGGTACTCACTCGCGACGCCGTCACCGGGGTCCTGGCTGCCCGCCCGGCCGACCGGACCGGCCCGCTGGTCCTGCTCGACCTCGCAGTGCCCCGGGACGTGGAGCCGGCCGCCGCGGCGCTGCCCGGCGTCGCGGTGATCGACATCGACGGCCTGGCCGGCGCACTCACCGACGCGCCCGCCGCGACCGACACGGCGGCCGTCACCCGGATCGTCGACACCGAGGTGGAGTCCTTCCTCAGCTGGATGCGCGGCGCGGACGTGGCACCCACCGTGGCCGCGCTACGCGGCCGGGCCGACGACGTGGTCGGCGCCGAGCTGCGCCGACTCGCGCAGCGTCGGCCGGACCTCACCGACGACCAGCGCGCCGAGGTCGCGCACACCGTGCACCGGGTGGTCCAGCGGCTGCTGCACTCGCCGACCGTACGGGTGCGTCAGCTCGCCGCCGAGCCCGGTGGTGACCAGTACGCCGCGCTGCTGCGCCAACTGTTCGACCTGGAGGTGCCGGGCACCTCCGCCGCCGGCGACGTGCCGGACCTGGAGGCCGACCGATGAGTGTGTTGCGCCTGGGCACCCGGGGCAGCGCCCTGGCCACCGCCCAGTCCGGTCGGGTCGCCGCCGCACTGCGCGCCGCCACCGGCCGCGACGTCGAACTGGTGGAGATCGTCACCGCCGGGGACCGGTCCACCGCGCCGGTCGCCGCGCTCGGCGTCGGCGTGTTCGTTTCCGCGCTACGCGACGCGCTGCTGGCCAAGGAGATCGACTTCGCGGTCCACTCGTACAAGGACCTGCCCACCGCCGGTCAGGCGGAGCTGCTGGTCGCGGCGGTGCCGCCCCGGGAGGATCCGCGCGACGCGTTGATCAGCCGGGACGGCCGGATGCTCGCCGAACTCGCGCCGGGGGCCACCGTCGGCACCGGGGCACTGCGCCGGATCGCCCAGCTGAACGCCCTCGGGCGTCAGCTCGTGGTCACCCCGATCCGGGGCAACGTGGACACCCGGATCGGCCGGGTGCGCGGCCCGCAGCCCGATCTCGACGCGATCGTGCTGGCCCGGGCCGGCCTGGCCCGGCTCGGCCGGACCGCCGAGATCACCGAGACTCTCGACCCGATGCTGATGCTGCCGGCGCCCGCCCAGGGCGCCCTGGCCGTCGAATGCCGGGCCGACGACACCGACCTGGTCGAGCTGCTCGGCATGCTCGACCATGCACCGACCCGAGCCGCGGTCGCCGCGGAACGGTCGTTGCTCGCGACGCTGGAGGCCGGCTGCAGCGCACCGGTCGCGGCGTACGCGGAAGTCGCCGAGGGGGATGACGGCGACGAGATCTACCTGCGCGGGGCGGTGATCAGCCCGGACGGACTCCGGGAGATCAGACTGTCGCGCACCGGTCCCCCGGCCACCGCCGTCGAGATCGGCGCGGCACTCGCCGCCGAGCTGCTCGACGCCGGAGCCGACACGATCCTTCCGGGGGCCACGCCCGGCGGTCCGTCCAGGGCCGCGGATGGCGACGGCGCGGTGCCCCCAGCGACCTTCAGCGCCCAATCCGTCCGGCGCGACGACCCAGAACATGGGGAGCATAAATGACTCGCACCCGTAAGCTCGCCGGCCACATCGCGTTCGTGGGCGCCGGCCCCGGCGACCCGGGCCTGCTGACCCGCCGGGCGCACGACGCCCTGGTCGAGGCGGACCAGGTCGTCTACGACCGGGGTGTCCCGGAGACCCTGCTCGCTGCGGTCCGCGCCAGCGCCAAGGCGGACACCCAGCTCAGCCCGGCCGAGGGCGCGCCAGGCGACGTGGCCAAGGTGCTGATCTCCGCTGCCCGGTCCGGGCAGGCGGCGGTCCGGCTGGTCTGCGGCGACCCGTTCGGTCACCATGCGGTGGTGACCGAGGTACAGGCCGTCGCGCGTACCGCGGTGCCGTTCGAGGTGGTGCCCGGGGTCAGCCAGGCCGAAGGGGTGGCCGGCTACGCCGGGGTGCCGCTGCCCGGCATCCGTACGGTGGCCGATGTCGACGACACCGCCGGCCTCGACTTCGAGGCGCTCGCCGCGGCGGTCGGCCGGGGCTCGCTCGCCCTGGCGGTGGACGCAGGGGAGCTCGCCGCAGTCCGCGACGGACTGCTCGCCGCCGGCGTCGACGGTGCCACCTCGGTCGCGGTGACCGGGGACGGGACCGGCGAGACCCAGTACACCACCACCTCGACGGTGGACAGTTTCGTCGCCGCCGCGCTCGGCTTCACCGGCCGGGTGGTGCTCACCCTCGGTGCCGGGGTCGCCGAGCGGGACAAGCTGAGCTGGTGGGAGAACCGGCCACTGTACGGCTGGAAGGTGCTCGTGCCGCGGACCAAGGAGCAGGCCGGCGTGATGAGCGCCCAGCTGCGCGCCTACGGCGCCATCCCGTGCGAGGTGCCGACCATCGCGGTCGAGCCGCCGCGTACCCCGGCGCAGATGGAGCGGGCGGTCAAGGGCCTGGTCGACGGCCGGTACGCCTGGATCGTCTTCACCTCGGTCAACGCCGTACGGGCGGTGTGGGAGAAGTTCGCCGAGCATGGGCTGGACGCCCGGCACTTCGGCGGGGTCAAGATCGCCTGCATCGGGGAGGCGACCGCTGACGCGGTCCGCGCCTTCGGAATCCAGCCTGAGCTCGTGCCGGCCGGTGAGCAGTCCTCCGAAGGGCTGCTGGCCGAGTTCTCGCCGCACGACGAGATCCTCGACCCGGTCGGCCGGGTGCTGCTGCCCCGGGCGGACATCGCCACCGAGACCCTCGCCGCCGGGCTGACCGAGCGTGGCTGGGAGGTCGACGACGTCACCGCGTACCGAACGGTGCGGGCCGCGCCGCCGCCGGCCGAGATCCGCGACGCGATCAAGTCCGGCGGATTCGATGCGGTGCTGTTCACCTCCTCGTCCACCGTTCGCAACCTGGTCGGCATCGCCGGCAAGCCGCACGCCCGGACGGTGGTCGCGGTGATCGGCCCGAAGACCGCCGAGACCGCCACCGAGTTCGGCCTGCGGGTGGACGTGCAGCCGGCGCACGCGTCGGTGCCGGAGCTGGTCGAGGCGCTGGCCGGCTACGCGGTCGAGCTGCGGGAGAAGCTGGTGGCGATGCCGGCCAAGCAGCGGCGCGGCTCCAAGGTGCAGGGTCCGACGGCGCTGCGGTTCCGCTGAGCCGGTGGCCGCCGGCTGACCGCTGAGCCGGCGGCCACCGAGCCGGCGAACGCCTGAGCCAGGAGACGATGGGCGATGACGTATCCGCAGAGCCGGCCACGCCGGCTGCGCCGCACCGCCGCGGTGCGGCGGCTGGTCGAGGAGACCCGGCTGTCCCCGGCCGAGCTGGTGCTGCCGATGTTCGTCAAGGAAGGGCTCACCGGGCCGCGACCGATCCCGTCGCTGCCCGGTGTGGTCCAGCACAGCCGGGACTCGTTGCGCAAGGCCGCCGCCGAGGCGGCGGCGGCCGGGGTCGGCGGGATCATGCTGTTCGGCGTGCCGCAGCGCCGGGACGCGACCGGTTCCGCCGGTGTCGACCCGGCCGGGGTGCTGAACGTCGCCATCCGGGACGTGGTCGCCGAGGTCGGTGACGCTACCGTGGTGATGAGCGACCTCTGCCTCGACGAGTTCACCTCGCATGGGCACTGTGGCCTGCTCGCCGCCGATGGGACGGTGGACAACGACGCGACGCTCGCCGCGTACGCGCAGCTGGCGATCGCGCAGGCCGAAGCTGGCGCGGACATGCTCGGCCCGTCCGGGATGATGGACGGCCAGGTCGGGGTGGTGCGCCGGGCGTTGGACGCGGCCGGGTACACCGACACCGCACTGCTCGCGTACGCGGCGAAGTACGCCTCGGCGTTCTACGGGCCGTTCCGCGACGCGGTGGAGTCGGCACTGGTCGGTGACCGGCGGACCTACCAGCAGGATCCGGCGAATCTTCGGGAGTCGCTGCGCGAGGTCGAGCTGGACGTCGCCGAAGGTGCCGACCTGGTGATGGTCAAGCCGGCGCTGCCGTACCTGGACGTGATCGCGGCGGTCCGCCAGCGGGTGCACGTTCCGGTCGCCGCCTACCAGGTCTCCGGCGAGTACGCGATGGTCGAGGCGGCTGCCGCGAACGGCTGGATCGACCGGGACCGGGTGATCCTGGAAACGTTGACGTCGATCCGGCGGGCCGGCGCGCAGATCATCCTTACCTACTGGGCGACGGAGGTCGCGAACACCCTCTGACCGGGGCTGCCGGAGCCAGCCGCCGACCCGGGTCGTTCAGCTGCGCACGCCGAGCCGGTGCATCAGGGTCGGGATGTCGGCTCCGTAGTCCCACCAGTCCCGGTCGGGCTGGTAGCCGAGCTCGGCATTGATTGCGATCAGATCCTCGTCGCCCTCGGCGTTCCAGGTCTGCACCTCGGCCAGCCTCGGCTCGACGGTACGCAGCTCCAGCAGCATCCGGGCCTTGATCGCCCGGTCGATGCCGTGCCCCAGGTGGGCCTGGGCGACGATGGTGTCGTACTGGTCGGCCCGGGTCGGGTGCTGTGCTGGCACCACCACCTCGGTCAGCCCGGCCACCGCACCACTGGCCAGGTGCCGGGCCAGCACGATGTACGGCGTCATGCCGCGGCGACGCAGGCAGTCGAGGCTGTCCCGGAGCCGGTCCGGGTCGTAGGAGCTGGGCCGCAGATCCAGGTCGCCGTCCTCCGGTATGCTCTGCTCGGCCTTGGTCCGGGCGTACGCATCGACCAGAGCATCCGGCGGCCCGCCCGGATGGAACTCGATCTGGTACCCGGGGACCGGGTCCTGCGCCGTCTTCTCGATCGCGGTCCAGTCGACCGCCGGCAACCGGAGCACGCTGCGGATTTCCCGGAACTGGCGGGCGAACCCCAATGAATCGTAGAAATCGACGGCGCAGGTGCCCCCGATGACCTCGACGCCGACCGAGCTGAACCCCTCGTGGTAGGCGCGGCGTACGGCGAGCGCCAGCAGCTCCCGGCCCAGGCCGGTGCGCCGGGCGTCGGGCCGGACCAGGATCTCGAGCACCCCGATGTCGCCGAGGAGCAGCACGTTGACGTGCCCGTTGACCGGCCCTGGCCGGCCGTCGCCGGCGGCCTCCTCGGCCAGCCAGCAGATCCGTCGGACCCCGGGCATCGTTTCGGTCAGGTACTCCCGCAGGGAGTCTGGCCGCCAGTACGGATCGCCTGGCAGGTCAGCCTCGAATACCCGGTTGAGACAGTCCAGCAGAGATGAGATCTCGGCGGACGACGCGGTTCGGGGGTCCCACTCGCGTACCTTCACGCGTCTAGCTTGCCGCCAAGTGGCCGGTTGCGAAAGTGGCCGGGCCGGAAATTGTGGCTATCTGATTGCACTAAGTACGGCTACGTACGCCGTAGTCGTTGGCGGTGTCGAAGACTGCCTGGGCGTACGGCTGCACGTTGTTGTACGACAGGATCGCACTCCACCAATCAGAAGGTGTGGACAGATCGCGCCCGTTCCGGCACAAGTAGTTAGCAGCGGCGAGGCTGGCGTCATCGATATCCTGCGGATCGATGACACCGTCGTTGTCCGCGTCCACCGCGAATTCCGCCCAGGTGGTCGGGATGAACTGCATCGGGCCGACCGCCCGGTCGTACACCGGGTCGTTGTCCAGCTCGCCGTTGTCGGTGTCGGTGATCCGCTGACGTCCGCCGGCACCGTCCAACGGCAGCCCGGTGATCGGCGGTACGGCGCGGCCGTCGGCGTCCAACCGTGACCCGTTCGCCCGGCCGTGGGTCGACTCGATCATGCCGATCGCGGCCAGCGTGGTCCACGACAGGCGGCAGTCCGGCGTGGTGGTGGCCAGCACCAACTCGGCGTAGCCGTACGCCTCCATCGCCACTACCGGAATGTCGACCCGGCTGGCTGTGCGGGTCGCCCAGGCGGCGAGGACCGTGGCCGGCCGGGTCGGGGCACCCGGGTTCAGCCCGCCGTCGAGCGGGGGAACCGCCGGTGGCTCGAGCAGGTCGGGGTCCGTGGTCTCGGGCAACTGCGGTACGGCGGTGGTGCCGAGCGCCGTGGGCGAGGCGGCCGGTTGCCGGTCGCCGGCGGCCGCTGGGACCAGCACCGCACCGGCGGCACCGCTGCCAGCGATCAGAGCGAGCAGGAGCAGCCCGGGCAGGGCCAGCCGCCCGGCCGGCCGGCGACTCCACGCGCCGGCCGCTCGGGCCGCCCGGCGGAGGCCACGCCGGACCGGTCGCAGCCGCGCCGGGTGCAGCCAGCCGATCCGGGTGCCGAACGGCGCGTCCTCTCGCCGGTGCCGGCCGACCACGGCAAGCGTGGTGGCCGGTGCCGGTGCCGGTGCCGGTGCCGGCCCGGGCAGGTCGGTCGCCGGTCGCGCCTGCTCGTCTGCGCAGGCCCCGGTCGGCTGGGTGCCGCTGTCGGCGGTCGGCCGGGTGTCGTCGCCGCCCCCTGCGGTGGGTCCGGTATCGCCGGGTGGTCGGGGCTCGCTGGTCGGTCCGGTGTCGCTGCCTGGTCCGATATCGCCGGTCGACGCGGCGTCGGTCGACCGTACCGGGTCCGGGCCCGGGATGCTTTCCTGCCGCGGTGGCCGGGCAGCCGTCGGCACCGCCGGACGCAACCGATGTGGTGGTGGCGTGCCCGACCCGTCCTCGACCATGCCGTCGAGTATCACCCATCCGGCCGGAAGCGTCAGTTCCCGCCGTACCCTATCCACATGCCCCGGTACGAGTTCCGCTGTCGCGCGTGTGGCGACACCTTCGAGGTCAACCGTCCGATGACTCAGGCTGGCGATCCGGCGTCCTGCCCGCAGGGACATTCCGACTCGGTCAAACTGCTGTCCACCGTCGCGATCACCGGCCGTGGTGCCGGGACCTCCGGTGGAGTGCCGGTCATGCCGCCAGCCCCGGCCGGCGGCGGTGGCGGCTGCTGCGGTGGCGGGTGCGGATGCTAGTTGACCCACAGCGGTGACCGGTTCGCGATGAGCTGGGTTGCCGGACTGCGGCAGCATGAACGCGACTTCCCAGCGGGGCGGAGGTTCCACGGGTGTCGGCACCGATCGCACTGCCGAGCGGACTGGTCACCTTCATGTTTACCGACATCGAAGGATCGACGAGGCTGGCCCGACTGCTCGGCCGCGACTACCGCCCGGTGCTCAGCGAACACCGTCGGTTGGTACGGCGCACCTTGTCGGCCAGCGACGGCACGGAGTTGTTCACCGAAGGGGATTCGTTCTTTGTGGCGTTCGCCGACGCGTCCGCCGCACTGGACGCCTGCCGGCGTGCGCAGCGGGCGCTGGCCGCGCACGAGTGGCCGACCCCGGATGTCGCACCCCGGGTGCGGATGGGGCTGCACACCGGGCACGCCGAGCCGGTCGGGGGTGAGTACGCCAGCCCGGAGGTGCACCGCGCGGCGCGGATCGCGGCGGCGGCGCACGGTGGCCAGGTCCTCTGTTCCGCTGCGACCGCCCAGGCCGCCGATCCGTTGCCGGTCGGCGTCTCGCTGCTCGATCTCGGCCTGCACCGGCTGCGCGGGTTCGACGACCGGGAGCGGCTGTTCCAGTTGATCGCCGCCGGGCTGGAGCGCCAGTTCCCCAGACCGCGTACGGCCGACTCGGCCAGCCACAATCTGCCCAATCAGATCAGCTCCTTTGTCGGTCGCCGGATCGAACGCCAGGAGCTGCGCCAGCTGGTCGCCGAACACCGGCTGGTCACCGTGGTGGGTGCCGGCGGTGCCGGCAAGACCCGGCTGGCGATCGAGGTCGCGGTCGACGCCAGCGGTGACGCCGCGCAACCACCGGCCGTGGACCCGGCCAGGGCCGGCCACCCGGACGGGGTGTGGTTCGTCGATGTTGCGACGGTGACCGATCCCGGCCTGGTCGCGTTCGCCGTCGCCGCGGTGTTCGGCCTGCGGCCGGAGCCGGGCCGGCCGATCCTGGACACCGTCGTCGAGTATGCGGCCGCCCGCCGGCTGCTGCTGGTGCTCGACACCTGCGACGCCCAGCCGGCGGCGTGTGCCGAGGTGATCGCCCGGCTGCTCGGCGGTGGCAGGCAGGTCCGGGTGTTGACGACCAGCAGGGAGCCGCTGGGGGTGCCCGGCGAGGTGGTGTGGCGGATACCGCCGATGTCGGCCGAACCGGGGCCGGCCGGCGGCCCCAGCGACGCCGTGGCGCTGTTGCTCGACCGCACGGCGGCGGCCCGGGGCGGTCACCCGCCGGGTCCGACCGAGACCGCCCAGCTGCATCGGGTGGCGGCTCGGCTGGACGGGTTGCCGCTGGCGATCGAGCTCGCCGCCGCCCGGCTTCGGGTGCTCTCCGTCGGGCAGCTCGTGGACCGCCTCGACGATGTCCTGGGGGTGCTGGACGCGGGGCAGGATGAGCCGGTCGGCGCGCAGCGCCCTGCCGGGCGGCGGCACGGCACACTACAGGCGACGGTCACCTGGTCCTACCGGACGCTGGCCCCCCGGGCGGCCCGCCTGCTGCGCTGGATGTCGGTCTTTGCCGGACCGATCGATCTGGGCACCGTGGAGTGGCTGCTCGAGGATGATCCGCTGGGGCCGTTGGCGGTGCTGGTCGACAAGTCGATGATCCAGGCCGAGCCGGCGGCCGGCGGCACCAGCTACCGGATGCTCGACCCGATCCGGGCGTACGCGGCACGGCGGCTGGTCGAAGCGGGTGAGGAGCAGGCTGCCCGGGACCGGCACGTGGCCTGGGCCCTGCACGCGTTGCAGCGTGCCTACCTGGGCCCGGACGGCAAGCCGGTCACCCTTTCGCTGTACACCCTCGATCCGTTGGCGGACGAGCTGCGGGCCGCGCTTCGGTGGAGCACCACAGGCGGCAGTGCCCGGCGTGGCCTGCAGCTCGCCAGCGGGCTCGACCAGTGGTGGCGCGAACGCGGCCTGGCCCGGGAAGGCCGGCTGTGGCTGTTCCGGCTGTACGGGCGGATCGCCGAGACCGGCGAGGCGATTCCCGAGGCGGAGTTGGCGGCCGCCTACCACATGCATTCGCAGCACGCGGGCGCGGACGGCGAGTTCGGCGAGGAGATGCGGTTTTCGCACCGGGCGGAGGCCGCCGCCCGGCAGGCCGGCGACGCGGGCCTGCTGGCCCGGGTGCTGGCCGGTCGGGGCGCCTCGCTCATCGATCTCGGGCAGTTCGTCGAGGCCGAGCAGGTGTGCCGGCGGGTGATCGACTGGGCGGCGGCGAACGGCGCGGTCGGCGACGCGCTGTTCGCCGTGTACAGCCTGGCCGAGCTGCTCTGCCGGCGAGGGGCGTTGGACGAGGCAGCCGAGGTGCTGGCTACCGCCCGGCCGGCGGAGGCCGCCCGGCCGGCGGAGCGCGGCCGGCGGACCGTGGACATGCTGCTCGGGCTGGTGGCGTTGGGCCGCCGGGACCTGGTCGCCGCGCACGACCATCTGGTGGTGGCGCTGCGCTCCCGGATGCGGTACGGGTTCCACCGGCGGGCCTGCGACACGCTGAACGCGATGGCGGTCCGGTGCGCGCTGGGCGGTGACCCGTCGACCGCTGCCCGCCTGTTCGGTGCCGCTCAGGCGACCCGCTCGGCGCTGCGCAGCACGGCCGGCATGTTCGGCGGCTACTGGGCGCAGGAGCAGGCCAAGGTACGGTCGGCGATCGGCGACAGGGCGTTCGACGCCGGGTACGCGCAGGGTAGCCGGATGAGTCTGGTCGAGGCGGCGGCGTTGGCGCTCGCCGTTGAGCATCCGGACCTGACGACCGTCGCCCGGTGGCTCGCCGACGAGTCCGCTGGCGCGGTCGGTGACGCCGACCCGCTCGGCGGCCGTGGTGACCGGCGGCCGGCCCGGCCGTGGTGACCGGCGGCCGGCCCGGCACTGGGAGAGGGCGGGCCGGCCGGTGCGGCGCGGTGCGGGGCGGTGCCGGTCAATCGGTGCCGGCCAGCCGTGGTCCGGCGGCCCGCAGTTGCCGGGCCCGCTCCAGGTCGGCGGCGGTCACGACCGGCGCGCCGAAGATGCGCACCGCCTGGTAGTACGTCCAGGCCAGGCTCAGGCATGCCGGCCGGACGAAGCTGCTGTAGCGGGCGCACGCCCGCTTGAGGTCCTCGTAGAAGGCGCTGTCCACCCGTGCCTTGTTGGCGGAGAACTGGCCGATCGCCTTGTAGTTGCGGTAGCCGAAGTCGTGCCGGTGGCAGGAGAGCCGGAAGTCGAAGCCGAGCGGGTTGTCCGGGCTGGACGAGCAGTAGTCGGTCGACCAGTCGAACTGGTAGGCGGCCCAGGCTCCCTGGTTGAGCCGGGCCGAGTTCCAGACGCTGTAGCTGCTCGCGCTGGTCTGGGTCCAGCCGGACAGCACTGCGGGCTTGTCAGCGGGCACGGCGGCGGCTGGGCCGGCCGAGCCGAGGGCGGCGGTGAGGCCGAGCAGTGCGGCGGTGAGCAGGGTGGTCAGGCGTCGGGACATCGCGATACCTCCGGTGGACGGTCCGTGGGTGGTGTCGGCGCGCTTGTTACCGGCGGGTCACAAGCGGGTCCACAGTCTCGTGGTATCAGCTAGAGTCGATCCTTAGGTGGCCTGATTGTTTGTCGACCAGTGTGTGAACAGACGAGTCGGCCGGACCGGTCACATCGCCCGGCCGTCTCGGCTGTTCGGCCCTCCCTGCCGTCTGGTCCCCGGCCGCCCGGACGGCCCGTGATCAGCCGCCCGGACGGCCCGTGATCAGCCGACGTCGGTGGCGTCGGCTCGGGTCGCACCGGGCAGCGCGGCGACCCGGACCAGGGCGACCACTCGGCCGAGCCCGCCGCCATCCGTTCCGAGGGAACGTCCGACGATCCACACCCACCGATTGTCGTAATAGACCGACAGATCGGGTCGCATCTGCTGCACCTGGAGTATGAGATTGTGTCCGCCGTACCGCCAGTCGTCCTTGCTGAGTCGTAACACCGTCCCCGGGGCGATCATGGGAATGGCGTTCGGTCGTGGTGGGTGCACAGACTGCTCCGGAAGCTGGCGGATGGATGGCTGCTGGGTGAGCATCGACAACACTGCGTCCCGATGCAATGTCTCTAAGCAAGATTTGAGGCAGCGGGATACGACCGCTTCCGTCCCGGACGCACCTGGCACAAGGTGTTGTCCAGGCGATCAAGATCAGGCGGTACGGAACAGCTATGTTGTGGGCGTGTACGGGGACATGAAGGCGGAGGCGGGCCGGCGGTGATCCACTTTCCCGCCGTACGGCAGGGGCCGCTGCGGGCACTGAGTCTGCGGCTGATGGCGGCGGTCGGACTGGTGCTCGGCGTGGTGGCCGTGGTGTACGCCGACCGTGACGGCTACCGGGACGCCAACGGCGACGGCGTCTCGCTGCTCGACAGCTTCTACTACGCGGTGGTCAGCCTCTCCACCACCGGGTACGGCGACATCGCTCCGGTCACCGAGGCGGCCCGGCTGGTCAACGTCCTGATCATCACGCCCGCCCGAGTGGTCTTCCTGATCATCCTGGTCGGCACCACCCTGGAGGTGCTCACCGAGCAGTACCGGACGAACCTTCGACTGACCCGGTGGAGAAAGAACGTGAAGGACCACGTGATCATCTGCGGCTACGGCACCAAGGGCCGTAGCGCCGTCTCCGCGCTGCTGGAGAACGGCTTCGACAAGCAGCACATCGTCGTCGTGGAGAGCAGCGGGATCGCTCTGCGGCAGGCGACCTCCGCCGGGCTGGTGGCCATCGAAGGATCGGCCACCCGCTCGTCGGTGCTCAACGAGGCGCACGTCAAGCACGCCAAGGCGGTGATCATCGCGACCGACAGCGACGATGCCTCGGTCCTGGTCACGCTGACCGTCCGGCAGTTGACCGCAGGGAAGGTACGGATCATCGCCGCCGCCCGCGAAGCGGAGAACGCGCCGCTGCTACGGCAGAGCGGCGCGCACCATGTCATCGTCTCGTCCGCCACCGCGGGCCGGCTGCTCGGCCTGTCCACGTCGGCGCCGCCGCTGATCGACGTGGTCGAGGATCTGCTCACCCCAGGACAGGGGATGGCGCTGGCGATGCGTTCGGCGAACCGCGACGAGGTGGGCACCTCACCGCGGGAACTGGCCAACCTGGTGATCGCGCTGATCCGGCGCGGCCGAGTGGTGTCGCTCGCCGACCCGGACAGCGTCAAGATCGAGACAGGTGACCTGCTGGTCTATGTCCGCGACGACCGGACCTCGGCCAGC
The DNA here is from genome assembly GCF_048060245.1 of Micromonospora sp. LOL_014. Lineage (NCBI taxonomy): Bacteria > Bacillati > Actinomycetota > Actinomycetes > Micromonosporales > Micromonosporaceae > Micromonospora > Micromonospora sp. LOL_014. Next base: position 51,174 of record NZ_JBHMIP010000019.1, read on the forward strand.
ACGCCGTCGATCGGCTGACCGCCGAGCCGACCGGCGCCGGTCAGTTGATCGACCAGGTGTCGCCGCTGCGCAGCAGCCCGGCAAACTGCTCCTCCGGGGTGCCCTCGGCCGCCGCCCGGGCCTGCTCGACCTGGGTCTGGATCAAGCTGTCGTAGCTGGGCCGGGACACGCTGCGGAACACCCCGATGGGCGTGTTGCGCAGATCGGCGGCGGGCAGCCGGGACAGCGCGAACGCGTAGGCGGGCTCGGCGATCGTGGCGTCGTGCACCACGATCTGCTCGGCCGGCACCGACGCGGTCTCGCGGACCTCCAGCCCGAAACCGCCGGGCGGGTGGACCACGCAGAACTGCCCGTCGGCCCCGAACGTGATCGGCTTGCCGTGCTCCAGCCGGATCAGGTAGTCGTCCCGGGTCGCCGGCTCCTTCAACTGCTCGAACGCGCCGTCGTTGAAGATGTTGCAGTTCTGGTAGATCTCCACGAACGCCGAACCCTGGTGCTCGGCGGCGGCACGCAGCACCGACTGCAGATGCTTACGGTCGGAGTCGATGGTCCGAGCGACGAACGTCGCCTCGGCGCCAAGGGCGAGCGACAGCGGGTTGAACGGCGAGTCGGCCGAGCCGACCGGCGTCGACTTGGTGATCTTGCCCAGCTCCGACGTCGGCGAGTACTGCCCCTTGGTCAGCCCGTAGATCCGGTTGTTGAACAGCAGGATCTTGAGGTTGACGTTGCGGCGCAGCGCGTGGATCAGGTGGTTGCCGCCGATCGACAACGCGTCACCGTCCCCGGTCACCACCCAGACCGACAGGTCCGGGCGGGACACCGACAGGCCGGTGGCGATCGCCGGCGCCCGGCCGTGGATGGAGTGCATGCCGTACGTGTTCATGTAGTACGGGAAGCGCGACGAGCAGCCGATGCCGGAGACAAAGACGATCCGCTCCCGGGGCATGTTCAGCTCCGGCATGAATGACTGCACCGCGGCGAGGATCGCGTAGTCACCGCACCCGGGGCACCAGCGCACCTCCTGGTCGGACTTGAAGTCCTTAGCGGTGAGCTTGACCGCCACCGGCGTACCGCCGGGGCGTCCGTTGCGGGCGGGCTCAGACATTCTTCACGACCTCTTCCAGCATGGTTTCCAGCTCCGTGGCGGTGAACGGCAGGCCACGGACCTGGTTGTAACCGATCGCGTCGACCAGGTAACGGGCCCGGATCACGTGGGCCAGTTGACCGAGGTTCATCTCCGGAATCACTACCCGGTCGTAGTTGCGCAGCACCTCGCCGAGGTTGGCCGGCAGCGGTGCCAGGTGCCGCAGATGCGCCTGGGCGACCGACAGGCCACGCTGGCGCAACGCCCGGCAAGCGGCACCGATCGGCCCGTACGTCGACCCCCAGCCGAGCACCAGCGTTCGGGCGTCGCCGTTCGGGTCCTCCACCTCGACGTCCGGCACCGGGATCGCGTCGATGCGGGCCTGCCTGGTCCGCACCATGAAGTCGTGATTCGCCGGGTCGTAGGAGATGTCGCCGGTGCGGTCGGCCTTCTCCAGACCGCCGATGCGGTGCTCCAGGCCGGGGGTGCCGGGGATCGCCCACGGCCGGGCCAGCGTCTGCGGGTCGCGCAGGTACGGCAGGAAGGTCTTGCCGTCGTCGTCGTTGGCCTCGGTGGCGAACTCGACCCGCAGGTCGGGCAGGGAGTCGACCTCGGGCAGCAGCCACGGCTCGGAACCGTTGGCCACGTAGTTGTCGGACAGCAGCAGCACCGGGGTGCGGTAGGTGAGTGCGATCCGGGCCGCCTCGATGGCGGCGTGGAAGCAGTCCGACGGCGACCGCGGCGCGATCACCGCGACCGGTGCCTCGCCGTGCCGGCCGAACAGCGCCATGTTCAGGTCGGCCTGCTCGGTCTTGGTCGGCATGCCGGTAGACGGCCCGGCCCGCTGCACATCGACGATCACCAGCGGCAGCTCCAACGCGACGGCGAGCGAGATGGTCTCGCCCTTGAGCGCCACGCCGGGCCCGGAGGTGGTGGTGACGCCGAGGGCGCCGCCGTACGCCGCGCCGAGCGCCGCGCCGACCGCGGCGATCTCGTCCTCGGCCTGCATGGTGACCACACCGAACCGCTTGTGCTTGCTCAACTCGTGCAGGATGTCCGAGGCCGGTGTGATCGGGTAGGCGCCGAGGAAGATCGGCAGCTTGGCCCGGACCCCGGCGGCCACCAGCCCCAGCGACAGCGCCGCGTTGCCGGTGATGTTGCGGTACGTGCCCGGGCGCATCCGGGCCGGGTTGACCTCATAGCGTACCGAGAAGTCCTCGGTGGTCTCGCCGAAGTTCCAGCCGGCCTTGAACGCGGCGATGTTCGCTGCTACCAGGTCCGGACGCTTGGCGAACTTGCGCTCCAGGAACCGGATGGTGGACTCGTACGGCCGGGAGTACATCCACGAGAGCAGCCCCAGCGCGAACATGTTCTTTGCCCGTTCGGCGTCCTTCTTCGAAACGGACAACTCGGCGAGCGCGCCGATGGTCATCGAGGTCAGCGCCACCGGATGTACGGCGTACCCGTCGAGCGAGCCGTCCTCCAGCGGGCTGGCGGCGTATCCGACCTTGGCGAGGTTGCGCCGGGTGAACTCGTCGGTGTTGACGATGATGTCCGCGCCGCGCGGCAGGTCGCCGAGGTTCGCCTTCAGCGCCGCCGGGTTCATGGCGACCAGGACGTTCGGCGAGTCACCGGGAGTGAGGATGTCGTAGTCGGCGAAATGCACCTGGAAGCTGGACACCCCGGGCAGGGTGCCGGCGGGGGCCCGGATCTCGGCCGGGAAGTTCGGCAACGTGGAGATGTCGTTGCCGAGCTGCGCGGTCTCCGAGGTGAACCGGTCGCCGGTCAGCTGCATGCCGTCACCGGAGTCGCCAGCGAAACGGATGACCACCCGATCCAGTTGACGGACCTGCTTGGTCACGTGAGCTGACCTCCTCGATTCCTGCCGGCGGCGTGGATCGCCGGCTGTGCTGGGGCGGTTGCCGGCGTCCTGCGGCTGTTGCCGGCCGTGGCGCTGTCGTTGCCCGGTGCCACGATGGGTGTCCCGGTAAGGGCGTCCTAACCATGGTGACACTCTGAGGGAAGCCTACGTCGGATCGGGTCGGATACCCGGCTCGGGTCCGCCCGGTGGGACTGGAATCACCCAACGGTCGCGGGGCGGTGACGCCGGTCTCCGCCGGTCGTCCGAGCCGGCCCGGACGACCGGACGACCGGACGGTCGGCTGTCGGACGGTAGGCTGTCGGACATGCAGGGCTACCTCGGCTCGTACGCGACGTTGGGGCTGTTGCTGCTGGTCGGCGTCGCCTTCTTCACCGTCGGCTACGGCGCCAACCGGTTGCTGCGGCCGGGGCAGCCGGCCGACCCGGTCGGCAAACGGGCCAGCTACGAGTGCGGCCTCGACCCGGTGGGCGGCGACTGGGCCCAGGCGCAGATCCGCTACTACGTGTACGCGTTTCTGTACGTGCTCTTCGCGGTGGAGGCGGTCTTCCTCTTCCCCTGGGCGGTGATCTTCGACCGGCCGGGGTTCGGCCCGGTCACCGTCGCTGAGATGGGCGTCTTCGTGGCGGTCCTGGCGCTGGGCATCCTCTACGCCTGGCGCAAGAACGTGCTCCGCTGGACCTGACCGCGACCTGACCTGCACCCGTACCCGAACCCGGTCAGGCCAACGCCCGGCGGGACACCGCCGGCGGGCGGTCGCCCCGGATCGACGCCACCATGTCCAGCGCTCGCCGGGTCGCCGCCACCTGGTGCGCCCGGAACACCCGGGCACCCAACCAGGCGGAGACCGCCGTCGCCGCCAGGGTGCCCTCCAGCCGCTGGTCGACCGGCAGATCCAGGGTCTCGCCGATGAAATCCTTGTTCGAGAGGGCGACCAGGACCGGCCAGCCGGTGTCGACCAGTTCGGCGAGCCGCCGGGTGACCTCCAGCGAGTGCCGGGTGTTCTTGCCGAAGTCATGCGCCGGGTCGATCAGGATACCGTCCGGTCGTACCCCGAGACCGACCGCGCGCTCGGCAAGGCCGGTCACGGTGCCTACCACGTCGGCCACCACGTCGTCGAACGCGGCCCGGTGCGGTCGGGTGCGCGGCGTGGTCCCACCGGTGTGCGAGCAGATCAGCCCCGCCCCGGTCGCCGCCGCGACCTCGGCGAGCCGGGGGTCGGCACCGGCCCAGGTGTCGTTGAGCAGGTCGGCGCCGGCCGCGACCGCCTCACTGGCCACCTCGGCCCGCCAGGTGTCGATCGAGATGACCAGATCCGGGAAGGCAGCCCGGACCGTCGCGATCGTGCCGACCGTACGGTCGATCTCCTCGGCCACGTCGACGGCGGTCCCGGGCCCGGCCTTCACCCCGCCGATGTCGACGATGTCCGCACCGGCGTCGACCGCGGCGGCGACCGCGTGCAGCGCGGCGTCCGCGGCGAAGGTCGCGCCGCGGTCGAAGAACGAATCGGGCGTACGGTTGACGATCGCCATCACCGCGAGGTCCCCGGGTGCCAGGGACCGTCGGCCGAGCCGCAGCGTACGCCCCATCCGTGCCTCCGATCCCGTCCCGCCTGCCAGGAGGCTAGCCGGCTGCGGTACGCCGACTGCCGGCGGTCGCCGCAAGCGGCGGTCACCGGGGCGGGAGAGCCCGCCGCCGACCGACGACGCGCCGCAGGGGGTCGCCCTCGCCGTGCCGGCATGCCACGATTCGGTCATGGATCAGTTTCTCCTCGTTCTGGTCGCCGCGTTGACCGTCGCCGCAGTCGTCTTCGGGGTCACCGTGCTCGTCACCGGCAACGATCCGGGGCTGGTCCCGGTCGAGCCGGACGGGCGGGCGGTCCCGCTGCCCGGCACCCGGCCGTTGCTGGAGCACGACGTCAGTCAGGTCCGGTTCGACACCGCGCTGCGCGGGTACCGGATGGCGCAGGTCGACCAGGCACTGCGCCGGGCGGCGTACGACATCGGGTACAAGGACGAGTTGATCGAGGTGCTGCAGGCCGAGGTGGCCGCGCTGCGGGAGGGGCGTACCGAGGACGCCGACCAGTTGCGGCGGGCCCGGGACGCGGCCCTCGTGCCGGCCGCCGACCTGGCGGGGAACCCGGTGGCCGGTACGTCCGCGACCGAGTCCGGGCCTGCCGACGGGTCGGAGTCCGGGCCTGCCGACGGGTCGGAGTCCGGGCCTGCCGACGGGTCGGAGTCCGCCCTGTCGCCCACGGCCGACGCAGCCGCCGGGCCGGAGGTCCGCCCGGCGGACGGTGCTGCCAGGTGAGTGGTCCGAACGAGGCTGCCGCCGGCACCCCCGGAGCCGGAGAGGTGACCGCGACGGTCATCATCCGGGCCCCGGCCGAACGGGTCTTCGCCGCCTTCACCGCCTGGGAGCGGCAGTCCGAGTGGATTCCCTTCACCGACGTGAAGGTCGTCTCGGGCGACGGCGGCGAGGGCAGCCTGATCGCGGCGGTCACCGCGGTCGGCCCGGTGGCGTTGCGCGACGAGATGCGGGTCGTCCGGGTCGACGCTCCCTACGAGGTCCGGGTGGTGCACTGCGGCACCCTGCTGCGTGGCCCGGGGGTGCTGCGCTGTACCCAGATGGACCACGACCGCACCCAGGTCGTCTGGCACGAGTGGTTCCACCTGCCCGGCGGCGCCGCGGGCCGAATGGCCTGGCCGTTGCTCTGGCCCGGATCCAAGGTGAGCCTGACCCAGGCGTTGAAGAAGTTCGGCCGGCTGGTCGAGACCGGGGCACTGCCGTGACCGGGCTGAGCGTCGGGGCGGACGGCCTGGCCCGGTGCGGCTGGAGCGCCGGCTCGGCGGACTACCGCCGGTATCACGACCAGGAGTGGGGTCGACCGGTCCGCGACGACGACGCGCTGTACGAACGACTGACCCTGGAGGCATTTCAGTCCGGTCTGTCCTGGCTGACGATCCTGCGCAAGCGGGAGGCGTTCAGGGCTGCCTTCGACGGTTTCCGGATCGAAAAGGTCGCCGGGTTCGGCCCGGCCGACGTCGAGCGGCTGCTCGCCGACGCCGGCATCGTCCGCAACCGGGCCAAGATCGAGGCCGCCGTGTCGAACGCGCGGGCCGTGCTCGACCTGCCCACCGATCTGTCCGAGCTGCTCTGGCGACACGCCCCGCCGCCCCGGTCCGCCCGGCTCGCCTCGATGGACCAGGTGCCAGCGGTCACCGCCGAGTCGACCGTGCTGGCCCGGTCGCTCAAACGACACGGCCTCCGGTTTGTCGGACCCACCACCGCGTACGCGTTGATGCAGGCGACAGGGATGGTCGACGACCATGTCGCTGGCTGCCACGTGCCGCCGTCGACGCGGCCCGGCGGTCCGGTCGTGGTCCGGTGATCCGCCGCCCCGCGTCGTGATGAGATAGGAGCATGCGCGAGACCAGCCAGCTCGACGATCAGCCCGCGACGCCCGGCCCGGCCCGGCCCGGCACCGGTGCCTGGGCGGTGGTCATCCCGGCCCAGCGCTACGAGGCGGAGCGGCTGTTCCACCACGACACCCTGGAGGTGACCGGCCTCGACGGTGACCCCCGGCCGCCGTACGGCGCGCCAGTGCTGGTCGTCACCGACGGTGACCCCCGGTTCGTCGTCGCGCTCGGCCGGATCGGTGGCGCCGGCGGCGGCGTCGAGGGCGGGGAGACCCGGGCGGCCGAGCCCGAACCGCTGGTGGTGCACTACACCTGCCGGGCCTTTGACGAGCCGGTGCCGGCGGCCGCCCTGCGGCTGACCGGGGCGGTGACCCCGGTGGACGTGACCACCTACCGGTCGTTGGCCAGCCGGCTCTCCCCGGCCGGTGATCGTCGTGCCTGGCTGGTCAGCCTCGATCTGCCGATCGAGGCACCGACGGCGGCGGAGGCGGTCCGGCTGTTCTGGTCGTACGTGCGTGAGCTCGGCCCCCGCGAACTGCCGGCCTTCGTCTGTCCGAGCGGCAACGAGCTGGCCATGCAGGCGTTCGTGCTCGGTGCCGAGGCCAACCAGGACCCGGAGGAGGACGACTGACGGCTGTGGCCCGGTCAGCGGGCACGCGGCTCCTGGTCAGGCCGTGCCGGCTTCAGTGCCCGTCGAACACCGGCCGCTGCTTGGCGACGAACGCCGCTGTCGCCTGCCGGTGGTCGGTGGTGGCACCACAGATCGACTGGGCCTGCGTCTCCGCAGCCAGCGCGTCGGCCAGCGAACCGGAAGCGCCGATGGACAGCGCCCGCTTGATCGCCCCGTACGCGACGGTCGGCCCGGCCGCCAACCGTTCGGCGAGTTCGTGGGCTACCGGCAGAATCTGCTCGTCGTCGTCGACCAGTTGGTTGAGCAGCCCGATCCGGTGCGCCTCGGCGGCCGGCACCGGCTGTGCCAGCAGCAGCAGTTCGGTCGCCCTCGGGTAGCCGACCAGCCGGGGCAACGCCCACGAGGCGCCGGTGTCCATCGCCAGCCCGACGTTGGCGAACGCCATCAGGAAGCTGGTCCGTGGCCCGCCGATCCGCAGATCGGCCAGCATGGCCAGTGAGGCGCCGGCACCGGCCGCCGCGCCGCGGACCGCGGCGACCACCGGCTTGGACAGCCCGGCCAGCCGGGTGGCGATCGGGTTGTAGTGCTCCCGTACGGTGTCGAGCGGCTCAGCCGTCTCGGATTCCAGCGTCTCGACGTGTTCGCGCAGATCCTGCCCCACGCAGAAGGCCCGTCCGGCGCCGGTCAGCAGCACCGCCCGGCAGCCGGGGTCGGTCTCCACCTCGGCCAGCGCGTCGCGCAGCGCCTCCTTGAGCTCGACGTTCAGCGAGTTGAGCGAGTCAGGTCGGTTCAGGGTCAACGTGACGACCGCACCCCGACGGTCGACGATCAGTGCCTCGGTCACCTCGGACGCCCCTTTCGTTAGGCTGGCTGGAGTTTGCGTCGGTGCGGCTCAGCGCGGGCCGCCGTCGCGCTGGCCGAGCTCCAGGCACTTGTCGACGTACCGGTCGGCGGCCGGGCGCAGCCGGGTGGCGTGCCGGTCGAAGAAGGTCGCCGCGCTCGTCCCAGGCCAGCGTTCCGGCAAAAGCGCCGGGGGGAGTTGCGGATCCCGGAACAGAAACCCGCGCCAGGCGTGGACCAACTGGAACCGGGCGGCGTACGCCTGCTCGTCGTCACTGCGTACGGTCACCTTGGCCAACTGTGGTCGCTGCCCGGCGACGAACCGCTCGTAGGCCTGTCCGATCTCGGTCAGATCCCAGGCGCGGCGGACCAGCGCGGCGGCCCCGGCGGTGCCGGCGGCGTGCGCGGCGGTGAACCGCTCGAACCGTACGCCGGCCTCGGTCAGCATGCCGTCGACCTCGCCGGCGGCCCGGGTAGCCACCCAGGTGTGCTCGTCCAACATCCCGTAGCCGAGGTAGCTCAGGTTGGCGCCCAGCCGTCGCCGCTCCCGCCGACCGCCGGGTGGGTCGAGCACCAGCAGGTCGAACTTGCCGTCCCAGCTGATTCTGCCGGTGCGGTAGATTCGGGCCGCCGCCTCGTCCAGCCGTCGGGCGGCTTTCGGGGTCAGCAGATAGCCCGGGCCAGCGGCCAGCCGAGACGGTTGCAGCCATCCCTGCCGGACCATCCGGGAGACGGCGGTGCGTACGGCGGGCGGCGCGATCCCGAGTGGGGCCAGCAGCTTGACCAGGGCAGCAACGGGCGCGCGACCACCCCGTAGCCGAAGATGGTCACCGAACAGGTCGAAGAGCGCCGACCGTGCCTGCATGACCGCACATTGTGACAGCCCGCTTCAAGATAAGCTAGACGCTGTCACAGCATTGTGGCCTCGGTTTGGGTCCGGCGGTGTTCATCAGGGAAAATCGTTGGTCGGCACCGTGGCAGTGGGATGCGGTGAGACTTACGAGGTGGCTGGGGTGCTCCCCAGCGGCCCTGGGGCAAGTCTGAGGGGAGACAACATGGCGGCGATGAAGCCGCGGACGGGCGACGGTCCGCTGGAGGTCACCAAGGAGGGCCGGGGCATCGTCATGCGGGTTCCGCTGGAGGGTGGGGGTCGACTCGTCGTCGAGATGACACCGGACGAGGCCAACGCGCTCGGTGATGCGCTGAAGGCCGCTGCAGGCTGATCGAGCCGGACCCGGGGGCGACGCTGGCCCACGGGCCGACATAGCGACGGTTGACGAGTCCGCCGACCCGGCCCCCGCCGGGTCGGCGGACTCGGTACGCCGTGGGCAGCACCCAATCTCGTACCTGGAGGTAACCCCGGCGTGTTCGCCATCCGTCTGCTGGCGGAGACCACCGCCGCCGGCACCATCGTCCTGCCCGTCGAGCCGGACCCCGGGTCGGCCGGCGCACGGCTCGGACCACTGCCCGACCAGTTGGCGCTCGACGGCGACCGCGCGGAGCTCGCCGAGTCGGCCGCCGCGTTGCTGACCCGTACCGGGCACGACGGCAGCGCCGGCGAGATGCGAGTCCTGCACCGGCCCCGGCACTCGCCGTACCAGGTGATTCTGGTCGGGATCGGCGTGGCAGACGAGGCCGGCTGGCGGGCGGCGGGCGCGGCCGTCGGCGGGCTGCTGCGCCGGGCCGTCGCCGCCGGGCCGGTCGCCGCCCAACCGGTCGCCGGGCCGTGCCTGGCCGCCATACCACCGCCGGCGGGCCCCGCGGCGATCCGCGGGTTCGCCGAAGGTTGCTGGCTGGCCGGCTACCGGTTCACTGCGCCGGGCGGGTCCCTACCGGCCGCAGACACCGACGAGGCGCACGACAGGCTGCCCGTGGTGCTGCTCGCCCATCCGCCCACCCGGGCGGCCGAACAGGCGTTGCGGTACGCCCGGGCGACCGCCGCCGCCACCTGCCTGGCCCGGGACCTGACCAACATGCCGTCCTCGGTCAAGAACCCGGCCTGGTTCGCCGAGCAGGTCGCCGCCGCGACGGCCGACCGGTCCGGGCTGACCGTCTCGGTACGCGGCCCGGCGGAACTGGCCGCCGAGGGGTTCGGCGCGCTGCTGGCGGTCGGCGGCGGTTCGGCGGCGGGCCCCCGCCTGGTGGAGATCGACTGGTCCCCGCCGCACGCCGGGCGGCACGTGGTGCTCGCCGGCAAGGGCATCACGTTCGACACCGGCGGGATCTCGCTCAAGCCGGTGGACGGGATGAAGCTGATGCGCAAGGACATGGGCGGGGCCGCCGCGGTGGTGGCCACCGCCGTCGCCGCCGCCGACCTGGATCTGCCGGTCCGGCTGACCGTGCTGGTTCCGCTCGCCGAGAACATGGTCAGCGGGGCGGCGTTCCGCCCGGGTGACGTGGTGCGGCACTACGGCGGGCGGACCAGCGAGACCACCAACTCCGACGCCGAGGGCCGGCTGGTGCTGGCCGACGCGATCAGCTATGCGGTCAGCAGGTTCACCCCGGACTATCTGGTCGACCTGGCCACCCTCACCGGCGCGAACGCCATCGCCCTGGGCCGGCGTACCGCCGCGCTGTACAGCGAGGACGACGACCTGGCCCGAGCACTGCTCGACGCCTCGGCAGCGGCCGGCGAGGGGGCGTGGCGGATGCCGCTGCACGCCGACTACGTCGAGTACCTGGGTAGCGAGATCGCCGACCTGTTCAGCGCCCCGGACCGGGGGGCCGGCTCGGTGGTGGCCGCGCTCTACCTGCGCGAGTTCACCGGGCCATTGCGCGACCGCTGGGCACACTACGACATGTCCGCCCCGGCCTGGTCCGACGACGACCACGCCGAGCTGACCCGGGGCGCAACCGGCTGGGGGGTCCGGACGTTGGTGCGCTGGCTGACCGCGCTCGACCCGGCGGCATGACGGCCGGTCGCAGGTCAGCGCCGTACCGCCGCCAGCAGCCCGTCGCCGGCCGGCAGCAGCGCCGGCACCCACTCCTCGGCTTCCCGGATCGACTTGACCAGTTCGCGGATGGCGACCGTGTCGGGGTCGCGCGCCGCCGGGTCGCCGATCCGGCCACCGGCAAGCGCGCCGTGTACCGCCAGGATGCCGCCGGGGCGCAGCAGCCGCAGCGCCGCGTCGACGATCGCGCCGAACTCGGCGCTGTCGCCGTCGACGAAGACCATGTCGTACACCGAGTCGGCCAGCCGGGGGAGCACGTCGAGCGCCCGGCCGGTGATGATCCGGGTCCGCGACGTCGGGTAGCCGGCCTCGACGAAGATCCGCCGGGCCATCCGCTGGTGCTCGTTTTCCACGTCAATCGTGGTCAGTACCCCGTCGGGGCGCATCCCGCGCAGCAGCCACACGCCGCTTACCCCGGTCCCGGTGCCGATCTCGACGACAGCGCGTGCATTGCCGGCAGCGGCGAGCAGCCGCAGCGTTGCGCCGGCGTCCGGCGAGACCGGGCGCAGCCCGACCTCCTCGGCCAGGCTACGGGCGGTACGCAGCACCAGGTCCTCGGCGGCGTACCCGGTGACGAACTGGAGGGCCTGGGGCACCGTCCAGGCAGGGGGTCGGGTGACCGGGTGGATGGAGCACCTCCAGCGGGGGGTCGGGCGGCGGTTGCCGGTACGAGCCTAGAGCGCCGCTGGTCGGCCGGCTGGGCGGGCACCGGGGCACCCCGCTCTTCGGCGACCTCTGAATGTTCTTCGATTATCCGTGCAATCCTGGACGCGGAGCGATGTCGCCGATCGGACCGGTGCCGTCGTGCTGGGGGATGGACTGGGAGGCAACCGTGACCGACGGCGGAAACTGGCGCCAGGCCGACGGGATCACACCGCCGGGGCACCAGCCGCCGGCCGGCGGGTGGGCCGGGCTGCACGGCCCCGCACCGGCTCCGCCGTACCCACCGGTGGCCGGTCCGCCGCCCTACCCGTCGTCGTACGGTCCTTCGGTACCGGTGCACCGACCGCCGGCCGGTTCGCCGTCGTACGGCCCCTCTGCGCCGCCGTCGCCGTGGTGGTCGGACGCGCTGCGGGATCCCTGGCGTGATCCGTACGCGCCGGCTGCAGTGGTGGTCGACGTCCCGCCGGGTGCTGCCGGCACCGGCGATGGTCCGGAACCGGTCGTCGAACCGAAGCCGGCGGTACGCCGTGGGTTCATGCCGTACGTGGTCGTGTCGGTGATCGCCGCACTGCTCGCCGGAAGCCTCGGCGGTGCCCTGGGGTTCGCCTTTGCGGTCCGGGGCGGCGTGGCCGGTGCCGGGACCGTGCTCGGCGGCGCGCCGGCCGATCCGCCCGGGGCGGCGCAGCGGCCGGCCGACTCGCTGGCCGGGGTGGCCCAACGGGTCCTGCCGAGCGTGGTGACCGTGCAGGTGAGCGGGCCGGGTGGGCAGAGCGTCGGCTCCGGCTTCGTCGCCACCGCCGACGGCTATGTGATCACCAACGACCACGTGGTCGGGGTGGGGGCCGAGGAGGCGATGGTGCTGTTCAACGACGGCTCGACCGCGCGAGCCTCGATCGTCGGCCAGGAGCCGGAATCGGACGTGGCGGTGATCAAGGTCGACCGGACCGGGCTGACGCCGGTCGAGTTCGGCGACTCCGAGGCGATCGCGGTCGGCGATCCGGTGCTTGCCTTCGGCTCGCCGCTCGCGTTGACCAACACGGTCACCTCGGGGATCGTCAGCGCTCTCGACCGCACCATCCAGGCCGGTGAGCCCGGCGGCCAGGTGCGTTACTACGCGGCGATCCAGACCGATGCGGCGGTGAACCAGGGCAACTCGGGCGGTCCGCTGGTGGACGCCGCCGGCCGGGTGATCGGTGTCAACTCGGTTATCAAGTCGCTGGCCGCCGACGAGGAGACGGCCGGCAACATCGGTCTCGCCTTTGCCATCCCGATCAACCACGCGAAGCGGATCACCCAGGAGATCATCGACACCGGCACGGCCCGGCGGACGATCTTCGGTGCTCAGGTGACCGACGCTGCCCGTACCCCCGGTGCCGGTGTCCGGCTCAGTGAGGTGGTCGACGGCGGGCCGGCGGACGTCGCCGGCCTGCGGGCCGGCGACGTGGTGCTGCGGATCGACGGTCGGCCTCTGGACCAGGCGACCGACCTGATCGCGTTGGTGCGCAAGTACGCCCCCGGGGCGGTCGTGACGGTCGACTACCGCCGGGGCAGCGAGGCCAGGTCGGCCTCGGTGACCCTGGCCGCCGACGCCAAGTAACACCCGGTCGGCCCTCCCGGACCGGCTGCTGACGTGCGTACCCTTGCCTTCGACGGCGGCACAGGGAGGCCCGGCGCATGTTCGACAACCTGAACTGGTGGGAGATCGGTCTGCTCCTGCTGCTCGCTTTGTTGATCTTCGGTGACCGGTTACCGCAGGTCATCTCCGACGGCCTGCGGATGCTGCGCAATCTGCGCAACATGGCCCGCAACGCGACCTCCGACCTCGGCCGCGAACTGGGCACCGACATCCAGCTCGAGGATCTGCACCCCAAGGCGTTCATCCGCAAGCACCTGCTCAGCGAGGAGGACGAGGCCGCGCTGCGCAAGCCGTTGCAGGGCGTCTACGACGACCTGCGTTCCGACGTCAGCGGGGTCCGCGACGAGCTGCGTGAGGTCGCCGACGCGGCCGATCTGAAGTCCGCCGCGAAGCCGACGACGGTGACCGGTGGCGCCAGCAGGTCAGCTGTCCCGACCGGCCCGGCCGCCGAGACCAGCCCGGCCGCCGTCCCGCCCAAGCCGTTGGACGCCGACGCCACCTGACGGTTATCAGCCGGACGCCACCTGACGGTCAGCCGGCGGACGGTCGCAGGCCCAAGGGCTTGCCCAGCAGCGACTCGCGGCGGACCGCGAGCCGGTCGGCGACCGCGTCGAGCGCCCGGGCCGCCGGGGCCGGGGGATCGGCCAGCACGATCGGGGTGCCGCGGTCACCGGTCTCCCGTACCCGGGTGTCCAGCGGAATCTGGCCGAGCAGCGGCACCTGGGCGCCGACGGTGCGGGTCAGCGACTCGGCGACAGTGCCGCCGCCGCCGCTGCCGAAAATCTCCATCCGCTCTCCGGTGGGCAGCTCCAGCCAGGACATGTTCTCGACCACGCCGACCAGCCGCTGGTGGGTTTGCAGAGCGATGGCGCCGGCCCGTTCGGCCACCTCAGCGGCGGCCGCCTGCGGCGTGGTCACCACCAGGATCTCGGCGTTGGGCAGCAGCTGGGCCAGGGAGATCGCCACGTCCCCGGTGCCCGGCGGCAGGTCCAGCAGCAGCACGTCCAGGTCGCCCCAGTAAACGTCGGCGAGGAACTGCTGCAGCGCCCGGTGCAGCATCGGCCCACGCCAGACCACCGCCGCGTTGCCGGCGGTGAACATGCCGATCGAGATGACCTTCACGCCGTGCGACTGCGGCGGCATGATCATTTCCTCGACCCGGGTCGGCCGTCCCTCCGCACCGAGCATCCGGGGCACCGAATGTCCGTAGATGTCGGCGTCGATCACCCCGACCGACAGCCCGCGCGCGGCGAGCGCGGCCGCCAAATTCACCGTCACGCTGGACTTGCCGACCCCACCCTTGCCGCTGGCCACCGCGTACACCCGGGTGCGGGACCCGGGCTGGGCGAACGGGATGACCGGTTCGGCGCCGGCGGAACCGCCGCGCAGCTGCTCCTGCAGCGACTTGCGCTGCTCCGGGCTCATCACCCCGAAGTCGACGTCCACCCCGGTGACGCCGGGCACCCGGGTCACCGCCTCGGTGATGTCGGTGCGAAGTTTGTCCTTCAACGGGCAGCCGGCGACCGTCAGCAACAGCTCGACCCGTACCCGGCCGGCGGCGTCGACCGTCGCGGAGCGCACCATGCCGAGCTCGGTGATGGGGCGGCGGATCTCCGGGTCGTTGACCGTGGCCAGGGCGGCGTTGATGGCATCGTTGACGGTGCTGGTCGGTGCGGACATGCTCGCCATGCTACGTCGCGTGTGCAGGTCACCGCCGATCACTGTCCGGGCGGCCGCGGTCCCTTCGACGGCAGGTCCGGTCGGCTGTCCGGCAGGTCCGGTCGGCTGTCCGGCGGCTGAGGCCCCTCCACCGGGCGGCGGTCCAGCCGGTGCCGGCGGTACGCCTGCTCGTCGAGCTCCTCGGCCAGCCGGCTCAGCTCCGACCGCAGGAAGTCCCGGGTGGCCACCTCACCGACCGCCACCCGCAGCGACGCGATCTCCCGGGCCAGGTACTCGGTGTCCGCCTTCTGCATCGCGGCCCGCCGCCGGTCCTCGTCCAGGGAGAGCCGGTCCCGGTCCGCCTGCCGGTTCTGCGCGAGCAGGATCAGCGGCGCCGCGTACGACGCCTGCACCGACAGCAACAGGGTCAGGAACGTGAAGGTGTACGGGTCGAAGCGCAGACTCGCCGGGGCGAGGGTGTTCCAGGCGATCCAGCCGACCACCGCCACGGTCATGTAGACGAGGAACCGGGCGGTACCCATGAACCGGGCGATCGCCTCGGCCCACTGTCCGAACGCCTCCGGGTCGTAGCGGGGCAGCGAGATCCGTCCCGGTTCGCGGGGCTGGTCCAGCCGGCCGGTGCTCCGGCGCAGGTCAGCCATGCCCGTCCCCACCCTCCAGCGGTGTGTCCCGGTCCCGCCAGTCCGGCGGCAGCGAGTGGTCCAGCACGTCGTCCACGGTCACCGCGCCGACCAGCCGGTTCGCCGGATCGACCACCGGCATCGCGACCAGGTCGTAGGTGGCCATCCGGCGGGTGATCTCCAACAGCGGAGTCTCCGGCTGCAACGGGTCGATACCGCTGTCCACCACTCCGCCGAGCAGCTCCGCCGGCGGCTCCCGCAGCAGCCGCTGGAAGTGCACCACACCCAGGTACTTACCGGTCGGGGTGGCCATCGGCGCCCGCGCGACGAAGACCTGGGCGGCGATCGCCGGCGGCAGCTGCGGCTCCCGGATCCGGGCCAGCGCCTCGGCGACCGTGGCGTCCGGGGTCAGGATGACCGGCTCGGAGGTCATCACGCTACCGGCGGTTCCCGCCTGGTACTGCAGCAGCTGGCGTACCGAGTCAGCTTCGTCCGGCTCCATCAGGTCCAGCAGCACGTCCTGCTCCGGTGGCGGCAACTCGGCCAACAGATCCGCCGCGTCGTCCGGGTCCATCTCCTCCAGCACGTCGGCGGCGCGTTCCCGGTCCAGGGCGGTCAGGATCGACACCTGGTCGTGTTCGGGCAGCTCCTCCAGCACGTCGGCGAGCCGTTCGTCGTCCAGCGCCGCGGCGATCTCCTGCCGTCGGCTGTCCGGCAGATCCTGCAGAGCGTTCGCCAGGTCCGCCGCGCGCATCTGGTCGAGTACGGAGAGCAGCCCGGCCGTGCCCTGGGTGTCCGGCAGCCCGATCAGCCCGCGCACCCGGTGCCAGTCGAGCTGGTGCAGGTGACCGCGTCGGGTCAGCCGTCCGGTGATCTCCCGGACCGCGACCCGGGTCAACGACCACTCGCCGACCCGGTTCGCCTCCATGGCGACGTCCACCACCGAACCGGGCTGGTCCTCGGGATCGAACCGGACCCGCCGGTCCAGCAGGTCCTCCAGCACCAGCAACTCGTTCGGCCGTTTCTCGAACCGCCGCAGGTTCAAAGTGCCGGTGCTGAGCAGCACCGACTCCGGGTCGATCGCGGTCACCCGGCCCATCGGAAGGAAGATCCGCCGACGCATCGGCATTTCCGCTACCAGTCCGACCACCTGAGGTGGCCGGTTGGTGGTTCGCAGCCGTACCACCGCGTCCCGGACCCGCCCGACCTGGTCGCCGTTGGGGTCGAAGACGGCGAGCCCGGCAAGCCGGGCGACGTACACCCTGGTCGCCGTAGTCACGGCCACAGCGTACGGGCCGTAGGGTTTGTTCCATGTCCAGCCTCGGGTACGAGATCGTCGACGTCTTCACCGACCGGCCGTTCACCGGGAATCCGCTCGCCGTGGTGTTCGGTGCCGATGCGCTGGCCGTCGACCAGATGCAGTCGATCGCGCGGGAGTTCAACCTGTCCGAGACGGTGTTCGTCCTACCGCCCGGCACCCCGGACGCCAGCTACCGGGTGAGGATCTTCACACCGGAGAAGGAACTACCGTTCGCCGGGCATCCGAGCATCGGTGCGGCGGTCACCGCCGGCCGGCGAGGTCTGGTGAAAGCCGGGATGGTGACCCAGCAGTGCGGCGCCGGGTTGCTACCGGTCGAGCTGACCGAGCACGGGTACGCCACACTGCGCGGCGGCGAGCCGACTCTCGGGACACCGGTCGACCCGGCCCCGCTGCTGGCTGCGGTCGGCCTGACCGCGCAGGACCACGCCGGTCCGGCACCCCGCCGGGCCGGCTCCGGTCTGGAGTTCGACTACCTGTGCGTACGTCCCGATGCTCTGGCCCGGGCCAGGCTGGACGCGGCGGCTGCGGCCCGGGGCGGCGTCGGGATGGTCAGCGTGCTCACCTGGACGATGGCCGGCTCCCCGGCGGGGGAGCCGGAGCGGTCGACGGCGCACTGCCGGGTCTTCTGCCCGGGAGCCGGGGTGACCGAGGACCCGGCTACCGGGTCCGCCGCCCTCGGCCTCGGCGTCTGGGCAGTGGGCAGCGGTCTGCTGCCGGCCAACGGTCAGTCACGGTATCTCGTCCGGCAGGGGGCCGAGCTGGGCCGCCCATCGATGTTGGACTGTACGGTGACCGCGCTGGGCGGCCGGGCGCGGAGCGCGACCGTCGCCGGTCAGGTGGTGCCGATAGCCAGCGGGCAGATCGCCGTACCGCCGTTTGTCGGCTGACCGTCGACCCGGCGCGGGCCGCCCGGTTGTCCGGATCGCGGCCTGGCGTGCTTCAGCGTCGGCGGACCCGGTGCAGGCGGAACGGACGACGGGTCGGCCGGGTGACCGTGCTGGGGCGGGGCGGCGCGGCGAGCGATCCGTCCGGCAGTGACGCACCGGCCGCCACCGGCGGACCGGCCGGGGCCAGGCGGTACAGCTGGCACTCGTCGGCCCACCGCCGCACCAGGTCGGCCGGGTTGCCCGGGGCGTTCAGCCGCTTGGCGGCCACCTGGGCCGCGATCGACTCCCAGCCGGGGTCGGCCGGCTCGATCAAGGTCACCTCAGCGGGCCAGGACACGATCCGGCCGCCGTGATCGCCCCGCAGCGTCACCGTCGCCGGTACGCCGGCCGCCAGCCCGGCGGCGGACTGCTCGCCGGTACCGGTCACCACGTGCAACGAGCCGTCGGCCGGCACGCACCACAGGGCGCGGGCGGGCGCGCCGTCGACCGAGACCCACGCGACCGCGGCCTTCTTACCGGCTTCGTCAACCAGTGGGGCGGGCCCGCCGGTTTCTGCTGGGTCGGTCATGTCGACCATCCTGCCGTAGTCCCGGCGCGGTGTCGCGCCGGAGCCGGTCCGCAAGGTGACGCGGTGGCCGGTCGACGCGGTCCCGGTGCATGGACCCGGTCGGTGGTCTGTGAGGATCAGACCCCGTGTCCTCCGGTGCCCACCCCTCCGGTCCGGGCGGCCGGGGTGAGCTGCTCGCCACCGGTGCCACCGCGATCGCCGTACTCGCCGTGTCCACCTCGGCGCCGCTGATCGCCTTCGCCGCCGCGCCCGCCCTCGCCGTCGCCTTCTGGCGCAACGTGCTGGCCACCGGTGCGGTCGCGCCCTTCGTACTGGCCCGGCGCAGGCCCGAGTTGCGGGTGCTGGCCCGACCGGGCGGCCGTAGCCAGGCCGGCTGGAGCGCGTTGGCCGGTGTCGCGCTCGCCGCGCACTTCGGTACCTGGATGCCGAGCGCACAGCTCACCTCGGTGGCGACCGCAACCGCGCTGGTCGCCACCCAGCCGGTCTGGCAGGGCCTGATCGCCCTGGCTCAGGGCCGGCGACTGCCACTGATCACCTGGGGCGGGATCGGTCTCGCGGTGCTCGGCGCGGTGCTCGCCACCGGGGCCGACGTCGGGTTCGACGCGCAGGCGGTCCTCGGTGACCTGCTGGCCCTGGCCGGGGCGGTCTTCGCCGCCTGCTACACCGCGCTCGGCGAGCAGGCCCGGCAGACGATCAGCACCACCACGTACACCACGATCTGTTACGGGGTCTGCGCCGGCGTGCTGCTCGTGGTCTGCCTGGCTGGCGGGATCCAACTGACCGGGTTCCCCGGCTCGGCCTGGTTGGCGGTCCTCGGCCTGGTGGTCGGTGCCCAACTGCTCGGCCATTCGATGTTCAGCTACGCCCTGCACAAGATCCCCGCGACCACCGTCAGTGTGCTCATCCTGCTGGAGGTGCCCGGTGCCGCGCTGATCGCCTGGCTGTGGTTGGGCCAGGTGCCCCGTACCGCCGTGTTGCCCGGGCTCGGGCTGTTGCTGGTCGGTGTCGCGGTGGTCGTTCTCGGTGGGACCCGCAGCCGCACGCCGCCGCCGCTGCCGCCGGAGGCCGGTCCACCGGCCTGACCCGGACCTCGCCCGCGCACCGCCCTGCCCGACGGCGCGGCCGTCTGACCGGGCGGTGCGCCGATGGACCGCTGTCTGACCGGATCGCTGCCCGACGGCGCGGCCGCCAAGCTCAGAAGCCGGCCGTGGTGCTGTTGAGCATGGTGATGATGAATCCGAAGTAGACCACCATGAACAGTGCCATCAGCACCCCGAAGCCGACCCCGCACCAGCCGATGATCACGCCGGCCTGGGCGAGCCCGTCGCCCTGCTGGCCGGTCCGGCGAATCTCGTCGCGGGCCCGGCGCCCGAGGTAGACCGCGACCCCACCGAGTAGCGGGCAGCTGAACAGGCTGACCAGCGACACGATGAACGACGCGAGTGCCATGCTGTTCGTCGGTTGCGGCGCGGCGTAGCCGTACGGGTACCCGCCGTACTGGTATCCGCCGGCCGGATTGCCCGGTGGCGGGTACTGGCCCGGCGGCGGTAGCTCGCCGAGTGGCGGTTGTCCGCTGGCCGGTGCCGGCCCGGCGCCGGCCGACGGGGACTGCGGTGATGGCGGGCGGATCTGGCCGCCGGCGTCTGGCTCCTTCACCCGGATCTCCTTCTGTGGGCCCGGCTGCTGCTAGCTCTGGCTGATGCTGGCTGCGATCGCGATCGTGACGAGAACCGCCCCGGCCAGCCCGAGACCGAAGGCGATCCAGCCGGTGATCACCCCGGCCAGTGCCATCCCGTCGCCCTGCTCCGGACGACCCTGTTCGGTTGCGGTGCGGATCTGATGCCGGGCGGAGTGCCCGAGCAACGCGCCGACGATGCCGATCAATCCGGGCACCAGGTAGCCGCACAGTCCGACGATGCCGAGGACGCCGAGGACCAGCGCGGCGATCGCCCGGCCGTTCATCGGCATCGGGGCGGGCGGCGGATACGGGTAGCCCGGCGCGGCGTACCCGGCTGGCGGGTAGCCGGGCGCCGGGTAGCCGGCCGGCGACTGGCCGGGTACGCCGTACCCGGCCAGCTGCTGGCCGGGCGCCGGGTAGCCGGCCGGCGGCTGGTGGCTCGGCCAGGACGGATCGCTCCAGTTGCCCGGCTGCTGGGGTTGGCTCATCGGCGGTGGTCTCTCTGCGGGAGGGTTCGCCCGATCAGAGTAGTCGGTACTGGCGAACTGCTCACGGGCAGCGTCGTTGCCCGCGACGGCACCAGCAGGCAGGATCAGCCCATGGTTTCTGACGTACGAGCCGTGGTCGGCAGCGCTGGACAGGACGCCGGCCCAAACCAGTCCCCGGTCGCTACCCCGCGCCCCGGACCGGATCAGCGGTCAACCGCCGTCCCGTCCAGTCCGGACCGGGACGGAACCGATACGGACCGGACGGCTCCGGACCGGGCGGCCGGGCCGGCACCCGAGCTCGGCACGTTTCGTCTGGACGGCCGGGTCGCACTGGTGACCGGTGCCGGCAGCTCGGACGGGATCGGCTACGCCACGGCCCGAAGGCTCGGCGAGCTCGGTGCCCGGGTGGCGATCGTCTCCACCACGCGGCGGATCCACGAGCGGGCGGCGGAGCTCAGCGCGACCGGGTTCGTCGCGGACCTGACCGACGAGGCCGAGGTCGGCGCGTTGGCGGACGCAGTGTCCGAACAGTTGGGCGACGTGGAGGTACTGGTCAACAACGCAGGACTGGCCAGTCGGGCCAGCCCGGAGGTGCTGCGGCCGGTGGCCCAGCTCACCTTCGAGGAGTGGCGGGCGGAGATCGACCGCAACCTCACCACCGCGTTCCTGTGCAGCCGGGCCTTCATCGGTGGGATGTCGGAGCGTGGCTGGGGCCGGATCGTCAACCTGGCAGCCACCGCCGGGCCGGTCAACGCACTGCCCACCGAGGCGGGGTACGCGGCCGCGAAGGCCGGCGTGGTCGGGCTCACCCGGGCGCTGGCGATGGAGATGGTGGCCGACGGCGTGACCGTCAACGCGGTCGCACCGGGCACGATCTACACGGCCGCGTCGACGGTCACCGAGCTCAAGCAGGGCATGGGTACGCCGATCGGCCGTCCCGGCGCCCCAGACGAGGTGGCCGCCGCCATCGCCTTCTTCTGCTCGCCGGCCGCCTCCTACATCACCGGCCAGATGCTCGTCGTCGACGGTGGCAACAGCGTTCGGGAGGCCGAGTACCGCTGATCGGGTCAGCCGGCCCGGGTGAGGTTACCGAGGGCCCGTTCGACGGCCGTGCACCGGTCCTCGACGTAGTCGATGCCGGCCGCGGCGGCGATGTCGCGGGCGACCGGCGAGGCGATCCCGCTCTGCAGCCACACGGCGGGGGCACCGATTCGCACCGCGGCACGCACCACCTCGACGGCCTCCGGTACCGGCCGGAAGACGTTGACCAGATCGACCGGTACATCGAGGTCGGCCAGGATCTGCTGCGGAGTCCTCACCCGTCGAGCCTAGTTCCCGGTGGCACCGCCCGCCTCGTCGAGCCGCCGGGCGGCACCCGGGCCCGTGGGGGACAGGCCGTGCCGGCGAGCGGCCATCCGCACCCGGCCCACGACCTCCCGCTGGTACGCCTGCGGCAGGTAGGACCCGGAGCGGAACAACGCACGGTAACGCGGGACGAGATCGGGGCGGGTCCGGCCGAGCCAGGCGGCGTACCACTCGCGGGCGCCGGGGCGCAGATGCAGCGGCAGTGGGGTGACGCTGACCGCGCCGGCCCGGGCGATCGCGCCGACGGTGGCCTCGATCGACTCCGCGTCGTCGGTCAGCCCGGGCAGGATCGGCGCCATCAGCACCCCGACGTCGAAGCCGGCGTCGGTCAACGCGCGGACCGTGTCGAGTCGTCGGGACGGGCTCGGCGCGCCGGGCTCGACCGCCCGCCACAGGGGCTCGTCGACGAACCCGACCGACATGGCCAGGCTGACCCGGGTGACCTGGGCGGCCCGGCGCAGCAGCGGCAGATCCCGCAGGATCAACGTGCCCTTGGTGAGGATGGAGAACGGATTGGCGGCGGCACTCAGGGCGTCGATGATCCCGGGCATCAGCCGGTAGCGTCCCTCGGCGCGTTGGTAGCAGTCGACGTTGGTGCCCATCGCGATCGGCCCGCCCGACCAACTGGGCGCGGCCAGCTCCCGGCGGAGCAGCGCCGCGGCGTTGACCTTCACGACGATCTTCGTGTCGAAGTCGAGGCCGGCGTCGAGGTCCAGGTAGGTGTGGGTGTTGCGGGCGAAGCAGTATGTGCAGGCGTGGCCGCAGCCGCGGTACGGGTTGACCGTCCACTCGAACGGCACGCGGCCGGAGCCGCGTACCCGGTTGATGATTGACCGGGCGTGAATCTCGTAAAAGGTCATCCCGGCGAAGCCGGGCGTGTCGAAGGTGCGCTGCGCGGCCTCGGGCAGCGCCAGCGGCAGGGGCGGGGCCGCCGGCGCTGCCCCGGAAGGGACCTGCTGGTCGGGGGGTGCCGACAAGGGGTCCCAACGCATGGCCACCATTCGAACATGCGTACGAAGATGGAGCAAGTCGGCGCGCCGGTCAGATCACACCCGTCCGGGGCGGCCCGGCGCTGTCCCGGCGGACGAGCTCGGCGCCGATCTCCTCGATGAGCGGTGGGCGGGCCCCGCCCGGCGACTGCAGCGCCAGCGTCATCGCCCGGGCGCCCATCTCGGCCAGCGGCAGCCGTACGGTGGTCAGCGTCGGCGTCACGTCCCGGGCGACCGGCATGTCGTCGAAGCCGACCACGCTGAACTGGTCGGGTACGACGATGCCGCGGGAGCGCAGCAACGCCAGTACGCCGATCGCCATCGAGTCATTCAGCGCCGCGATCGCGGTCAATCCGGGCTCGGCGTCCAGCAGGCTGGCCGCGGTCGCGGCGCCACTGGCCCGGTCGAAGTCGGCGTACGCCACCCGCCGCGCCGGCAGCTTCTGGCCGTGCTCGCGGGCGGCCCGACGCAGCCCGGCGAGCCGGTCGGTGGTGGTGGTCAGTACCTTCGGCCCGGCGACCACCCCGAAGTCGGTGTGCCCGAGGGAGTAGAGCTCGGCACCGAGCAGGTAGCCGCCCATCTCGTTGTCCGGCACCACGGCGTCGCCGGCGTGCTCGTGCCGACCAATCACCGCCACCCGTCCGCCGGTGCGCTCGTACACCCGCAGCTTGCTGGCGAGCGTCGCGGTGAACGTCTCGTCGTGGTAGCCGGATCCGGCGAGGACGATCGCCGCCACTTGATGGGCGCGGAGCAGCTCGACGTACTGCAGCTCCTTGTCCGGATCCCGGTAGCTGTTGCAGATGATCACCAGCCGGCCGTGTTCGGTCGCCACCCGCTGCAGGCCGCGGGTGATCTCCGCGAAGTACGGGTCGGACACGTCGTGCACGATGACGCCGATGGCGCTGCGGTGCGACCGGGCCAGCGACTGCGCGTGGGCATTTGGGACGTACTGCAGCTCCTCGACCGCGGCCAGCACCCGCTCGCGCAGCGCTTCGGTGACCGGTTTGCTGCTGCCGTTGATGATCCGCGAGGCGGTGGCCGGGGACACGCCGGCGCGTCTCGCAACATCGGCCAGTGTGGCCACGACCCGCTCCTTTCCCGGGCTCCCGTAGCCGAGTGGGAGCCGGCCAGGCCGGATGCTCGCGGCATTGCGCGCGGTCCGGAATGCTTGCGGTGAGGATAGCGTGACTGGCCGGCGGCCAGCCGGGAAAGCCCTTGCCGAACGCTGCGGAGAGGCAGTAGCGTACGCCGGAAAGCGCTTACCTCGCCCGGGTCCGCCTACCTCGCTGACCTGTGCCACACACCCACGGCTCCCGTCAGCACAACTTTTCGCCAGCACAGCTCGCTAGGACAGATTCCCGCCACCACCACTTCGAAGGAGGCGAGGCATGGCCCGCACCACCATCGGGATCATCCTCAACGGCGTCACCGGTCGGATGGGATACCGGCAGCACCTGGTCCGGTCCCTGCTCGCCATCCGAGACCAGGGTGGACTGTCGCTGGCCGACGGCACCCGGCTGTGGCCGGAACCAGTACTGGTCGGGCGGAACGAGAACAAGTTGCGCGAACTCGCCGACCGGCACGGCCTCACCGAGTGGACTACCGATCTCGCCGCCGCGCTGGCCCGCCCCGACCTGCAGGTCTACTTCGACGCGCAGGTCACCGCGCAGCGGGAGAAGTCGCTGCGGCTGGCGATTGAGGCCGGCAAACACATCTACACCGAGAAGCCCACCGCCGATGATCTGGCTGGTGCGGTCGACCTGGCCCGGCTGGCCGGCGCGGCCGGGATCAAGCACGGCGTCGTGCAGGACAAGCTGTTCCTGCCGGGCCTGCGCAAGCTCGACCGGCTGGTCAAGGGCGGCTTTTTCGGCCGAATCCTGTCGGTACGCGGTGAATTCGGGTACTGGGTGTTCGAGGGGGACTGGCAGCCCGCGCAGCGGCCGTCGTGGAACTACCGGGCGGCGGACGGCGGCGGGATAACTGTGGACATGTTCCCGCACTGGCACTACGTGCTGGAGCAGATCTTCGGCCGAGTGACCTCGGTGACCGCGCAGGTGGCCACCCACGTCGACCGCCGCTGGGACGAGTCAGGCGAGCCATACGACGCCACGGCGGACGACGCCGCGTACGGCATTTTCGAAATCGACCGGCCGGGGCCCGGCGGCGGCCGGATCATCGCCCAGATCAACTCGTCCTGGGCGGTCCGGGTGTACCGCGACGAACTGGTGGAGTTCCAGGTGGACGGCACCGAGGGCAGCGCGGTCGCCGGGTTGCGCAACTGCCGTGTCCAGCACCGCTCGACCACGCCGAAACCAGTCTGGAACCCGGACCTGCCGGTCACCGAGGAGTTCCGTGCGCAGTGGCAGACGGTGCCCGACAACGAGGAGTTCGACAACGGGTTCAAGGCGCAGTGGGAGCTTTTCCTGCGGCACGTCGTCGAGGACGCCCCGTACGGCTGGGACCTGTGGGCCGGCGCGCGCGGGGTGCAGCTCGCTGAGCTGGGCCTGCGGTCGGCGCGCGAGGGCCGGCGGATCGAGGTGCCGGAGCTGACCGGTGAGTGACCCGTTCGCCGGGATCGAGGTACCGGCGGCCGGTGTCGGGCCGGCGCCGCCCCGGTTCGCGCTCAACGCGGCGACCACCCGGCGCTGGCCGATGCCGGAGCTGGTCGCCGGCTGCGTCGCCGCCGGGGTTCGCGGGGTCGGCCTGTGGCGCGAGGAGACCGCCGCGTACGGACTGCGCCGCACCGCCGAACTGTGCCGGGATGCCGGTCTGCCGGTCACCTCGCTGTGCCGGGGCGGCTTCTTCGGCGCGGACGACTGGTACGACGACAACCGGCGCGCCATCGACGAGGCCGCCGAACTCGGTGCCCCGGTCCTGGTGCTGGTCTCGGGCGGCCAGGACGGCCGGGATCTGGATGGTGCCCGGGCCCGGGTCGGTGACGCGGTAGGCCGGCTGGTTCCGTACGCGTTGCAGGCCGGGGTGACCCTGGCGATCGAACCGTTGCATCCGATGTTCTGCGCCGACCGGTGCGTGGTGTCGACGCTCGGCCAGGCGCTGGATCTCGCTGAGCCGTACCCGGCGGAGGCGGTCGGCGTGGTGGTCGACACCTACCATGTGTGGTGGGACGACCAGGTGTGGGCGCAGATCGAGCGGGCCGGTCGGGCCGGTCGGATCGCCTGCTTCCAACTCGCCGACTGGATCACTCCGCTGCCGGCGGGGGTCCTGCTGGGGCGGGGTCTGCCGGGCTCCGGCTGCATCGACCTCGGCAGGTTCGCCACGGCGGTGGACGCGGCCGGCTACACCGGGCCGGTCGAGGTCGAGGTGTTCCACGAGCTGGTGTGGCAGCGACCGGGAGCCCAGGTACTGGCGGCCACGGTTGCGGGCTACCGGTCAGCGGTCGGCGACCGGTAGCCCGCCCTGGCCGTGCACGGTCAGTGGTCGTGCGACGCCAGCTGCTTGCGAACGTCGTCCATGTCCAGCGCCCTGACCTGCTCAATCAGGGACTCCAATGCGGACTCCGGGAGCGCGCCGGGCTGCGCGAAGACGACGACGCCGTCGCGGATGGCCATGATCGTCGGGATCGACCGGATGTCGAACTTGGCGGCGAGCGCCTGCTGTGCCTCGGTGTCCACCTTGCCGAAGGTGATGTCGGTGTGCTTGTCGGATGAGCGCTCGTAGACGGGAGCGAACCGTACGCAGGGTCCGCACCAACTCGCCCAGAAATCCACCAGGACGATGCCGTCGCCGGAGGTTACCTCGTCGAAGTTCTCGGCGGTTAGCTCAGCGGTTGCCATCGATGTCTCCGATCGCCAGATGTGGGGCCGTGATTCCCCGGTCTACCGTGGGAAACCGCTCTGCGTGCTACAGCATTCCCGATCGATACCTCGCGAAACGCGCCAGCTAGCGGTCACTGATAGTGATGGGAGCGTTTCCAGTCGTTTTCGCAGGTGGTGCGCGGTTTTGTCGAACAGTAGCGGGGTGACTAGGATAAACGCCGCTGGCGGTGGATCGGTTGGATCTTCAATTCAACTACGCAGCGTAATATAACAAAACGATAACTGTGACTTCCGTCTCCGCTCCTGCCCTTCCCGAGCCGGGGTGGGTCCGGCAGAATCTCTAGATATCAGAGCGTGGACGGCGGGTGCCGGGGAGGGCCCCGCCGTTCATTGCGTCCAGGCCCGGAAACGAGGCCCGTTCAGCAAGCGCGCGGATGCCGAGTCGGCAGCCCGACGGCGCCCCTGGGCAGTGATGTCCCGCATCCTGGCGCCGGCGACCGGTCCGTAGGCTCTGCAGAGCGTGGAACAGTGGCAGAGCACAGCGCGGTCGGGTCCGCCGGTCGGCGACGGAGTGAGTGACGACGCCCGGACCGGCGTGGCGCAGATCGGCGTCGGCCCGTGGCCCGGTGACTGGCCCTCGGACCCGCGTTACGACCCCGAACTGCTCGCCGCCGGGGACCGCCGCAACGTCGTCGACCGTTACCGGTACTGGCGCCGCGAGTCGATCGTCGCCGACCTCGACCAGCGCCGGCACTCGTTTCACGTGGCGATCGAGAACTGGCAGCACGACCTGAACATCGGCACGGTGGTCCGCAACGCGAACGCCTTTCTCGCCGCCGAGGTGCACATCGTCGGGCGGCGTCGGTGGAACCGCCGGGGTGCCATGGTCACCGACCGGTACCAGCACGTCCGCCACCACGCCGATATCGCTGGCCTGCTGGCCTGGGCAGGTCGGCTCCAACTGCCGGTCGTCGGGATCGACAACCTGGCCGGTTCCCGGCCGATCGAGACGGTACGGTTGCCGCGCCGCTGCGTCCTGCTGTTCGGACAGGAGGGCCCCGGTCTGTCCGACGACGCCCGGGCCGGCTGTGAGCTGCTGTTCTCGATCGCCCAGTACGGTTCCACCCGGTCGATCAACGCTGGGGTGGCGAGCGGCATCGCGATGCACGCGTGGATCCAGGCGCACGCCGGGCCGCCGCCGGACCCTGCCGAGACGCCGGCGGCGACCGGGCGGTGACCGCGTCGACCGGGCTGAGGCGGCGTGGATTGGCCGGTAGTGGCGAACGTCCTGGCCAGGTGGGGCGTACCGACCCGCGACAGAGGGAAAGAACAACCGAAAAAGCGGGTTCGCTTGACGGGGGAGCGGCACGGCGAGCAACGTGGGTGGCGTGGGTGTGATGGTGAGCTGTCCTCGTTGCGGAGGCCCGGTGCGGCCGCCCGACCTGATGCACACCGAGTCCCGCTGCGACGGTTGCGGGCCGGTGCCCCCGTTGCACGTCGCCGAGCACATCGGGGCTGAGATCGTCGCGAGTGTGGCGCACCGGCTGCTGGCCACCGCCGGGCCGGGCCGGGCCGGGCCGGTGCCACTGTGGGCGATCTGGCCGCTGCTGGCGGGCTGGACATTGACCGGTGTCGGCTGGGTCGGCGACGACCGGGAGGCGGTCCGGGCGACGGTCACCGCGTTCAGTGGCCCCGCTCCGGTCTCCGGCGGGCCGGCCGATCTGGTGCTGGTCGCCGAGGAGCCCGGGGTGGGTCTGGGCACCCGGTTCGCCGGACTGCCCGGCCCGGACCCCGGGCAGCTACTGACCGGGGTGCTCGGTGACCAGCAGACCACCGCTGGCGGTCCGGGCGGCGGCGGTCCGCACGCCAAGCTGCGGGCTGGCGGACACCCAACTCCCTTGTGGTCGGTTCCGGCCGAGCCGGACCGCTGTGCCTACGTCGGTGAGGCGTGCGGCCGGTGGCTGTACGCAGTGGCCTGGCCGGCGAACGCCGGCTACCTGCTGGCCGAGGAGATCGTCCTGCACGACCTGTCCGAGGAGGTGCCGACCGGGATCGTGTACGGCGCACCGTCGCCGTACCTGCACGGGAAAGCGTGAACACCTTTTCCCACGATCAACTACACCACCGCGGGACGATGGGCTGATATTCTAGTATCGCCGGGACGAGCGTCGCGGCGCGCCACACGGAGGGGGATGGCCCGCAATGGTCAAGAAGGTCCTCACCTGGGGCGGAATCGCGTTCCTGATTTTCTTCGTCGCGTTCCGGCCCGACTCGGCGGCCGACGTGTTCAAGTCGGTGGGCGGCGGCATCGTCGACATTGCGCAGGGGTTCGGCGACTTCTTCACCAGCCTCGTGGCCTAGTCGTCCATGGGCAACCCCTCCGAGCCCCCCGACGCTGACGACGAGGCCGCACGCCGGCGCCGTCAACGCGACACCGAGCCGATTCCGCAGATCCGTCCGGAGGACGGCCCCCACTTCGGTGCGGGGCCGTCCTACGGGGACGGCCCGGCGTACTCGGATGGCCCCGCGTACGCCAGCGGCGCCGGCTACGGCGGCGGCACCCGCCAGGTGCCCGACGAACCGATCATCAGCTACTCGCCGCCGGACATCTCCGCCGACGAACTCGCCGGCCTCCAGGCCGACGCCTCCGGCATGCCGGTGCAGCCACGCCGGGTGCTGCCCCTCGAGGACGAGCCCACCTCGCTGGTCGCGCGGTATCTCTTCCCCACCGAACGCTACCGGGGCGAGTGGAAACGGCACTGGATCCACCTGTCCACCCCACTGCTGATCGGGGTGGTCGCGACCTTCGTCCTCGGCTACCTCTCCGGCTTCCTCGCCGGTCAGGACGTCGGCGGCCTGACCACGGTGGCGGTGCTGCTCTGGCTCGGTGTGCTCGGCTGGGTCGGCTGGAAGATCGCGGACTGGTGGTTCGACCGCTTCATCCTCACCAACAAGCGGGTGATGGTGGTCAACGGCATCGTCACCCGTAACGTGGCGATGATGCCGCTGCTGCGGGTGACCGACATGAAGTACGAGCAGTCACCGCTCGGCCGCTTCCTCAACTACGGCACGTTCATTCTCGAATCGGCCGGCCAGGAGCAGGCGCTGCGCGAGGTCAAGCACCTGCCGAACCCGAACGAGCTCTACCTCCGGGTGGTCGAGGAGATGTACGAGCCGCAGGCTGTCGAGGCACGGTTGAGCAAGGACGAAGCCGCCGCCAAAGCGGAAGACGGAGCGTGACAGCGTCGCGGTTGTGTCCTTCCGCCCGGCCCCACCACCGGTCGGTCCGACCTCGACGGTGTCCTGTTCGGCGTACCGTGTCCGGTGACGGGGGAGGTAGCCGATGACGCCCAGCAACTCCGTGGAGGAGGACTTCCGCGAGTTCGTCGCATCCCGATCCGGGGCGCTGCTGCGTACCGCCTATCTGCTCGCCGGTGACTGGGCGACGGCCGAGGACCTGCTGCAGACCGCGCTGACCAAGACGTACCTGGCCTGGAAGCGGCTCGGCCAGATCGAGGCGGTGGAGCCGTACGCCCGCCGGGTGCTGGTCAACACCGCGACCAGCTGGTGGCGTCGGCGCTGGCACGGTGAACGTCCGACGGAGACGCTGCCGGAACGGGCCGGCCCGGACCTCATCCAACAGCAGCTGGACCGGGACGTCCTCTGGCGCCATGTCAAGGCGTTGCCCGCCCGACAACGTGCTGTGCTGGTGCTGCGCTACTACGAAGACCTTTCCGAGGCCCAGACCGCGGCCCTGTTGAACATCTCACCGGGCACGGTGAAGAGTCAGACCTCCCGGGCGCTCGGCACGCTGCGCAAACGGCTCGCCGCCGAGGAACCACACCTTGTTCCGGCCACAGTCGCCCCGGCCGTCGCCGCATCCCGCTCGGCCCGGCCCGCCGTGGCGGTGCCGACCACCGCCCGTCCGCTGCCGGCACCAGCGCAGGCGGCACCGGTGCGATCCACCAGAGTAGTGGTGTAGCGAACCGGTGACTTCCTTTCCCAGGCCGCCCAGCGACGGTTGCTTCAGGCCGCGCAGCGACGGTTCCTCCGGGCCGCCAGGCGACAACCTTCCACCGACACGGCGGCGTCCATCTGTCGTGGCGACCGACGACCTTGAGCGAGCGCTGCGGCAGTCTCTGAGCGACCAGGCCGTCGACCCGCCTGCGGTCGCCGATCTCGCCGACCGTGCGATGCGCCGGGCCCGCCGGACTCGTCGGGCCCGCAACGGAGCTGCTGCGGCGTTCTGTCTCTGCCTGTTCGCCACTGCCGGCGTCGTCGGTGGCCACCTGCTGCTCGTTGACAGCTCGGAACCGCCGGCCCTTGCTGAACCGCTGATGGTGACCGGCGGGGACGTCACAGCGAGGACCCCGGCCGCTCCGGCTGCCCCGCTGCCGTTCAGCGAGGACCTGCGCAGTCAACCGCTGGCCGCCACCACCCAGGCACCCCCGGTCGACCTCGTGGTGGCCGGCGAACTGCGCACCGCCGACGGCCAACGGATGGACCTCGCTCAGGTCGGTGGCGTCGCCCAGGCCAGCCGGTTGACGGACGGTTGGCTCGTCGTTACCGAAACATCGGCCGACGGTGTGGCCGGAGTGTGGTTCGTGGCGCCCGACACCACCCCGCAAGTGATGCTGGCCGGTGTCGACGCGGTCGCGGTTGATCCGGTCGGGACCCGGATCGCCTGGCTGCACGGCGCCGAGCTGGCCGTGGCCTCGGTGGTGCACGGTGAGCTGGCCGGCACCAGACGCGGTCGAGCACCGAAGCAGAGCCGGCCGGTCGGCTTCGCCGGCGACGCCGTACTGCTGGAACGCGACGGCGGCGGCGAGCGGCGCCGCGGCTACGGCGTCTGGCGGCCCGGCCAGGCTGAGTCTCGGACCAGCTGGAGCGAGGCCGCCAGCGTCGTGTACGGCGTGTTGCCGGACGGGCAGACCGTCGTCGCCCAGGTGCACGACGCGTCCGGCGGTCCCTGCCTGGCCCTGCTGGACGTCGAACAAGACCTTACTGCGGTGAAGACCGCCTGCACAGTGCCGTTGACCGGCGACGGCCGGGGAGCGGTCTCCGCGGACGGCAGGTGGCTGGTGGCCAACGGGGTCGCGGACGCGCGGGTGGCCAGCGAGCCCGAGCTGGCCCTGCTCGTAGACCTGAACCAGGTCTTCGACGACCAGATCGGCGCGGTGCGGGAAGCCGGGCAGCGGCTTGCCGGCAGCACCGTCTGGGCGGATCATGACAGCGTGGTGCACGCTGCCGGCGCCGACCAGCTGGTCCAGATCAACGTGGACCGGATCAGCGCCGGCCAGGGTGGTGCAGTGGAGCACATCGCCGTACCGACCCCGGCCGCCATCGACGCCGAACCGGTGCTGGTGGCCGGTGCCCCGGACCGCAGATGACCGTCGACAGCCGGATCGACCTGCACACCCACTCCACCGCCAGCGACGGCACGGTCGACCCGGCGGACCTGGTTCGGCAGGCCGCCGCCGCAGGTCTCGCGGTGCTGGCGCTCACCGACCACGACACCACCGCCGGCTGGGCACCGGCGGCCGCGGCCCGCCCGGCCGGGCTCACCCTGATCCGCGGCGCCGAGATCTCCTGCCGGTGGTACGGGACCGAGCCGTCCATCCCGCTGCACCTGCTCGGCTACCTGTTCGATCCGACCTACGGCCCGTTGACCGCCGAGCTGGACCGAGTCCGGGCAGCCCGGACGGTACGCGGCGAGCGCATCGTCGATCAGCTGCGCGCCGACGGCTTCGACATCAGCTGGGGCGCGGTGCTCGGCTACGCCGCTGGCGGCTCCGTCGGCCGGCCGCACATCGCCCAGGCCCTGATCCGGGCCGGCCTGGTCGCCGACACCGACGAGGCGTTCCGGCCCGAATGGCTCGGCCGGCGTTACCGGCTGCCCAAGGACGACCTCGACGTCTTCACCGCAGTCCGGCTGGTCAACGAGGCAGGCGGGGTCACGGTCTTCGCCCACCCGGCCGCGACCAAGCGAGGGCGGACCGTGCCGGACAGCATGATCGCCGACCTGGCTGCGGCCGGGCTGACCGGCCTGGAGGCCGACCACGCCGATCACCGGCCGGACCAGCGGGCACATGTACGCCGGCTCGCCGATGAGCTCGGGCTGGTCGCAACCGGTTCCTCCGACTACCACGGCAGCCACAAGACGGTCCGGCTGGGCGAGTACACCACCGCCCCGGCAGCGTACGAACGGCTGGTCGCGGCGGCACACGGCGTACCACCGATCTGATCTGACCCCGACCAGGACCCGGGTCCGGACCCGTCCGGACCGGCGATCCGTCGGTCACTAGGTTGACCTGGTGGACTTCAAGCTGTTCGGCGAGGTCTTCGTGACCCTGCTGGTGATCACCGATCCGCCCGGCATGGTGCCGATCTTCCTCGCACTCACCGGAGCGTTGCCGGTCCGGGAACGCCGTCGGGCCGCCTGGCAAGCGGTGGCGCTGGCCCTCGGCGTGATCGTGGTCTTCGCGGTCGCCGGGCAGACGCTGCTCGCCTACCTGCACATCGAGTTGCCGGCGCTGCAGGCCGCTGGCGGACTGTTGCTCATCCTGGTGGCGCTGGAACTGCTCACCGGCAAGGCCGACGACCCGGGCCAGCAGTCGACGTCCAACATCGCGTTGGTCCCGCTGGGCACCCCGCTGCTGGCTGGTCCGGGTGCGATCGTGGCGACCATGCTGTTCGTGCAGCGTGCCGAGACCGCCGCCGACCATCTGGCGATCGCGCTCGGCATCGTCGCGGTGATGGTGGTGGTCTGGCTGACGTTGCGGTTCTCCGGCGGCATCGTCAAGGTGCTCCGGCCGGGCGGCATCGAGGTGCTGACCCGGATCGCCGGCCTGCTGCTCGCCGCGATCGCCGTCCAGCTGATCGCCGACGCCGTCGCCGCCTTCGTCCGTTCCTATGTAGCCGCCGGCTGACCGTCGGCGGTCCCGTGGCAGGATCAGGGACGTGTCCCGACCTTCCTCCCCGTCGGGCCGGCGGTCCTCCGGCGCCGCCCGTCCGGCCACGGCTGCCCGTCCCGCCCAGGCCGAGCAGCTCGGTTTCGACGGTATGCCCGAGCGGCTCTTTGTCTGTACGCCGAGCAAGCTGGCCGCGTTCGCGGACTGTCCCCGTCGCTACCGCTACAGCTACGTCGACCGGCCGGCGCCGCCCAAAGGCCCGCCGTGGGCGCACAACTCACTCGGCGCCAGCGTGCACACCGCGCTGCGGGCCTGGTTCGCCCGCCCGGCGGAGCAGCGCCGTCCAGAGGCGGCGGCAGCCCTGCTCAAGGGCACCTGGGTGCGTGACGGGTACCGCGACGAGGAGCAGGAACGCGCCGCGTACCGGCAGGCCCTGCAGTGGCTGGAGGCGTACCTGGACCAGCTCGACCCGGCCGTCGAGCCGCTCGGTGTCGAACGGGTGGTGGCGGCTAAGACGTCGGTGCTGGCCTTCAACGGTCGGGCCGACCGAATCGACGCCCGGACCGGCCCGGACGGTCCGGAGGCGGTGATCGTCGACTACAAGACCGGACGGGCCGGGCTGACGTCCGACGACGCGCGTGGCTCGCAGGCGCTCGCGCTCTACGCGTACGCCGCGCAGCGGGTCTTCCGCCGGCCCTGCCGGCGGGTGGAGCTGCACCATCTGCCGACCGGTACGGTGAGCTCCTTCGAACACAGCAGCGAATCGCTGGACCGGCAGGTCACCCGGGCGGAGGCGACGGCCCGGGACATCACCGGTGCGGCGCGGGCCGTCGCCGACGGCGCAGACCCGGACGAGGCGTTTCCGGCGTCGCCGGGCACGCTCTGCGGCTGGTGCGACTACCGGCGGGTGTGCCCGGCCGGCGATGGCTACCCGGAGCAGCAGCAGTGGGCCGCCGTCGAGCGGCTGCTCACGGCGCCACCGCAGCCGTGTACGCCGCAGGAGTGACCGGGGCGGCGGCCCGTTCTGCCCGGCTGCGCGCGGCGGCGCGGATCGGTCCCTCCACCAGGTTGCGCGGCACCGCCCGCAACGCCAACCGCAGGCCCCGGGCGGCGACCGCCGCGCAGCGGTCGGTGGTCGGCAGGCCAAGGCCGCCGTACATGCGTCGGGCCCAGGCCGGCAGCAGACCGATCGCGGTGGCCGCCACACCCAGGTACGCCAGCCGGGGCGGGCCGAAACCCAACCCGAGCCGCCACGGCAGACTGAGCTGACCGGGTACCGGCGGGGCGGTGAGGAACAGCGCGGTGTCGGCCGCCTCGCGGGTCATCCGCAGGTCCGGTCGGACCGCTCGGTAGTACGCGTCGACATCGGCCGCGCTGCCGGGGACACTGTCCGGGGCGAGACCGACCAGTGCCGCGCTGCGCCGTTGCTCGGCGTAGTAGCGGTCCGCCTCGGCCGGGGTCAGCCGCAGGCCGGCGCGGGTGGCGGTGTTTAGGAACGACTCGACCTCGGCGACGTGTACCCAGCGCAGCAGGTCGGGCTCGTCGACACGGAACTCGGTGCCGGTGGACGGGTCGGTGGCCCGCAGGCGGGCGTGCAGCCGGCGGATCCGGGCGGCGGCGGCGTCCGCCTCGGCGGTGGTGCCCCAGACCGTGGTCGCAACATAGGTGGACGTGCGCATCAGCCGACCGAACGGGTCACTTCGGTAGCTCGAGTTCTGCGCCACTCCGGCGATCGCCCTCGGGTGCAGCGCCTGCAGGTACAGGCTGCGTAGCCCGGCGACGACGAGAATCGGCTCGTCGTGCACCCGCCAGGTGACCGATCCGGGACCGAACAGCCCGAGGTCGTCGTCGGCAGTCACCGGGCCGCCCTCGCCTGGCAGTCGGGACACAACCCCCAGAAGGTGACTTCCGCCTCGTCGATCACGAATCCGTGGTCGGCGGTCGGCTCCAGGCATGGCGCGGTGCCGAGCGCGCAGTCGACGTCGGCAACCACGCCGCACTCGCGGCAGACCACGTGATGGTGGTTGTCCCCAGTGCGTCGCTCGTAGCGGGCCGCGTCACCGGCCGGCTCGATCCGCCGGGCCAGACCGGCTTCGGCGAAGACGTTCAGCACGTCGTAGACCGCCTGGGTGGAGACCGAGTCGATGCGGCTGCGCACCTGGCGGGCGATTTCGTCCACGCCGAGATGCCCGCCTTGCGCGAGCACGTCGAGGACGGCGAGCCGCGGCCGGGTGACCCGCAGACCCCGGCTGCGCAACTCCTCCTCGGCCGGCATCTGTCCATCGAAACACGCAGGTGGGCGCGGTACAAGATAGAACCATGGGCATCGTGGCGGTGGCCACAGCGGGTTCGGGTGGTTGCCGCGCGGTGCGCCTGGGCCAGGTCCGCCGGTCAGAACACCAGCCGGGAGCAGAGCAGACAAGTCAGGATGATCATGACAGCGGCGGCGATCATTCCGACGCCGTAGGTGACCGTGCGGGCGTTGCGCTCCGCACCGTCGAGCGCGGCCAGGTCCTGCGGCGGCAGCGTGCCGGGCGGAGCCGGATTGACCACCACCGGCGGACGCCAGCCGGGCGGCGGCGGGCTGCCGACCGGTGGCCCGCTGTAGCCGACTGGCCCGGCACCGGCCGAGCTGCCCGGTCCACCGGCGGGGGCGTCCGGGTCCGGGCGCCGCCAGTACGCGTCGTCGCCCGCGCCGTCATCTGTGGTCACGGCAGACGACGCTATCAATTCACCGGCCCGCTCCGACGGCTCGGCCAGCGCGGTGCCGGGCTCCGACGGCTCACCGGCCGGGGCGGTAACCTGGTGGGGTGCGAACAACGGATGAGCGGTGACCGGCCTCACCGTGCCGGACGGCCGTGGTGACGACGATCGTCTCGTCGACCTGAGCGACGACGACGCGCCGCTGCTGCCCGAGCAGACCAGCGACGACACCGACCTGGGCTGGGGCGAGCGGACCACCAGCTCGGACGACGCCTGGTTGTTGGCCGAGCGTCCACCGCACTGGAGCTGACTGGTCGGTCTGCCCGCCGTCGGTCCGGGTCAGCTGTTCGTCGATCCCGCTGCGGCAGGTGCCTTGGTCGAGCCGCCGGACGTCGAGGTGCCGCCGGAACTGTTCGACGAGCTGCCACCGCTGTCGGTCTTGCCGCCGGTGGACGCCGCGGCGTCCTTCTTCTCCGCGGGCTTGTCCGACGACGGCGCCGAGGAACCGTTGGTCGAGTCGCCGCCCTGGCCGTTGCGCGAGTCGGTCCGGTAGAAGCCGGAGCCCTTGAAGACGATGCCCACCGAGTTGAACACCTTGCGAAGTCGCCCGGTGCACGACGGGCAGTCGCGCAGGGGCTCGTCGGTGAACGACTGCACCGCCTCAAGCTGGTGTCCGCACGCGGTGCAGGCGTACTGGTACGTAGGCACGGTCTCCTCCGACACTGGCTAGGCCATCTGGCACTCAACCCATTCGAGTGCCAATGATCCGCCATTGGACCCCACTACGTCCAGCGGGAAGCGGCAGAGCTCACCGTGCGGGAGTGAACCAGCGCACCTCCGACGGTGTGATCACCGCTGACACTGGTCGGTCGTGCGGCTCGGCTGGGACGTGCGGCAGCAGCTCGCCGTCGTGCAGCAGGGCGACCACCGGTACGCCACCGGGCACCCGGGCGAGCGCGCGGTCGTAGGAGCCGCCACCACGACCCAGCCGTACGCCGTGGTGGTCGACGGCGAGGGCCGGCACCACGACGAGCTCGACGTCGGCCACCGCCGCGCGGCCCAGCCGGGGACCGGCCGGTTGCCGCAGTCCAGCGGTGCCTTTCCGGTCGGAGGTTCCTGTCCGGCCGAACGCGCCGGTCTGGCCGGATGTGCCGGTCTGGCCCGACGTACCGGTTGAATTCGGCCCGTCGAACCGGGCCCAGTCGAGGTCCCGGTCGGGCAGCAGGACCGGCAGCAGCACCCGGTCCGGTCCGCCGACCGCCTCGGCGAGCAGGCCGGCGAGCCCCGGACCACCAGGTTCGCTGCCGATCGGCAGGTACCCGGCGACCTGCGCCGGCCTGACCAGATCGATCAGCTGACGTACGGTGGCCCTGACCCGGCTACCGGCCAGGGTGAGCTGGTCGGGCGTCAGCTTGCGCCGCTGGGCGAGAATGTCAGCACGGAGTCTGTCCTTGATCGATGAACAGGCGTTCGCTCCATCGGGAAAATCCGACACTCAACACTCCTGGTGGCAACCGCTGCGGAATATCTGGCTTGTGTCAGCATCGCACCATCAGGTGCAGAATCCTCTGGGGGAAGCGTGACCCTGCGCGGACGGTTGACCACCGCTTTCCTCACGGTCGTGCTCGGGCCGGTCCTGCTCGGGGCGTTCTTTGTCGGCGCTACCGTCGCGGCGGTCGGGCAGAGCCGGTCCACCGAACGCCTCGACCTGGCCACCGCCAGCGTCGGCACCTCGGTCAACGCGCTGTGCAGCCAGCTGGAGGCTGCCGCGGGCGCGGTGGCTCTGCTGCTGCCCGATCCAGCCCGACTGGCCGTTGCCGCCGACCAGGCGGTGGCCCGTGGCCTCGCCTCCGCAGTCCAGGTGATCGGCCCGGACGGTGCGTCGATCGTGGCCACCGCCGACCCGCCGTCGGCGCCCTGGGTCGACTGTGCGAGCGGGCAGGACGACAACGGTGGAAGTGGCAGCACCGGTAGCGGACAGTCGTGGCAGGCGCCATCGGCGGACACAGGCACCGGGTCGCCGGACGGTGCCGGGTCGGCGACGGTGCCCGCGCCGGACGGCACCGGTGGCAGCGGGGCGATGCCGACCCTCGCGGCCTTCGCCGAGGTCCGGGACGAGAACGGTGCCCTGGCCGGTCAGGTGTCAGCGGTCAAACTGCTGGATGCCGACCTCGTCGCCCGGCTCGCCGCGTCCACCGGCGTGGGCATCACCCTGCTCGCCGACACCGACCGGGCCACGGTGGTGCACAGCACCGAGCCGTCCCAGGTGCGGGGCAACGTGGTGGCCACCGCCGGCCGGCTCGCCGACGGCGGGACCAGCTGGACCGACGGCGGCCGGCAGGTGCGCCGGCTCGGCCCGGACGACGGCCAGCTGTTGCCGATGGTGCTGTCCACCCCCCGGGACCAGCTGTCCGGTCTGTACGCGGTGCTGGTGGCGACAGTCGTCCTGGCAGGACTGCTCGCGGTGGTCGCCGCCTGGTGGCTGGCCCGGTCCACCACGCAGCCACTGGCCGAGCTCGCCGACGCCGCGAGCCGAGTGGTCGACGGTGACCTGGCCGCCCGGGTCCCGGTACGCGGCTCGGACGAGGTGAGCGAGCTTGCCACCATCTTCAACCGGATGACCCGCGAGGCGCAGGCGTACGTGCAGGCCCTGACCGCGAGCCGGGACCAGCTGCGCGGCCAGCTGACGATTCTGGGCGACACCCTGTCGAGCACCCACGATCTGCAGCGCATCCTGCGGGTGATTCTGCAGACCGCGCTGGCCGCAACCGGGGCGCGGGACGGTGCCGTACTGGTGCTCGACCCGGCGGCCGGGGTGCTGGTCGGCCAGTCGTCCAACCGGACGACCCCGGCCGGCACCGACCCGGCCACCACGTCGTCGGGCACCGGCCCGGCGGTCAATCAGCCGGCGGGACCGGACCCGGCCGCCAGCCAGGCGGGGCCGGACGGGACGCTGCACGTGCCGCTCGGCAGTGGACTGCTCGGCACGGTGGCCGTCAGCGGTCAGCCGAAACGGGGACGGATCGAACGCGACGGTCCGGCCCTGTCGGCGTACGAGCCGGCCTGCCGGACCTATGTCGCGGTGCCTTTCTCGGTGCCGAACTGGACCGATGAGCTCGGCGTGGGGGTGCCCGGGGCGGGTGGGCAGCGTGCCCCCGGCCGGCATGGTCCGGGCGCGCCCGCCGCGTTCGGGGTGCTGGCCGTCTACGACCGGCTCGGCGGCGACGAGTTCGACGACGCCGATCTGATGACGCTGCGGACCTTCGCCGGGCATGCGGCGGTGGCGGTCAACAACGTACGGATGCACAAGGAGGCCGAGCGGCTGTCGGTGACCGACCCGCTGACCGGGCTGTGGAACTACCGGCACCTGCGGGAGTCGATCCACCGGGAGATCGAACGGGCCAACCGGTTCGGTCGGATGCTCGCCATACTCGTGCTCGACCTGGACCGGTTCAAGGACATCAACGACACCTACGGGCACGCGGCCGGGGACAGTGTCCTGGTCGAGTTCGCCCGCCGGATCCGCGCCGAGATCCGTGAGGTGGACCTGGCCTTCCGGCAGGGCGGCGAGGAGTTCGTGGTGCTGTTGCCGGAGACCGACGTCCGTGGCGCGGCCACCGTCGCGGAGCGACTCTGTGCCGCGATCCGCGACCGCCCGATCCAAGTCGAGCCGTACGCTGGGGCCGGCCGGCGGGCACACGCCACCGTGTCGGTAACGGTATCGATCGGCATTGCCGTCTACCCGGACCACGCCGGCGACGGCGAGGAGGTCCTCGACGCCGCCGACGACGCACTGTACGCCGCGAAAGCAGCTGGCCGGGACACTTTCCACGTCGCTGACCGGGCGCCGGCCCGGTCGACCCGGGTACCGGCGGGCGGCGGCGCGGCCACCCCGGAGGGCGGACCGTCGCGCGGTGGCGGCGCGTCTTTCGGGCCACAGCCGCCGCGACAGACCCGTGGCCGATAGTCTCGCGGCATGTCGGAGCATGCAGCCACCCCAGCAACGACCCTCACCGCCAACGCGGATCAGCGGGCGGTAAAGGCGGTCATCCCCGCCGCCGGGCTCGCCACCCGGTTCCTGCCGGCCACCAAGGCCGTGCCGAAGGAACTCCTCCCGCTGGTCGACCGGCCGGTCCTGCAGTACATCGTCGAGGAGGCCACCGCCGCCGGGATCAACGACGTACTTTTGATCACCGGCCGTGGCAAGACCTCCATGGTTGACCACTTCGACCGGCAGCCCTACCTGGAAGGCCGGCTCGCCGACAAGGGCGACCAGGAGCGGCTGGCCGCGATTCGGCGGCCGAGCGAGCTGGCCGAGATTTACACCTGCCGCCAGCACGAGCCGCTCGGACTGGGCCACGCGGTGGGCTGCGCGCAGAGCCACGTCGGCAACGAACCGTTCGCGGTGCTGCTCGGCGACGAGTTCGTTGACGAGAACGACCCGCTGCTGCCGGCCATGATCGACCTGCAGGCCCGAGCCGGCGGGATCGTGCTGGCCTTCATGGAGGTGCCGCCGACCGAAACGAAGCGGTACGGCATCGCGTCGGTCGAACCGGCCGCCGAGTCGGTGCAGAACGGTGCCGACATCGTCCGGGTGACCGGGCTGGTGGAGAAGCCGTCGGCCGAGAACGCTCCGAGCAACCTCGCGGTGCTGGGCCGCTACGTGCTGCCACCGAACATCTTCGAGGCGATCAAGCGGACCAAGCCGGGCAGCGGCGGCGAGATTCAGCTGACCGACGCGATGGCGATGCTGCTGGCCGAGGGGACACCGGTGCACGGCATCGTCTACCGGGGCACCCGCTACGACACCGGGGCGCCGCTGGGCTACCTGCAGGCCGTGGTGCAGATCGCCTGTCAGCGGGAAGGGCTTGGTGACGAGTTCCGGGCGTGGCTGAAGGAGTTCGTGGCCGACGCGCCAGGGGTACCCTCTACATGACCGCGACGGCCGGTGCCGAGGCGGCCTTCAACGAGCTGACGCCGCTCGCCGAATACCTGGGCAGTGTGCTGCGCAGGATTCGGCCGCTGCCGCCGCTCGACCTCGACCTGACCCAGGCGCACGGCAACCTCCTCGCTGAGGATGTCGTGGCGCCGCACGCCTTTCCCGCGTTTGACCAGGCCGTCATCGACGGCTACGCGGCACGCTGGGAGGACATCGCCTCGGCCGGCCGGGGGAGCAGGGTGATCCCGGCCAGCCGGTCGGCGACCCCGGGCGTACCCCGCTCGGTGCGCCTCAACGTGGTGGGCGACCTGGGCGCGGCGAGCTGGCGGCCGGTCCGGCTGACCCCGGGCACCTGCTTCTCGGTGGCGGCCGGGGCGCCGTTGCCGATCGCCGCCGACGTGGTGGTGCCGATCCACTGGACCGATCAGGGCATGGCCGCGGTGGAGATCTTCCAGGTGCCCCGGCGCGGGTCAGGGCTGCGGCGGGCCGGCGACGAACTGCCGGCCGGGGCGGTCCTGGCCCGCGCCGGTTCCTACGTGACGCCGGCGATGGTGGCGGTCTTCGCCGCCACCGGGATCGGGCACGTGGTGGTCCGGCCCAGCCCGCGGGTGGTGATCGTGGCGACCGGTGACGAGTTGGTCGACGTGGGCCGCAGCAGCCAGCCGGGGCAGGTGGTGGATGCCAACTCGCACGCGCTCACCGCAGCTGTCGCCGAGGTGGGCGCGCTGGCGTACCGGGTGGGTATCTGCGACGACGATCCGGAGGGGCTGCGGGGGCTGCTCGAGGATCAGGCGATGCGGGCCGATCTGATCATCACCACCGGCGGCACCGGCACCGGGCCCGGCGACATGGTCCGGCGGATCTTTAGCCGACGGGAAGGGGGCCGCGCGGGGCCGGTCACCTTCACCGAGGTCGCGCTCTATCCCGGAACAGCCCTCGGATTCGGTACGGTCGGAGCCGAGGAGGTGCCCGTGGTCTGCCTGCCCGGGGAGCCCGGCTCCACGCTGGTCGGGTTCGAGGTGCTGGCCCGGCCGGTGATCCAGTTGCTGGCCGGTGCCGAGCCGGTGTTCCGGCCGAGTGTGCGTGCCCATCTGCTGGAGACCGTGTCGTCGCCGGTCGGCCTGCGGGAGTTCCGTCCGGCCAACGTCGCGGAGCGGCGCGGCGGCGGCTACACCGTGCAGCCGCTGCCCGGCGGGCCGTTCACCCTGTCCGGGCTGGCCGAGGCGAACGGCCTGCTGGTGCTCGGTGAGCGGGTGACCACCGCCGCCGCCGGGTCTACCGTCGACGTGTTGCTGCTGGACCGGCAGCGGTGATCGGGGACGAGGCTCCGGGCTGGCCGGTGGTGCTCACCGACGGTCCGGTGCTGCTGCGCCCGTACCGTCGCAGTGACGCCGCCGAATGGTCGGCGGTCCGGCGGCGTAACCAGCCCTGGCTGGCCCCGTGGGAGCCAGCGCCGCCAGGCCCGTGGCACGAGCTGAACTCGCCGGACGCGTTCCGCTACCTCTACCGTGACCAGCGTCGACAGTCGCGGCGCGGTGAGAGTATGCCGTTCGCGGTTTGTCTGGTCGAGGCGGGTGCCGAACGGCTGGTGGGTCACCTGAACATCGGCAACATCGTGCGGCGGGCGTTCTGCTCCGGCTACGCCGGCTACTGGGTGGACGTTTCGGTCGCCGGGCGGGGGGTGATCCCGACCGCGTTGGCCCTGGCAGTGGACCACGCCTTCGCCGCCGGCGGACTGCACCGCATCGAGGTCAACGTCCGACCGGAGAACATTCCGTCACGGCGTGTAGTTGAGAAGCTCGGTTTCCGTGAGGAGTCCTATCATCGTCGTTACATGCACATCGACGGTGCCTGGCGTGACCACATCGGATATGCCCTGACCAGCGAGGATGTGCTGGTCGAAGGGGGACTGCTGGCCCGCTGGCGACGGCTGCAGGCCAGCGCCCACTGAACACAACCGCCGGCCATGGTCGGCGCGGCGTACAAAATTCCTGGTCGGACGCCCGTAACCTCAAGTAACGAGAAGGTACGGCAACCTATCAAGCCTTCATGTCCGTGCATGGGTGGCGG
Source organism: Micromonospora sp. LOL_014 (assembly GCF_048060245.1). NCBI lineage: Bacteria > Bacillati > Actinomycetota > Actinomycetes > Micromonosporales > Micromonosporaceae > Micromonospora > Micromonospora sp. LOL_014. The sequence goes on from NZ_JBHMIP010000019.1 coordinate 94,272, forward strand.
GTTGCCTCGGGGTGACGGGAGGGGTGAGGGTGCCGACCTCGGTGCTCCTCGCCGTCCTCGCCGCCGCCGGGCTGCTCGCCCTCGCACCGGCGCTGGTCCGCCGGTACGACGCTACCGAGCGCCTGGTGGCGGAGCGGGCGCAGTCGACGGCGCGGGTGCTGCAACGCCGCCGCCGTCGTCGCACCGTGCCCGGGAAACGGCCGGTCAACCCGCCCCGCCGGCTTACCGTGCGCCGCGCTGCCGGTCCGGAAGGTGGTACGGCGCCCGACGCCGAGTCGTTCAACGATCCGTCCGCTCCGCTGCCGGCCGGCGGTCGGCCAGGCGCCGGTCGACGGGGTGGCCGGCTGCGGCTCGTCCCGACTGCCGGTGTCCGACCGCGCCGTGCCCCAGCCCGTCGGCACACCCCGGCAGTGGTTCGCCGCCGGCGGGTCTTCGCCGCCTTGCTGCTGCTCAACCTGGTCGAGCTGATCGGGGTGCTGGTGGTCGGCCCCGGCTTCTGGATCAGCTTCGCGGTCACTGCGGTGCTGCTCGCCGTGTACCTGGTGCATCTGCGCAACCGGGCGATCGCCGACCGCCGTCGCCGCCGGCACCGCGCCCGGGAAGCGGCCTGGCTGGCCGCCCGGCAGGCCGAGGTGCGCCGTGAGCAGGCCCGACGGGCCGCTGCCCGCCGGGAGCAGCAGCGCCGGCTCGCCGCCCAGCGGGAGGTGATGCGTCGCGCCGCGATGGGCCTGGACCGGCCGCGTGACCTGCCGGCGGCGGCCAGCGGTGGGGTCGGCGGGTCGGTCTCCTACCGCCGCACGGGCGGACTGCGGGGCCGTGCCTACGAGGCCGGCCGCAGCTACGACGGCCGGTCCTGACCGGCGTCGAGGTGTGGTGGGAGCCGGGGTGCGTGCCGGGTAGACCCGCGCGCCCGGGCGGGATCGATTCGCGCGTCGGGTGCCCGACCTGTTAGCCTTGTCGCCGGTCCACTGCTGGTCTGGCAGCGGATCACCCGATTCTGGGGCTGTGGCGCAGTCCGGTAGCGCACCTCGTTCGCATCGAGGGGGTCAGGGGTTCGAATCCCCTCAGCTCCACATAATCTATGCCCTGACCAGCGACAACGCCAGTCAGGGCATACGTCTTTCTATGCAATCTCAAATCACCCCCCGGAACCCCCACAGGGAGTCGTACGACTCCCAGCAGCTTCAGGATCAAGGAGCGGGCTGAGGGCGGCAATGCGGCTGCGTACGACCGCAAGGTCGCAGACGGCGGCGAGCAGTTCCTTGAAGCGGGCCGCGCGCTGCTCCGAGCGAGTGCTCACCCCGACGATCGGCGGCGTTTTGACCCCGCCAGTCGCGGACGACGGTCGGCTGGCCCGCCACGAAGACGCAGTCGATGCGGAAGTTCTCGCTGACCAGCCGCTCACGCACCCGTTACTCTATCCGGGCGCGCTCCTCGGCGTCGTAGCCGAAGAACTCAATGGAGGGCATCAGACTCCCTCCCCGATTCGTTCAACGTGTTGGCGCTGCGCCCAGGCAGCGGAGCGTAGTGTTCCGACGCCGCCGGCAAGGAAGAACGCGGCGAGCACGAACCAGCCGCCGACGCCCCAGTCAACCAGCAGCACCGTCGGCAGACCGGGCGCCAGTATCAGCGCCCCGGACTGTGCCATGCCGAGCATGCCTTGATATTCGCCGTGGGCGTCGTCGGGGGCCAGCGCGACCGAAAGGCCGAAGCCGCTGCTGACGAAGCCGAGCTCGCCAGCGACGTGGACGGCCGCTGCGACCGCAAGTACGGCGACGACCACGGTGCCCGACCGGTGATAGGAGGCCGCGAAGACGAGGCACGACACCGCGAGCGCCAAGCCCGACCAGAGCCCCATCCGGGCCGCCGTCGCAACCCGGTCGGCGTGCCGGACCGCACGCCGTTGCGGGGCGACGCCGGCGCCGGCGTCGCCGCCGATGAGCACGCCGATGATCCAGCGGGGCGCGCGCCGGTGTGCGCGCTGATCCACAGCGGCAGCACCACGTCCAGCAGGGCCCAGCTGAGGGCCAGCATGCCGTTGAAGCCGCAGATGGCGAGGAAGGGCCGGTCACGTACCGCCAGAGCCTTGCGCCGGACTTTCCGGTCCCGAAGCGACGCCACGTGCGGGACGTGGGTCAGCAGCAGGGTGAAGCAGAAGCAGGCGGCGCCGTAGCCGAAAACGAGGGACACGTACGCGGGGCGGTTGTCGAGGGACCGGACCAGCGCACCGAGCAGCGCGCCGACCACCATCCCGCTCTGTGTCAGCGAGCGGGCCGTGGCGAGGCTGTTCAGCCGCTGCTCGCCGCTGGTTAGGCCGGCGATGAGGGCGATCCGAAAGGCCGGTGCCGTGCGTTCCGCGCCGACGGCCAGACAGGTGATCGCGGCGAGGCCCCAGAACTGCCGCGTGAAAGCGAACGAGCAGACGGCGAGCCTTTGCACCGCACCGATCACCATCAGCGTCTCGCGTGCACCGAGCCGGTCGGCGAGATATCCGGCCGGTCCGCCGAGGACAAGGCCCACGACGCCCGCGACCGTGATGCCGATCGCGAACTCGGTCGTGGAGAGGCCCGCGAACCGCGTCAGGAACATTGCCCAGCAGGTGAACCACGCCCTACGGCCAAGGGAGAGGACCCTCGCCGCCAGGTAGAGGGGAGGCGAGCGGACGCCGAATGTCACCGTTCGCATGCCCAGGGCGATCCGGACGGGTGGGCGTCGTTCTGGTCATGCCCTGCGCGCCGCCGATTCGTCGTCGCGAGGGGCTGCCAGCAGGACCGACAGCGCGTCGGCGTCGGCCCCATCGAATACCTTGATGAAGCCGTTCTGCCCGATGATCCGGGCGCCGCGGAAGGCCTCGGCACGCTCGGCGGTGGTCGCCGGCGTAGCTCTGCGCCAAACAGGTTGCGGCAGCCATTCGGATGTCGCTATAGCGCTCTGCCTTCGAGGCATCAGTTTCCGCGCTGTATTGGTGCTGGCCCGGCGTGGCCTCACCCATCTGCTCGAACATCTCGTGCTGCATCCGCTCGGCGCCGCCGACTACCACTACAACGGCACCACCGGTAGCGTGGTGACTCACTTTCACCTGTCGGGCTCCGTCGACGACATCACCACCTTTTTGACCGGGGTGTGCAGGTCGTTGCGGGAACTGCCGGTGCACCGCCTGGACACCCGAAAAGGCAATCCTGGACACCGAGTGGGCCGGCCGGACGGCTGCCGCCACCGACCAGTTGCCGCTGTGGCGCTACGGCGCGCGGGACTACGGGCTGGGTGCGTTCGCTGAGCTCGGACTGCCTGCGATCACCGCCGAGGACCTGCAGGAGTGGGCGGCCCGGTACTTCACCCGGGAGAACGCGGTGCTCTGGCTGGCCGGTACCGAGTTGCCGCCAGATCTGCGGCTGGAGTTGCCGTCCGGGACCCGGATGCCGGCTCCTGCTGCCTCGTCGGCGCTGGCAGGTACGCCGGCGTTCTTCTACGGGCCGGGTCGGGCGACCGCAATGGACGCGGTGGTGCCCGCCGGGGCGGCTGCGCGGGTGCTCAACGATGTCGTCGAGCGGGAACTGTACCGGGCGCTGCGGCAGCGGGACGGCCTGTCTTACACGACCGCCACCAGCTACGAGCCACGAGGTGATGGCAATGCGGTGGTCACCGCCCTCACGGACGCCCCCAACGGCAAGGAAGACGCGGTTCTCGGCGGCTTCGTCGACGTACTGGCCAGGATCCGGGTGGGTCGGATCGACGAAGCGGACGTGGCTGCCGTCGTCGGCAGGGCCACCGATGCGTTGTCCAGCGTGGAAGCGGACGGTGCGCGGCTGCCGTCGATCGCGTTCAACCTGCTCACCGGCCGTCCGGTGCGGTCCAGCGACGACCTGACCCGGCAGTTGAAGGAGGTTACCGTCGAGTCGGTGCATGCGGTGGCAACCACCGCGCACGCGTCGTCGCTGCTGATGACGCCCCGTGGCCGGAGCGCCGACTGGGCCGGTTTCACCCGGGCCGAGCCGGGCCTGGTGGGGTTGCTTTCCGGCACCAGCCACCGTGGACTGGGCGGGCTGGACGGCCAGCAGCTGATCGTCGGGGCGGAGGAGGTCAGCCTCGTCGCCGGGGCCCGGGCAGTCCGGGCAGGCGGTATCGGTGCGCTACGACCGTTGTGCGGCGATGCTGGCCTGGCCGGACGGTGGCCGTCAGCTCATCGGGGACGACGGCGTCAGCCTGCAGTTGGAACCAACGGTTTACGAGGGTGCCACCGCTGATCTGGCCGACGCCGCAGTCCCGGCCGGGCGGCATCCCCGGGCGGGCGTCGCCGGCGGTGGGGCGACCGCCCGGTTTCAAAGCCTGGGCAGCGGCCAGCAGTTAAAGGTCGGGGCACTGGGGCTGATCACGCTCGTCGTCGGGGTCGCCGTGCTCAGCCTGACCATCGCTATGATCGTCGGAGCGGTTGACTTCCGGGTGCTGAGCGCGCTCGACAGTTGGATGATCGCCGGCTACCTGGGCCGGGCGTTTCTGAAGGCCTGGATCGAGGGCAGCTGAGGGGCCAAATCTGAGATCCCGCTCCGTGAGCGTCTAGCGCGATTTACCCTGGTCGTGCACCGGGCGTCAACCGAGACGGACATCGTGGTCAGGGATGAACTTCGAGACAGCTGTCCTGGTCATCGGTACGACGGTTGACGCCCTCGGTGTGCTGATCATCCTTACCGGCCTAGTCGTTGGCACGGTGCTCTACCTGCGTGGCGCGTTTCGTGAGCGGAACATGCGGGGGACCTACCGCCGGTACCGGCAGGACATTGGCCGGGCGATCCTGCTCGGGCTGGAGTTTCTTGTCGCCGGGGACATCATCCGTACCGTGGCGATCTCGCCGACCTTCCAGAGCGTCGGCGTGCTGGCAATGATCGTCGCGGTGCGTACCTTCCTCAGTTTCTCCCTGGAGGTCGAGCTGGACGGCCGGTGGCCGTGGGGCCGGCGACGTCGCACCGGCGACGACGCCACGGCGATGGATCCACAGGCATGACCGGCGGCATCGCGGGTATGGGATGCGGTACGGCGAAACTCAGTGCCGCCCCCCGGCGCCGACGACGTCCGTGAGGAGGAACGATGGTTGCCAAGCGGGAGAAGGCCGATAAGCACCAGCAGGCCGAGCAGATGCGCGACGACGTGCCCAGCACGATCGCCCGCTCCGACGACAAGGCCGTACGGACCTACAAGAAGACCCTGGAGTCGGCCGAGGAGAGCTACGACGATCCGGCGCGGGCGCACCGTGCGGCGTACGCCTCGTTGAAACACAGCCACGAGAAGGTCGGCGACCACTGGCAGCCAAAGGACAGCCTGGGCCCGTCCGATCCACAGGCGGCCCAGGGCACGCCCCGGTCGCTGCGCCAGCCCCGGGAGACCGCCCAGGGGGTCGACGCCAACGCCAGCAAAGGCCACCTCGACGACGTGGCGCGCCAGGTAGGCATCGACCACCCGCAGGACATGAACAAGGACGACCTGGTCAAGGCAATTGAGAAGGCGAACGCGCGGGCGACCGCGAAGGCCCGTAGGAAGTGACCGCCTGACACACCTGAAACGTCCGCGACTGACCGCGTAACCCGGTCCCGGCTACAGCCGGGATCGGGTCACGCGTCCTTGCGGGTGGTCCGAGGGGCGCGGGCCGCCATCCCGGAATTCTTCCGGACCGGGCTCCAGCGCGTCCTCTTCCAGAATGCCAATCTCGGCTGCCCCGTTCGGCGATTGTGGCCAATATTCGGCCAGCGGTGCGGTGAATCTTGTCGTATCGGCCTTGATGGTTCACCGGGGCAAGGCAACACCAAAGAAGCGTGCCGGATCGGTACTTGTGATGCTCGTAGCGCGGCGGGCCACCGGAGGCTGCGCAATCCCTCGACGTCCCCAGGGAACTCGTCCAGTACGTCAGCCGACTGCTCGCCACCCACCGCCGCGCCCTCGGCACCCGCACCGGCACCCGCGCCCTGACCTGCTTCCGCCAGGCGTTGTTCGTGCTCGTCTGGTTCCGCAAAGGCGACGACGTCACCCTGCTCGGCACCGCCTTCGGCATCTCCCGGGCAACCGCCTACCGCTACCTCACCGAGGGCGTCACGGTCCTCGCTTCCCGGGCCGAGGACCTGCACACCGCCCTTCGCCGGGTCGCCGCCGACGGCTGGCCCCACGTCATCCTCGACGGCAAACTGTTCGACTGCGACCGACTGGCCGAGACCACCCGGTCGATCAAGGGCGAGACAATCGACGCCTGGTACTCCGGAAAGCACTGTGGATCTTCACCCGGCGGCGGTGCGCCTCGGCCCGGACCGCGTCGATCCGGGCGCGGTTGCCGTTGACGAGCACGACCCAGGTCCGCGCCTGGTGCGGGTCACGGCGGCGTTCTGCATGTTCAACTGCTACGTGGACGGACTCGGTACGGTGCTGCCGGCCGACCCGGGCGTCTACGCCGAGCGGGCAAAGCAGGTGGTCGCCAACGGATACGGCGGTTGACCCTGCGTACGCGTCACCCGGTCACTGCGGCCGCCGGCAGCTCAGTGGCTGTTGTAGGGCATGGTGGGGAACCAGCCGTAGTCGAACATCGCCGGCAGCCGGACGTCCCAGTAGACGACCATGAAGACACCGAGCGCGATCAGCAGCCCGCCGGTGACCGCGGCGGTCCGGGCCGGATCGGCGGCCAGCCAGCGGATCAGCCCGCCCCGGGTGACCATGACGAGCAGCGCGAACACCGCCGAGACAATGACGATGTTGCCCAGCGACTGCAGGACGAACGCGCCGGCGCCGTACAGCGGATTGCCGCTGTCCACCGCCCAGACGAACAGCTTGTTGAACAGCGGGTACGGCCGGCCGATCAGGAAGCCGCCGACAAGCGCACCGAGGGTAACCACCCGGGCCACCGGGCGGCGGGCGAACGGATCCGGCAGTACGCCGAGCGCGGCGAGCCCGAGGTAGGCGAAGGCCAGCCCGATCAGCCCGAATACCACCATGGACTGAATCAGGCGTACCGGCAGCCCGCCGACCGAGCCAGTGGACAGCTGCGGCAGCCGGTCGCCGAGCAGCACCCCGATGAAGCCGTACGCCCCGGCGACGGCGACCATGCCGAGGGTGAGCCAGCCGATCGGCCGCAGCAGGCTGCGCAGCCCGGCGCGGATCGCCGCGCCGCCGCTGGCCTGGCTCATCGGACCGATCGACGCGGCCATCGCCACGTTGCAGGCGGTAAAGGTGCCGGCCAGCCCGGTCACGAAGGCGAACACCAGGCCGGCGACGGTACCGCCGATCGCGGTCGCCTTGGCGTCGTGGCCGAGCAGTGCGTTCGCGACGTTGTCACCGATCACGTGGTCGACGAAGTCGTATGACCAGAGCACCGCGAGCAGCACTCCGGCCGCGGCGCCGAGCAGCGCGATCCGGGTCCGGGCGACCGGGGCCGGATAGCCGGACACCGGTGGGATGGTCTGGGGCTGTGGAGATCCACTCCTGGAGATAGTCATGCGCCGATCATTTGTGTGGCGGACGCTGCTGTCCTCTCAGATCTTGCCCGCATTGTGCCGGTCGATGCGCATGACGCCCAAGACGGCAATCCGCGACAACTCCGCGACACCGGCAACGGCCAGGATTGAGCCATGCCGGTCACCTCGGACCAGTGGCGGTGCGCCGCCACCTCCGCTCCAGACGTGCTACGCCGGTCGACACCGTCGCCGAGATGAACCGGCGGGTGCTGCCACAGTTCACCGAGCGCGACGTGCCGGCGTTGGCGGCCCGGTTGCGCGCTGACGTCGCGGAGCTGACCCGGCTGGCCGACGCGGCCGACCCGGATCATGAGGTGAGCTGGCTCGGCGCCGCCCAGCTGCCGGTCGCCGGCCTCTACTCCCATCTGCTCAACGAGATGAACATCCACGCCTGGGACATCGCCCGGCCCGGTCCGCGCCGGGCGGATCTCGGTGACCTTCCACCCGCGTACCGGTGGCCAGGCCAGACCACCCTGGCCCTGGTCGACGGCCGGGTCCTGCTGGAGCCGGTCGACCCGAGGCCGGACGTGCGGCTGCGCTACGACCCGGGGGATCCCTCACCGGTCGTTTAGCACGAAGAACGGCACCCCGGTGGCGCCCAGCCGGCGGGCGGCCCTGGCATCGGCGACGCCGAGCAGGTGGTCCACGGCGACGGGTACGCCGCCGAGGTTGACGGGCGCGGTTCAGGCCGACCTCGACGGCGAGCCGGACCAGGGTCTGTGGATCGTCCAGCACTGCGGCTTCGGTCAGGTGCGCCCGTATCAGCCGCTCGTGCAACGGCCCGCCGAGCCCGTTCGCCGAGGCGAACTGCTCCAACGCGGTGTGTAGCCGTCGCTTGCCGATGTAGCACCACGGGCAGACCACGTCGGACCACACGTCGATCCGCACCAGTGGGTCGGTGGCGGCGTCGGCCCGGCCGCCGGTCGTTGAGGTCGTCATTGTCACCTTCCAGGCCCGGGTTGGTCCCGCCGAGGCCAACTGGTGCCGCGTCGCCGCCGGGGGCAACGTGCGAGACGCCCTCGTCGGTGACATCCCTTGGCACACATTTTGGGGTACTGCCCAGTAGCAGGTGGAGCGGCCGGCGCCCGGCTGACACGATGACGGCGCATCAGGTGGGTGTGCGTTGACCGACTGAGCCACGTGCACCGAGTGGTTTATCGACTGCGGTAAGCGAGAACCGGGCCTGAAGTTGGAACAACCGGGCCGAAGCAGGCAGCAACCGGGGCGAAGCAAGCAGAGAATGGACTGCCGAATGAGCAGTCGAGCCGGGCAACGTACCTTCTGTGGAGACTGCCAGCATCATCAGCGTTGCCCGTACGGAACCCGGCCTGGCAGCCGGCGCCGACCCCGACCTGATCGGTGGGCTCCGGCCCGACGCCCGGGCCCTGCAGCTCGACCGGTACGGCCGGGTGGTGCGCGTCTCGGCCGGCCTGACCCGGTGGATCGGCTGGTCGGGCGCGCAGCTTGCCGGACGTCCGTTCGAGCTGGTGCTGCACCCGGACCGGCGGGCCTGGTTCCGCCACCGGTTCAGCATCCTGCTGACCGACGCCTACCCGCACTTCGTCGGCCTGGCCGAGGTGACCACCACCGGCGGCCGCCTCGCCTCCAGCCACATCACCGCCGTGGCGGTACGCGGGACGGAGCCGCCGGCCGACTCGGTGCTGATGCTGCTCACCCCGGAGAACCGGGTACGCCGCCCGCAGCTGACCGAGGTAGGTGCCCGGGTGCTGGAAGGGCTGGCCGGCGGCGCCTCGACCGCCGAACTGGCCGCCAGTCTGCACCTGAGCCGCAAGGGCGTCGAGTACCACGTGACCGCGCTGCTGCGCCAGGCGCGGGTCACCAACCGGACCGCGTTGGTCGCCTGGGCGTACCACTGCGGGGTCTTGGTGCCCGGCAGCTGGCCACCCCGGCTGGCACCCGAGGCCCGGGAACACGTCCGGCCGCGCGCCCGGACCTCAGCCGCCGCCCAGCACGCCTAGGCCGGCAGCGCCGACGGCCGGCCAGCCGCAGTGTCGGCCCGGCTCAGCGTCGGCCGGGCGGCGCCAGCGGTGAATAGCGAATCCTCGGCGCCGGAGTTTGTTTCGCTCGGGTCTGCTTCGGTCTGATCTGTTCCGGGTGTGCCTGTTCCGCGCGCGTGTGGATCTGCTCCGGGTGGCGGGCCGCCCGGAGCCGCATCAGCAACCAGACGCCGAGGCCGCCGAGCAAGGCCCCCATCAGGACCGCCAGCACCAGCCGCACCGTGCCGCCGAAGACGATCTGTCCGAGCGCCGCCCCGACGATCCATCGGGCGCCCCACGCACCGACCGTCGACTCCGTGACCGAACTGGTGTCCGCTGCAACCGGCATGACCGCCTCCCCTGACCACCGTATCGATCCTTGGCGTTCCCGTGCGGAGTCAGCCGAAACCGTGTCGGCAACTTGACGGCGGTCACACCCCTGCCGGCCGGACTATCCGGCCGTACCGTAGATGTTGTCCTTCAAGGAACGGACCTGGGCAAACTGGTCGCGGATCAGCGCGGTGGCGGCCTGCTGCACGCGTACCGAAAATTCGTCCTCCCGGAACCGGCGCAGGCTGCCCGGCACGATCCGCACCGTCCAGTCCCGCATGCCGCAGACCTCGATCTGCACCGAACCATCGTCGGAGCGGCCTTCGGCGACGATGCCGCCCCGGGCCGATTGGTAGTCGACGTCGCGCGGCCCGACCGGCGGGTCCTCGCCGGACACCGCAGTGCCGAGCGCCTCGCTGACCGCCGCCCAGTACGCCTTCATCCTGCCCGCCCACAACAGCCGGCCCAGCCCGGCCAGTTGCTGCTCGACATAGCGTTCGTCCAGCCACTGGTAGCGGCCAGCGGCGAAGGTGACCCGTACGCAGTCGCGGCCGCGCAGCTCACCGGAGATCGCGCCGCCCGGCGCGTCCGCGGTCACGTGCATGTTGTCGAGCCGATCTGCCAGCAGTCCCACGATCCGTTCCCCCAGTCCTTGTCGTCGTCGAAGTGGGCGTGTAGATAGTCGAGGTGTCCGGTCGCCGTCAGGTCGAGTAGCCCATGAACAGCGGCCCGGTCACGTTGGACTGGGTCGCGTCGGCCAGCGCCGGCCGTTTCGCGACGAAGCTGTTTCGCTGCTGCGCCACGGCCTGGCAGCAACTGGTGAGCGCGTCGGCAATCTTCTGCTCCTGCTCGGCGATATAACCGTGCAGCAGCCGGATGGCATCGCGCATCGAGTCGACGACCGCCTGCGCCGTCTCACCCTGGAACCGGACCGCCGGCGGGTCATCGGGCACCCCGGCAGCCGCCACCTGCGACGAGGCCCCGACAGCGGTCAACCCCAGCGAGAGCCCGAAGCTGACCGGGGCGAGCGCCACACCGGCCACCGCCGCCACCGACGAGACCACGGTGAAGGTCATCACCCACTCGTTCTTGCCGCAGTCGTCCATCCGGTCCAGCGCGGTGATCGTGTCGTGGGCGATCTTGTCGATGTCGTCGCGCGCCCGGACCCAGATCTCCCGCTCCGCGTCCAGCGCGGCCCGGAGAACCGCGATCCCCATGAACTGGTTGTGAACGATCGACGGGAACGGGGAGATGAAGTTGCTCTTGAACTCCATGGCTGCCCGGCCTGTCCAGCTCTCGATGTGACTCTCCGCGTCGAGCATCTCGTCGAGCCGCGGGTTCGCCGGATAGATGTTGCCACTGATCGGGTCCTCCGACACCGATCCCGATGACAGTTCCTCGATGGAGCGTCGGAGCTCGTTGAGCCGACCGTCGAACGCTGCTGGGTCGGGCATCTCGGCGAACGCCTGGAACAGCTCTGGAATGTCGCCGAACATCTGCTCGACCCGCTGGCGGGTCTCCTGCTCACCTTGCCACGGTGCCAGTTGCGGTTCACCGGCCAGGGCTGCCGGACGAGCCCCGGAGTCGGTCAGCGCCTTCAACGTCGCCTGCTGCTGGATCTCGTACGCGTGCTGCATCAGGTTGTCAAAGCTCATCCGATGTCGGCCCTCGGCTCGCCGTTGACCTCCAACAACCGAGCGAACTCACTGGCCGCCTCGTAGTCGGCACGGGCGTACTCGACGGTGGCGACGCAGAGCGCGTCCGCCGTCGCCTCGATGTTGTCGGCCGTGTCGTGGCAGATCTTCGTCAGGATGTCGTGCAGCTCGACCCACGGTTGGTAGGCCGGACCGTACGGCACCCCGGGCAGGTTGCCCGAGCGGACGAATGCCCCGGCGACGCCGATGGCGGCAGCATCGAGGGCGTCACCGGCCGCCGAGTAGACCGCCGCCACGGTGGGAAGATTGTCCCGGCCGGCACGCCAGAGCCCGTACAGGTCCGCGCCCAACCTGGTGCCGCTGTTGGGCTCACTGTTCGTCACGTGATCCTCCATCTGCCCGTCGAGTGGCCGACCCTGCCAGCCGGTTAGTTGAAGGGAACTGCCGTCGACCACCCCGGCGATCTGGGCGCGGGGCCGAAGTCGCAGTAGGGGTAGCTCTCGGTCCGGGAGTCGTCGAATTCAGCCGGTACGCTGCGGATGACGTCGGTCCGCTGCTCTGCCTGGTCCGGGTCACACCGGCGGGAACCCTTGTCGCCGTCGATGCTGCCGCCGACAATCTGGCCGGTGGCGTCCCGGAAAATGGTGCCGACGCCCCGGGTGAACAGGCCGGTGCAGTACGGCGAGACCATCCGGTAGTAAACGATCCCGCTGTGCGACTCCGCATCGACGATGGTGGTGCGGTCGTGTGTGGTGGTGACCCCGGCGACCTGGTCCGGTCGGTGCTCGACCCAGGTGGTGGCACCGAGCGTGGTGTCCACCTCGACCCGGTCGGCAGCGCCGGCCGCCTCGTCGACGTACACGGCGGTGCCGACGCCGGACCGGGCACCGGGCAGCAGCAGCGGAACTTCCAGCAGCACCGTCCCGCCGCCGTCTCCGATCACGACGGTGTCGCCGACGCCGTCGAGCACGTCGAACGAGACCCGAGTGCGGTAGGCGACGTACTCGCTGGTGTTCTCGACGACGACCCCGATGCTCGCGGTCGCCGAGCCGAGTCGACGCACCGGTGGGACGATCGTCACGCCGGATTCGACGACTCGCAGCCCGCCGCCGTCGGGTGCCTCAACGGACAGGCCGGCGGTGCCGGTGAGCGGGCGGTCGGGTGCCTCGATACAGGAGGCTGCCGGGTCGGGCTCCGAGCCGGGTGAGCAGGCAGCGGTGACTGCGGCAGCCGCGACCAGTACGACGGCGAGCGCCGCCGGCACGGTTGGCCGGGGCCGGATCGATGCGGGCATGGCGCGCCTGTCCCCACTGTTAAGCCGATGAACTGCCGCAGTTACCTCAACGTACTACATGGACACATCCCGTATGTGACACAGAGAGGTTGCGGTGACTCTAGGTGATGATGATCGGCCCGCTGGGCTCCTGTCGCCAATCCGTCACTTTCCGGTACGGCTCAGTTGGCGAGCGCCTGCTGGCCCTGCCGCAGCGCGGCGGCCATCGCGTCCCGGTAGCCGGACAGATCGGCGTCGTGCCGGTCGACCGCAGCGTCCAGCGCCTTTTCCCACGCCAGCCGCTGCGCCTCCCGCAGGCCGGTCTGGTCGGCGCACCCGGCGTCCGCGACGGCCAGCGCAATCTCCTTTTCCCGGGCCACCTCGGCCGGCCACGGTCCGCCCTCCGGCACCGGACCGCCGGGCCGCTCACCGACCGGGTGGTGGAAGAACTGGGCGAAGCGCCGGGCGTCCGCCGGGTCGAGCAGCGGCGGCTGGCCGTCCTGCTGGAGACAGCCCGACCAGGCGGCCGTCGCCGAGGTCACCGTCGGATCGGCGGCGTAACTGGCGCGTGCCGCCTCGTCGATCACGGTCACCGGGCTCGGTGGCGCGGCGACCTGGCCGTACACAGCGGACCTGGCCTCGCCGACGCAGCCGCCGAGAGTCGGATTGCCGGCGTCGTCGGTGAGGGTCTCGCCGTCGGCGGCACCGGTCAGCGCCTCCAGGTAGCGGTGCTCGTCAGCCGGTGACGGCCAGGTGAACCGTTCAGTGGTCGCACCGGTTTCGGTTTCGGTGTCGGCCCGGTCGGCGGTCTCGGCCGCGCGGATGCCGTACCCGTTCGCGTTCGCCTCGGCGAGCGTCGGTGACTGCTGCGGAGGTACGACCACCGGCCCGGGATACTCGGCCGAGAGCTGGGCGGGAAACCGGTCGATGCCAGCGTCGCGCAGGCACGCTTCGGTGAGCCGGCCGACGACGGCCCGTACCTGCGGGTCCATCTCCAGCGTGGCGGCGAGCAGCGGATGCTGGCTCGACGCCGGATCGGCTTCGCCGGGCTGCAAGCCCGAACCGGCCGGCGGCTCGGCTGCTTCGTCGGAGGTCGACGGCTCCGGCGAGCAGGCCGCCAGCATCGCCAGTACGCCGACCATCGCGGCGGTGGGAAGCAGCTTGCCGATGCGTTCGTGGTACAGCATGTTCAGACCGTCTCCGTTGATCATTGTTGCGGGTCGTCAGGGGGCGCGCAGTGCTTGTAAACCTCGGTCCGGGTGTCGGCTGCAGTCGGCGGCAGACTGCTCGGCAGCAGCGTCGACCCGGGGTGCTGGCCGGGCAGGCAGGCGTACGGCGAGACGGTGGGGTCGAAGCCCCCGCCGACCACCGTGCCGGCGTCGTCGCGGAACACCGCGCTGGTGCCGACTGAAATCCACTTTCGGCAGTACGGTGAGTGGACCTCGTAGGTGACCGTAGCGTCGATCTGGTCCGTACCGTGCCGCCGGGTCTCCAGATGCCGGGTGGTGATTCCGCCGGCCGTGGTTGCCGCAGCGTCTAGGGCCGCGTCCCGGGTCGCATCTGGCGTGTCTGCGGTCGCTGTCGCGGTCCAGGTCGCGCCGGAGACGGTGGCGTTCACCCGGGCGACCTCGACCCGCTGGCCGTCCTCGGACCGGATCCAGAACTGGCCGCCCACGCCGACGCGTTCGCCGGGGAGGATGACCGGGATCTCCCGGGGCTGGTCGAGGATCGTGGTGAGGACTGCCGACTCACCCGCACTGTCGAGGACGTCGAAGGTCACCAGGGCACGATGCGCGGTGTGCGTACTCGTGTTGGCGACGATGGCGCCGATGCTGACCATGGCGTTGCGGGTGATCGGCGCCGAGCTGCTGCCGAGCTGGGTGAAGCCGGACTCGACCACGTCGAGCCCGTTCCCGGCCAGCGCGGCAGTCGCTGTCGCTGTCGCTGTCTCTGCCGCCGATGGTGTCGCTCGATCCGGCGGCCCGATGCACGGCGCGGTGGGGGTTGCGGTCGCGTCCGGCTGGCCTCGCATCTGCAGGACGACAGCCGCACCGGCGGTCACCACCGCGACGAGCACCACTACGGACAGAGGCATGAGGATCTTTCGCCTTGGTCGGCTGGGATCAGGGGCATCCACGGTCGGTGTGGCCATGAAGCGTACTCCCACTTTCCAATGCGGACTAAAGGCGGCTCTGCCACGGTACAGCCTGGCAACCGTCGATGCCGACCGCCGCGCGGCCGGCTGCTCGCCGTCGCCGGTCGCAGGTGCGGGTGGGAGGCGTGCCGGTTGTCATGGCTCTCGGGACAGGTGTCGCCACAGCTTTGCTGCCGGAGGTGCATCAAGATGCACCTCCGGCAGCAACCCCGAGAAGCACACCAGCCCGCCGGTCGGCTCTGCTGAGGAAGCCAGCTCCGCTACTGGTCGTCACTGCCGCCGGTTCGCCACCGGCGGCCGGGCTCGGGGGAGCGTAGGCAACGGGAAACACTTTCACGACGGGTCGGGGCAGTGACTTGTCCCCGTTCGACAGAATGTCGGACCCACGGGGTAGACATGCTCGATCACCTTCCACGTCACTTATGGAGTGCCACTGATGTCGCTTGCTGACCGCCTGCTCGACGCGGTTCATTAAGATCGCTCGTATGCGGGGATTGTGTTCAACGGGAGGTACCAGCCGGTGGGCGGGCCGGGCGGCAAGATCATGCCGCCGACTTTCCCAATACCCGACCGGGAAAAGGCCGCCGCCCAACGCGAAGGCCGGGAGCCGGTGCCGTACGCCGTCGAACGCCGGCTCATCGACGAGACGCTGTGCGACACCGTCATCGTCGACCAGGTGCCGTCGCAGGCCAACCGGGTCGAGGAGGCGTTGCTGGCGGCGCGCGACGGCGGCCGCCTCGACCTGCCGATCTTCGAGTTGACCATGAAAGAGGAAGGCGTACGGCTGACCTCGTTGGACTTCCCGCACCGGTACGCTGACGCCTACCTGCGCGACAGCGACGTGAACGGCGAGCGATTCGACCGTAGCCCGGTCGGCAAGGCGCTACGCTCGACCTCGGCCATCGACGTACGCCCGCTCTACCAGCGGGAACCGTACTCGTTAATCTTTGGCGCCTGGGATTCGCACCGCAAGGGGCGGTGGCCGAAGTTCCCCCGGATCTACTCGTCGTCGATGTTTGGTATCGACTGGTCGATCGGGGACCGGCGGGCCGGCAAGGTCGACCCGGTCAACCTGACCGGCGCCATCGACGACAAGGGCAAAGCCGAGCGCGACTGGCGTTTCCTGCCGGAGGGCACGAAAGCCAAAGGCGGCAAGCTCAGCGAGATCGGGCATGGGCACATCGCGCCCAACACGGTGCACGGCGGGGTGACGGTGCGGGAGATCCGGCGGTACGGCTGGATCTCGCTCGCCGGTCTGGAGCGGCTGCGTTTCGGTGACGCGTCGGCCGAAGCGGCGACCGCGGCGCGGGCGACGCTCGCCGCCCTGGCGTTGGTCGGCGACCGGCTCGCGTTCGGGCGGGCCTCGCTGTGGCTGCGGTCCGGTGTGACCTGACCCGCCACCGCGAGACCGTCTCCTTTGAAGGCGACGGCGGCACGCTCGACCCGGTCGACGTGTCGACGACCGAGGCGATCGAAGCCTTCCGGGAGCTGTGCAGCCGGGCAGCCGCCGCCGGGATTCGGATGGACGACGACGTGATCGCGATCACCCCGATCAAGCCGCTCGCCGAGGCGATCCGGCACGCTCTCACCCAGTCCGTGGCAGAAGAGGCGTAGGTCCGGTGGCGCTGAGTATCACCGTACGGCTGAGGCAGGCCCGCTACGACGCGGCGGCGACCACACCCGTCGACGCGGAGTGGCCACCGCATCCAGCACGCCTGTTCAACGCGCTGGTCGCCGCCGTCGAGCACGGCAGCGGCAGCCCGGCCGAGGTCGCCGATCTGGCGGCGCTGCGCTGGCTGGAACAGGCCGGCCCACCCCTGGTCGCGGCGGTCCCACCGACCGACGTGCACACCAGCGTCCGCAGCGGCTTCGTGGTCACCAACGCGACCGAGGCCAACGCTGGCAGCACCTTCTGGCCGGGCCGTACCAACCGATCGAGCAGCCGCAGCAGCGCGCTGCCCGCCGACGATCGGGTCGCGTTCGTCTGGCCGGCCGCCGAGCCCGACGACGGCGTGCTGTGGCGGCTGACCCGGCTGGCCCGGCGGGTGCCGTACCTGGGCCGGTCCACCGGCAACGTCGAGATCACCGTGCACGATGAGCATGTGCCGCACCGCCCGAAGTGCACGACGTACCAGCCGACCCGCATCGGCACGCCGGGGTCGATCGAGCTGCGGGTGCCGTACCCCGGCTACGCCGACCAGCTTGTCGCCGCGTACGACAACGGGCAGCGTGCCTGGGAAACCGCGCGGTCGATCGCGTACGCGGTGGGCAGCCCGCCGGAGCCCGACGAGCCGCCAGCACCGGCCGACGCGACCGGCCCGTACCGGACGCTGCTGGTGTGGCCGGTACGGCGCGGCCACGTACCGATCCGTGGCGACCGGATCCTGCAGGTCGCCGGCCTGCTGCGACGCACCGTGATGGACCGGGTGGCTGACCCGCTGCCGGCCCAGGTCAGCGGGCACGGCGCCGACGGCCGACCGCACCTGGCGTACCTGCCGCTGCTCGACGTCGGCCACCGCCACGCCGACGGACACCTGCTCGGCGTCGCCGTCGCGCTGCCCACCGACCTGCCCGACACCGACCGCCGGGCAGTGCTGGCCGGACTGTTCGGCCCGACCGGCGACGACCCGATCCAGACGCTCAACGGCAACCAGTTCGGCCCGGTGCAGCTCGCTGACCCGGCCGAGCCGCCGACCACGTGGGGTGTGCGCGCCGACCGGTGGACCGGGCCGCCGTCCGGCGCAAAACAGTGGGTGACCGCCAGCCCGATGATGCTGGACCATTTCCCGAACCGCAGCCGCAGCGCCGCCGACATCGTCGCCGACGGGCTCGTCACCGCCGACTATCCCCGGCCGGCGTCGGTGACTGTGCTCGACGCCCCGGTGCTGCGCGGCGCGATCAGCGCACCCCGGCGCGGCACCCTGCCGAAGCAGCGGCCGTCCCGACCACTGGTGCACTGCCGGATCAGCTTCGCCGAGCCGGTACGCGGCCCGGTCATCGCCGGTGCCCTGCGCTACCTCGGCTGCGGCGTGTTCGTCCCGGAGGTGCCCGTTGCCCAACGATGAGCAAGCGGAGCGAACAATGCCCGGAACTGGCCGACAGGCCACCACCGAGGAGCTGACCGCCGCACACTTCGCCGACTTCGTTGCCGAGGCACACGGCGGACGCCGGCCGTTCCCCTGGCAGCAGGCGCTGCTCGACCGGATCCTCACCGACGGGCGCTGGCCCGACGTCATCGACGTGCCGACCGGGCTCGGCAAGACGACCGTGCTCGACGTCGCCGTGTTCGTCGCCGCGCTGCGCCCCGACCTCGCGCCCCGGCGGACGTTCTTCGTCGTCGACCGACGCCTCGTGGTCGACGAAGCCCACGAACACGCCACCGCCATCCGGGAGGCGCTGACCGGCACCGCCGGGCCGGTGTGCCGCGCGGTCGCCGACCGGCTGCGCGCCGTGGGCGACCCGGGCGAGGTGCTGACCGTCGCCCGGATGCGCGGCGGCGTCACCTGGGACCGCGTCTGGCTGGAACGCCCGGACCGGCACGCGATCATCACCGGCACCATCGACCAGGTCGGCAGCCGGCTGCTGTTCCGGGGGTACGGCGTCAGCGAGTACGCGCGCAGCATCGACGCGGCACTCGTCGGCACCGACAGCCTGATCGTCGTCGACGAAGCCCACCTGGCCACCGCGTTCCACACCACCGTCCGCGAGGCGTTCGACCTGGACCGGTGGCCGATCGCCCGCCGGCCGGTGCTGATCACCATGTCGGCGACCAACCCGGCCGACGACGACCGACCGGCGGCATCCGGCATCGGTACGCCGACGGTGCACACGATCAGCACCGCCGACCTCGACCACCCGGATGCGGGGCAACGGCTGCGGGCCGGCAAACGGCTACGCCTCGTCCAGGTCGACACCAACCGGCGCAAGGCCGCCACCGAGGTGCCGCAGGTGATGGCCGACCTCGCCGCCCGGCTGGCCGACCGGGGCGTGGTGGCCGTCGTCGCCAACACGGTCGCCCGCGCCCGCGCGGTGCCGTCACCGGCCCACGCGGGCCGGTCTCCATTGCGACATTTGCTACGCGCATCGGGACCGCGAGCAGCCGCAGCTCCGTCACCGGCCCACGCGGGCCGGTCTCCATTGCAACAGCTTGCCGGCGAACCTCTGAAATCCGCTCTCAGTGTCATCGATCCGCGAGGGTCGGTCTCCATTGTGACCTGCACGGCGGCCGGCATCCGGTCCAAGCGGCGGCCGTCCGTCACCGGCTCACGCGAACCCGTCTCCATTGCGACTTCAGCATGGCGTCCGGCCCGGAGCTGAGGTGCCCGACC
Source organism: Micromonospora sp. LOL_014 (assembly GCF_048060245.1). Classification (NCBI taxonomy): domain Bacteria; kingdom Bacillati; phylum Actinomycetota; class Actinomycetes; order Micromonosporales; family Micromonosporaceae; genus Micromonospora; species Micromonospora sp. LOL_014. Next base: position 113,497 of record NZ_JBHMIP010000019.1, read on the forward strand.
GTCACCGGCCCGTCAAGGGCCGGTCTCCGTTCGGCAAGATGGATGGACAGGACTCTGCTTTCGGCTGGCCGATCGGTTTCGCTGAGTTGATCTCGATTGCGGCTCGTCATCATGACGTAGACCTCAGCGGGAGCCGGCGCTGGACCGCTGTAACGGGCCTCTGTGGTGCATGGCCGGTCGCCTCGCCAGCGGTGGGCTGGCGAGGCGACCGGCTGTGCACGTACGGGTGGGGTCAGCGGGCGGGGGTGTGGGTGAGGAAGGTGGTCCAGGCGGTGGGGGAGAAGGTGAGGGTGCCGCCGTCCCGGTCCTTCGAGTCGCGGACCAGGACCCGGCCGGGCAGGTTGCCGGCGACCTCGACACAGTCGCCGCCGGTATCGGTCGACCGGCTGGACTTGCGCCACTGCAGACCATCGGTAGTCGTCATGGGGTCAGCCTATATTTCTCGATGATGCGAAGCGACGCGCTGGTGGAGGCGGCGTCGCCGAGCAGCCTGTCCCACTTCCGGATCAAAACTGGATCGTCTCCTCGTCGTCGGCGACCTGGCCTTTGGCGACGTTCTCCAAGTATGCGGCTGGGTCGACGTCGGGTAGATCGGCGAAGACGAAGCCGCCGCCGAGACCCACGTGCGCCCCGACCTCGGTCGGCAGAATGTGAATCCGCACGTTCGGCATCTCGACGACCTCCTGGAGGTGCTGGAGCTGCCGGTCGAGGATGGCGTGGTCGCCCACCGGCCGGCTCAGCGTTGTCTCGTCGAGGATAAAGATGCACTCGGGCGGATTGTCGCGGGTCAGCAACTCCTGCCGATCCATCCGGATTCGCACCAGCTCCTCGGCCTTTGCTGGCGTGTGCAGGTTGCCTGCGGTGATGATCGCTCGGGCGTACTCCTCGGTTTGTAACAGGCCCGGGATGACCGTCGGTTGGAAGGTGCGGAGGCGGGTGGCTTCGGACTCGATCTTGCGCCAGGCGATGAACCAGGCGGGGGTGCGTTGGCGTTCGGCGCGGTCCAGTAGCTCGGTCAGCAGGCCGCCGGTGTCCAGAGCTACGTCGGCTTCTTCGGCAAACTTGAAGGTCGGCTTGCGTCGGCCGGTCTCGATCGCGGCAATCGTCGACGCACTCCAATTGATCTTCTCGGCGAGCCCGTCCTGGCTTACTCCGGCGGCGACGCGCGCTGCTTTGAGCGCGCGTATCCACATGATCATGTCCACCGCTTACCCCTCCGTACGTGAGTGATTTCACGGGTATGCCGATCCATCCTTACGGGAGAGTGCCGGCGGAGTCCAGAGTGTTCGCAGGAGAAGTTTCCGAGGATCAGCGGAGGGCAGAAATGAGCGTCCTGGTACCAGGTTCCCAACCGCCGGCCATCCCCGAGTTGAGTGAGGATCAGACCCGTGACGTCGCCATCCGGTACGCGACGAGCGTCGTCACCGACCACTGGCCTTCAAGAGAGTGGGCCGGCTGCCCGGTCTGCCTGACCGACGGATGCCGCCCGATGGACACCGCGCTGCAATTTCTACGCGTGGAAGACTTCGGGGCGTACGAGTGGTTCGCCGAGCTGCTGCGCGACGGCAAGCCGGTGAAAATGATCAACGATGAGAAATGACCCCCTGGTCAAAGTCGGCGACACGGTTTCGCTGAATACCGGCGACTACTGCTACGGGCTCGGTCGACTCGTACTGCGGGTCACCCGGGTCGACGACGGCGCGCAGCATCCGGGGATCGAATGGGTCCACCTGGTCGGGGTCGAGGTCGTCGGCGGCGAGGACCACCGCTTCCGCTCGATCGTCGTACGGGCGGACGCGCTGCGCCGCCCCGGCGCGGTGACCCGTCCGGCCCGGCGCCGCCCGTGAACTCGTCGAGTGGAGGGCTGGGGTACCTAATTTGTCGAGAATTACGTACCCCAGCCCTCCACTCGACGCGTCGGTGGCGCAGCGGCGGTGCGGCTACTGCGGAAGTCGCTGCGAGAAGCGGATGTTGTTGCCGGACGGGTCGCGGACACCGCAGTCGCGTACCCCGTACGGCTGGTCGATGGGCTCCTGCATGACCTCCGCCCCGGCGGCCCGGACCCGATCGAACGTCGCGTCCACGTCGTCTACCAGGAAGATCAGCCCACTGAGCGAGCCCTTGGCGAGCAGTAGTTCCAGAGTCTCCTGGTCGGCGGCGCGACCCATCGCGGCGACTTCGAGCACGATCTCGACGTCCGGCTGTCCGGGCGGGCCAACAGTCAGCCAGCGGACGCCCTCGAACGGCAGGTCGGTGCGGACCTCCAGGCCGAGCACGTCGCGGTAGAACTTCAGTGCCTCGTCCTGGTCGCGGACAAGCAGGAACGTGTGGGAAAGCTTGATTGTCATGCCAGCGACGCTACGCCGGCCGGCTGACCTGGGCTTCTCCGAACCGACTTGATACTCCGGCCGGGCGGGTCGGGCGGGTGACGGCCTTGACGTAGCAGGCCGGGATGGCCGCGCCAGCGGCGTGTGACCGGGCCCGGTACGCGCTGGGCGTCTCACCGACCAGCTCGGTGAAGCGGGAGCTGAACGAGCCGAGCGAGGTGAACCCGACCGCCATGCAGACGTCGGTGACGCTCAGGTCGCCCCGGCGTAGCAGCGCCTTGGCCCGCTCGACCCGCCGGGTCGACAGGTAGCCGTACGGGCTCTCGCCGTAGGCGGCCCGGAACAACCGGGTGAAGTGCGACGGCGACATGTACGCAGCCCGCGCCATCGCCGGCACGTCCAGCGGCCGGGCGTACTCCCTGTCTAGCAGGTCCCGGGCGCGGCGCAGTCGGACGGCTTCCTCGACGTTCACCCGGTCAGACTGCCACGCCCCACCGACACCCGGCGTCGTCGTTTAGCCCGACGGAGTCAGGTCAGTTTGACGGGGTCAGGCCGCGCCGAATGTCGGCGGATGAGGCTCCGTGCAGGTCGGGTCGGTTGACGCCCAGCTGGCCGACCACTTGGCGGGCGTCGGCGACGTCCTGGTGCAGTCGGGTGAAGGCGTCCGCCACCTTGGTCTCGTCCTCGACGAACTTCTCGTTTTGTTTGGTCAGCGCGCCCTGCACTGCGACCGCGACGTCCTGCGCCGTGGTGCCGCCGATCTCGACGGGCTCGGCGTCGCTGCCCACCTCCAGCCCTTGCGCCAGGGTGCTGGTCGAGATGATCACCGCGCCAACCCAGGCGGCCATGCCGCCGGTGGTGGCGATCAGGGTGCCGGCGGCGATGCCGATCAGGGTGCTCCAGGTGTAGCTCTTGGCCGATTTGCCGCCCGCGCCGAGGTCACCGAGGGCGGCGATCGCCTTGTCGAGCAGGTCGAGGACGGCCTTCCGCTGGGCGATCTTGCTGATCTTGTTGGCTTCTAGCAGCTCCTTGGCGATGCGGGCGGCCGCAGCCTGGCAGGCCAGCCCGTTCTCCAGCGGGGCGACGAAGTTGCCGATGAACGTCTGCTGGAACGAACCCTCCCAGTGGTTCTCCATCTGGTCGCGGACGGTCTGCAGCCCGGTGAGCCCCATGTCGCGGTTGCCGAGCTCGCCGGCTTCGGCAACCGATCCGCCGAACATCGCGGCGATTGTGCCGAGATTGTCGATGGCCAGGTTGGCCTCGTCCGGGTCCGGCGTCAGGTAGCTATTGAAGGTGGGGACAACCCAGGCGTAGTGTTCGTTTTCGATCGCATACTGCCACTGCCTAAACTCCGCCTCGGTGAGGACCACCTCCTCGTTCGGCAGCCCGGGGCCTTTGTTGATGACGACGGAGAACGCCCCGGAGGTGATGGTGTACGCCGGCCGGTCCGGGTTGGCCTTGTTGTACTCCTCCAGCAGCGCATCCAGGTAGGAGCGCATGTCCTGCAGGGTCTGCCGGACGAACTCCTGCCGCAGCTTTTCGGCCTTTTCGGTCAGCTCCGAAACGAATTTTAGATTCGCGTACTCGGCGGGGGTGTCGGCGTTGCCCATGGTCGCCGCCTTCAGGAATCGCCGGACCGGCGTGGGGCGGGGATCGGCGTGCCGGGGTCGTCCTCGGACCCCGGTGCCGGCGGCGCGATCGCCGGATCGGTGGAGTTGCGCCACGGGTCGGCGAGAAGCGCCTGAAGCTCGCTCGCTGCCTGCGCGTCGGTCGCCTCGTACGCGAGCCGGGCGTCCCGTACGGCGGTCGCGCCGTCCAGCACCACATCGCCGATCTCGGCGTACATGTCCTGCAGTTCGTAGCGCAACGTGTTCCACATGGTCAGGGCGAAGATCAGCCCGGACGCGCTGTCCGCCCCGGCGACCAGCCGGTTCGCGTCGTAGTAGACGTCCGCCACGCGCGGCAGCAGCGCCTCAGACACCCGCCACAGCGCGTACAGGTCACCACCGGTGACATCCTCCGGCATCGCCATCACCCCCGGTTGACGGTCAGTGGAACCGCTCGGGCGGTTTGCCGAGCGGTGGTGCGTTCATGCTTTGCGGCGGCGTACCGCGACGACCGCGACCAGCAGCGTCACCGCGACCGCGACCCCGGCGGCCAGCACCCACCACGGCCGTACCGCGCCGTCGGAATCCGCGTCGCCGCCGTTGCCCGGACCGACGGCGGAGATCGCCGGCAGCTCCAACCGGTACACCTTGTGCTGGAGCGGGTCGACCAGGTAGCCGAGCTCGTCGTCCGCCATGGTCAACGGGCCGGCGAACGACGGACCCGCCAGCAGGGTCTCCACCCGGCCGTCTGGGTGGAAGCGGTAGAGGCCGTCGTCGGCAGACAGATACCGGGCGTTCGCGGTGGCGGCCAGGTAGAGGTTGCCCTGCCAGGCGCCGGCGGGGATCGACGCCGACTGCGATTCGGAGTACGCCCATCGGCTGTCGCCGTCGCGGACCACCGCGCGCATCACGTTGTCGGACAGGCCGTACAGCAAGGTGCTCGCCACCCAGCGGTCGCCGTCGGGGTCGTCCGCCGTTGAGATCGGCGCGTACGGGAAAGTGAACGTCGTCGCGTCGCCGCCCGCCACCAGCCCGACGTCGCCGCTGCCGATCAAAGTGTCGATGACGCCGTCGGCGTCGATCCGCCGGACCCGGTAGTTGCGCAGGTCGCCGAAGACCAGCCCGCCGTTGGCGTCGACGGTCAGGCCACTGACGTCGCGGAGTTGCGCCTCGACGGCCGGCCCGCCGTCACCGGCGAACCCGGCCTCGTTGCTGCCCGCCACCGGGGCGACGTCACCGCCGGGCGACAGAGCGAGGATCCGGGCGTTGCCGCTGTCACCGATGTAGGTATTCCCGGCGCTGTCGACCGCCAGACTGCTCGGATAGCTCAGGCTGACCTCGCCGACGGGGACGGTGCGGATCACGCCGTCGGTGGATATCGCCCGGACGACCCCGTTGCCGGTGTCGGCGACGTACACGACCCCGTCCGGTGTGACGGCGACCCCACCGGGCTGGTTCAGCGCGGCCGCCGTGGCAGGACCGTCGTCGCCGGAGTATCCGGCCTCACCGGTTCCGGCGTACAGCGTCGCCGTCGCTCCGTCGGCCGGAGCCGCCGCGCCGGCCAGTGCCGGCAGCGGGATACCGACTGTCGCCGTTGCGACGAGTGCCGCGGCGAGCCCGCGCGCTGTTCGTTTCACCGCCTAGTCTTAACACAGAGTGGCAATCGATTGTTGTCTCGTCGCTGTCGTCGCCCGGGTCGGGTTTTGACGGTGGCCAGGTGACCTGCGGAACGGGGGAGAGATGAGCGAGCCCGACCCGGACCGGCGACCGCCGATCTCCGCGTCGTCCCCGGACGGTGCGATCTGGGCGGACACCACCGACGGCACGGACCTGCGGATCAGCTTCAGCTACGCGGCGTACGGTCGCTACACCGACGACACCCTCGCCCACCAGCTGAGCCGGCTCGGTCAGGCGATGTGGGTCGCGTTCCAGCGGTCCCAGGACGAGCTCCACGAACGACGGTCGGCGTCGTTCCGGGTCATCGTCAGCGCGCCGGCCCGACCCGAGCAGACACCAGGGCAGGCCGCGTACACGCGGGCGCTCAACGAGGTGGTCGCGTCCGGCGGCTCGCCGGACGGTTCGATCACGGTACGCACCACCGGTGCCCTCTCCTGGACCGTGCAGCTCGCCGAGGGCACGGTCACCCGGCTGGGCGAGAGCGCGTTCGTCTCCCAGCTGACCGCGGCCGTGCAGGCGATGCTGGCCGACCGGGAGCGCAAGATCGCCGCGTTGAAGGCCGAGTTCCTTGACCTGGGGGTGCCGAAGCGCTGGACCGCCCTGCTGAATCAACTACGTAGCCACAACCGCGCCCAGGCATAGCCGCTGGTAGCCGAAATCCAGGACGCTGCCTCGTCACTAGGCTGGCAGTCTTCAACATGTCGCATCAAACTCGTGATTGAGTCTGGTCGACTGACTCTGGCTCCGGGGTCAGCCTGGTTCGGTGTCCTCGGGCCGACGAAGGCTCCGGGAGCGGGCGGCGCGCCACCCTGGGCCGACGACAGCCACCAGGCCGATGGCGCCGACGCCACCGAACCACGCTGTAGTGATCGTTCGTGCCGCGTCCAGCCCGGGGATACAGGAGGTGGTCAGCGGCTCTCGCTGACCGAGTGGGTCGATGTCGACCTCGACCTTCGTGCTGACCGGCTCGGCCGGCCCGCAGAACGGAACCCAGCCGAGATCGTCGCCGCCGGCGGACAGCTGGTAGCTGGGGCGGCACAGTTCGGTGCCCGGCACGCACCCGTCACGGACATCGGTGACCTCGGCGGTGACCTGTTCGCCGTACGGCGAAAGGTTGCCTTCGCCGTACGCGGCGGCGAAGGCGAGACTGAGCGCTCCGACTGTGATCCCCAGCAGTGTGCGTCCGGTGATGACGACCGTCGTCAACCGGCTGGCCCGGTTACCAGAAGGCACGCGAACGGGCCAGATGGCGGCGACTACGTAGGCGGCTGCAGCTGCCCACAGCACCAGGACGGCCGTGACGGAGGTGAGTCCCGGTTCCTGGCCCAACAGGAAGCCGCTGAGGAGGGTCAGCAGCACCGCTGCGCCGAGCCACAGCATCGCCATGCTGCCGATTGTCCGCGCGCCGGGCCCGCCGCGCCAGGGCAGCCGGCCCAGCGCAATGATCAACGTCAGCTATCTGACATCGTGCACGGATTCTGGCCGCACTCCGTTGTTCTTGACCGCCATGCCGCGCTTCCCCGGCACCACCACCTGTCCGTCGGTGACGAGCATGAACCGCTCCAGGCCGGGGACGAAGATGTTGACCACGGCCAGGTTTCCGGTGACGTAGTGGTCACGCTGCAGCGGTGCAAGCCGCGTCTGGTGAGGGCATGAACGAGCTCGTCGAAATGGCCGGCGGCCGTGTCCGGCGCTTCCGTGTCCCGGTACGGCACCAGGATGGCGTCGCCGAGCCGGGTACTGAAGTCGCTTCGGTAACAGGCATGGAGCGCGGGATAGGGCGTCGTCCAGTCATGCCGGACGGGCGTCATGGCGGCGAACGCGGAGTGGATGTTCCCGAGGGAGGACGCCAGGTGGATCTGGACCAGCTCGCTCACCGCACGGGCGATCGCATAGTGGCGGGAGAGCGAGGCGCCGCAGCTGCGGATCCGAGCCGGTTCGCCGTCGCGGGTAGGAAGGTAGGCGAAGATCGCCGGCACGCCCAAATCGGTGGTCATGTCGATCAGGTGCAGCCGCCGGCCGGTGATGGTCTCCGCAGCACACACCAGGGCTGCGAGGTTGTCCGGCAACGTGCTCGCCTCGATGAGGACCAGCGGGGACCTTCGCGGGCCCGGCTGTAGGTGAACCCATAGACGGGGTGTGGACGGCGAGATGAGGGTGGATTCGTGAAACGCCGCCGTCGCGGTCGTCTGCGCCTGACATGGAATCTCTTCGAATCAATCTACTCGGCGTGGTGTGCGGCCGCCGGGGCTCTGCCGATCTCGACATGGGAAGCCCGCAGCAACAGGCCCTGCTCGTCGTCCTTCTCCTGCGGCCGGGTCAGGCGGTGAGCGCAGCCGTTCTGATGGAAGCACTGTGGGGCGACGACCCGCCGGTCACGGCGACGAAGAGCCTCCGCACGTACGCTTGGCGCTGGCGCAAGGTGCTGGAAAAGGACGTTGCCCAGCCCCGGCTCCTGACGACCGTCGGTGACGGCTATCGCCCGGAGGTGCCGGAGGACGCCATTGACGTGCGGTGCGCCGAGGCGCTGGCCCGTCGCGCCCGTCGCGCCAGCCGGGCCGGCGACGCGAGGAGCGCCCGCGCGATGCTGGCCGCCGCCGGGCGATACCACCTGCATCCTCTCGTGCGGTCGTTCGCCCTCGCCCAGGACGTCGCCGGGGGAGCCGCAGCGACCGGGGCCGCCGGGCAGCCGTTGGACAGCCTCGCGAGCGCCTGGCGCCGGGCAGCCGCAGAGCTGCCGAACATCGTCGCGCTGGGCAGGCAGATGGCGGCCGGCGAGGCGGACCTTCTTCGTCGCTTGGTGGATCTGATGATCGCGATGTCACCGTCCGGGCCGGACCCACGCGCGGAACCGACGATCGAATTGTTGTCTGTGTTGTACGCGGCGGCGGACCATGCGGCGGCGGACCGCGCGGGCGACGGGAAAGTGGCCGAGCGCGCGCGACCAAGATCGCCGCCCGCCTGTGCGCAGAGCATGACGACATCGCGATCCTGCGGCAGGCGTTGGACAACCTGGGGCTGCTGGCGCTGCGTCTCGGTGACTACGACGCTGCCGTCACCCTTTTCGAGGAGGCGATCGGGCTGGCCCGCCGGCTACGCCATCGCACCGGCGAGTTCGTGTCGATCGTAAACGTGGCACTGACCGAGCTCAATCGTGGACGGTCGGCCGAGGCCGAGGTCGCCTGCCGGGAGGCCCTGGACTCGTTCGACGATCTGTTGGACGACGGCGCGACCGCGTACGCGAGGTATGTCAATGGTTCGGCCGGTGCCTCGATCTGTCTGTGTCAGCCGGTCTGCTAGTGCGGGAGGCGAGGGCGCGTTGCCGGCTGGCGGACGCCTTGCGGGAGACCGGCGAGCTGGAGCTGACTCTCCGGCATGCCGACTGGCGGCCGGTCACTGTGAGCGGCTGGGCGACCAGCGAGATCAGGCCTACGCCTACGCGGTGCTCTCCCGGGTGCTGCACGCGCTCGGCGCCGACCGGGAGTCCCGCGAACAGCTGATCCTGGCCCACGACCTGTTCACCGTGCTCGGCCTGCGGAGGCCGCCGAAACCGGACGGCAACTCGCCCGGCGTCCCTGACCGGCCGCAAGCAACCGGGCTAGCCGCGCAGGACGACGGTGTCGAGAACGTCGAAGCGGGTCGGGGCGTCGCGGCGGCTGCCGACCAGGAACGCTACCTCGCGGCCGGGCTGGCACAGCGGCCACCAGAACTCGCCGACCAGCGCGCGCCGCAGCGGCAGCCCGCAGTAGCGCTGCCGCTGGCGTTGGTAGGCCACCACGTCCCGGTCGCGCAATTCCTGTACGTGGCTACGGCAGACCGGATGGTGACAGTGGTAGCGGTAGGCGACGGTGAACGGCGGTCGGCGTAGCAGGTCGTGCACCACCGGACGGAAAAGGTCGGGCTCGGTGCGGCGCCAGGTGGCGGCGGACCAGCGTTCGGCGGGCGGTGCCACCGGGGTCCGGTTGACCCGTACGTAGCGCAGCTCGGCGACCCGGATCAGGGCCAGGGACTGGGCGTCGGGACGCCGCGCCGCAGAGTCTTCCAGGTCGCACATGGACCATTCGGCGTGGCGGTGCAGGATCGCGGCGCGTCCGGGCCACCGCCGGGCTTCGTGGCGGACCCGCAGAGTTGCGGCGTGGATCCGCCAGCTTTCCGGGCGGGGGTCGTCCGGGTCCGGCCGAGCGACAGCCGTGACGATGTCGTAGCGCCGCACCGGCGCAGCCTGGCTGAGCGGGTGGGCGGGGATCTCGTCGAACCGGATCCAGTGCTGGGGGCCGTCGAGGCGGAGACCGACGAGGGTGGTCATCGCGCCGTGTGCCGCGGACGGCACCGGCGGGGTGACACCAGTGACCAGGACCTGCATCCGGGTCGCACCGCTGTCCTTGCCCGGTGGTGGTTCGTAGTGTGGCGTCCGGTACAGCTCGCTCACGCACGCCTCCGGCTGAGGGGTAGCCATTGGTGATTGGGCGACTACTCATTGCGAACAGGGTTGCACGGGTGGCGCCTCCAAATCCAGAGCTGATTTCGCGGACCGGGTTGGCGTGGTATCGTGTTGGGCATTCGCCCAATACGAACGTTCAGGGCGACCGCCCAACGGCTGCTGCCCCGGAGGTGGGAGATGACGCAGACCGCCGCCGAACGCGGCCGGCAGGTGCGGGCCCGGCTGCGCGCCGCCGCAGTCGAGTTGATCGTTGAGCGCGGCTGGGCTGCGGTCAGCACCCGGCTCGTCGCAGACCGGGCCGGGGTCGCCCCCGGGCTGGTCCACTACCACTACGCCTCGGTGCGGGCACTGCTGATCGAGGCAGCCACCGGCACGATGACCGACCTCGCCGGCGAGCTGGACGCTCTGCTCACCGGGGCGGTGAGCCCCGAGGCCGGAGTACGTGCCCTGCTCGCCGCCCTCGACGGATACTCCGGCACCGACCCGACTTCGCTGCTGTTCGTCGAGGCGTACCTGGCCGCCGCCCGCGACGCCGAGTTGCGTCAGGTGCTGACCGGCATCCTCGACGGGCTGCGCGGCCGGATCGCCGACTGGCTGGCCGGCCACGGCGTCGCCGACCCGCCGGGCAGCGCCGCCGTGCTGGCCGCTGCCCTCGACGGCCTCATGCTGCACCGTCCACTGTCATCCGACCTCGCCTCGGACGCGGTCGCCGGACCGCTGATCCGCCTGGTCGCCACCGACACCACCGACACCACCGACACCACCGACACCACAGCATGAGCACCACCGACAACGCCACGACGGAAGGGGACCGACAGTGAAGGCGGTCATCTGCGGCGCCGGGATCGCCGGGCTGGCCCTGGCCCACCGGCTGGACGCCGCCGGCTGGGCGGTGACCGTCCTCGAACAGGCGCCGGCGCCGCGAACCGAGGGCTACATGATGGACTTCTTCGGGCCGGGCTACGACGCCATCGAACGGATGCGGCTGCTGCCGCAACTGCACGAGTCCGGCTACCAGGTCACCGCGCTGACCTACCGGGACGACCAGGGCCGCCGCCGGGCCAGCCTCAGCTACTCCCGGTTCGCCGACATCGTCGACGGTCGGCTGGTCAGCATCATGCGTCCCGACCTGGAACGGATTCTGCGCGAGGCGCTGCCCGGCCGGGTCGCGCTACGCTACGGCAGCCGGCTGGCCCGCATCGACCACCGCGCCGACCGGGTCGACGCCACCACCGTCGACGGCACCGTCCACCGGGCCGACCTGCTGGTCGGCGCCGACGGCATCCACTCCACGGTCCGCCGGCTGACCTTCGGCGACGAACGGCACTTCCTGCGCCACCTCGGCTTCCACACCGCCGCCTGGGTGTTCGACGACCCGGCGGCCCGCGACGCCGTCGGCGACGAGTTCGCCCTCACCGACAGCACCCGGCGCCAGCTCGGCTGCTACGTGCTGCGCGATGGGCGGATCGCCGTCTTCGCCGTGCACCGCACCACCGACCCGCAGCTGCCGGCCGATCCCCGGTCGGCCCTGCGCCAGGAGTACGCCGGCCTCGGCTGGATCGCGCCGCAGGCGCTCGCCGCCTGCCCACCCGCCGACGACATCTACTACGACCAGGTCGCCCAGATTGAGCTGCCGGCCTGGAGCCAGGGCCGGGTGGTCCTGGTCGGCGACGCCTGCCAGGCGGTGTCCCTGCTCGCCGGGCAGGGCGCCTCGCTGGCCGTCGCCGGGGCGGAAACCCTGTCCGCCGAGCTGACCCGGGCACTCGACCCCGCCGCCGGCGCCGACCCCGGCATGCTGGCGATAGCGCTGCGCCGCTACGAGACCGCGATGCGACCGGTCGTCACCGACAAACAGCAGGTGGCCCGGCGGGGGGTCCGCTGGTTCGTGCCGGAGCACCGGTGGTGGCTGCACGTACGGCGGGCCGCGCTGGCCGCCGCCGGGCTGCCCGGCATGGACCGGGTCATCGCCGGAGCCATGGTCGGCAAGTCCAGCACCTGACCCGCGGCAACGGCCGCCGGGCCCAGTGCCTGACCTGGGTGCGCGCGCAGCATGCCGGTGCCGACTCCGACCCCGCCGAGCTGGGTGATCCGCGGCCGCGGGCTGCTGGTGGCGGCCCCGCTGCTCGCCCGCCCAGCTACGCCGGCGTCGGCGCGGAGGCCGCCCGGGAGGCGGTGGAGGCGGTGGTCGTCAGCTACCCGTTCGTGACGTTCGTCGACCGGGCAGCGTACGCCGAGGCGCGTACCGGCACCGTCGACACGGTGCTGCGGTTCGTACTGGCGCTGCTGGCCCTGGCGATTTTCGTCTCGCTGCTCGGGCTGGCCAACACCCTGACTCTGTCGGTGGTCGAACGGATCCGGGAGCCCGCCCTGCTGCGGGTGTCGGTGTGACCCGGGCCAGTTGCGCCGGATGCTCGCCACCGAGGCGGTGCTGACGGCGGTCAGTGGTACGGCGGGTGGCATCGCAGTCGGAGTGGCCGGGGCGGCGAGCGCGCTCGCCGTGCTCAACCGTGCCGAGGACGACGTCTTCCGGCCGGACCTACCGTGGCCGCAGCTCGGGGTCGTCGTCGCGGTGGCGGCGGTGGCCGCGCTGGTCGCCTCGGTGCTGCCGGCCCGCCGGGCGCTGCGCCAGCCGGTCGTCGAGTCGCTGGCGGCCGACTAGGTCGGCGACTGTTGATCGCTGATTGCCAGATCAACGCTTTCCTGGATCGGAAACTGCCTGGATCCGCTGCGGGGGGCGACTTCGGGCAGTCCGACAAAGACAGATATCTATAGACGATCATTGATATTCGGACCAATGGATGCGATAGTCGGGTGGAAGCGCTCCCGCACCCGTTTGAGCGCCCAGGAATGGAGGACGAACCGTGCGTTCACGCAACCTCGACCAACCCGGTCGGCGATCCCGGCCGCCCGCCCGCCAGCCTGTTCGAGCGCTTGTTCTGCTGCTCGCCCTGATGGCCGGCATGCTGCCGTTCACCGGCGCGGCGCAGGCTCACGGCACCATCGTCAACCCGGCGAGCCGCGCCTACCAGTGCTGGCAGGACTGGGGACACCAGCACATGAACCCGGTTATGCAGCAGCAGGACCCGATGTGCTGGCAGGCCTTCCAGGCCAACCCGGACACCATGTGGAACTGGATGAGCGCGCTGCGCGACGGGCTTGGCGGCAACTTCCAGGGCCGCACCCCCGATGGGCAGCTGTGCAGTAACGCGCTGTCTCGAAACAACAGTCTGAACCAGCCCGGACAGTGGAAGAAGACCAACGTCGGCCGCAACTTCACGATCCACTTGTACGACCAGGCCAGCCATGGCGCCGACTTCTTCCGGGTCTACGTGAGCAAGAACGGGTTCAACCCCGCTACCCAGCGGCTCGGGTGGGGAAACCTCGACTTCATCACCCAGACCGGCCGGTACGCGCCGGCACAGAACATCAGCTTCAACGTTTCGACCTCCGGCTACACCGGACACCACATTGTCTTCGTGATCTGGCAGGCGTCCCACCTCGACCAGGCCTACATGTGGTGCAGTGACGTGAACTTCGTCTGATCGGCAGGCCGACGAACGACGGCACGGCACGCCCGCCGGCCCCGGACATCCGCGTCCCGGGCCGGCGGTCCTGCACACTCGGGGGCTGTCCGACCCCCACCCGCACCGGTACGGTGTGCCGGGTCTGCCGACCCGGGGAGCGTGCACATGGCCGACATGTCAGCGGAGATCGCCGCCGAACAGGCGTACTTCGACGCCGCCGCCCGGGAGCGCGACCGGCGGGTGGCCGCGCTCGCCTCGCTGGCGAGCAGCGGGGCCGACCGGGCCACCGCCGCCCGGCTGCGCCGCCACGCCGAAGCCGTCACCCGGGCCCTCGGCGGCGCTGCCGACGCGGTCGCGTTCGGCCGCATCGACGACGAGTCCGGCGAAGCGTACTACCTCGGGCGGCACCTGATCGGCTCGCCCGACGGCGGTGACCCGCTGGTGATCAACTGGCAGTCGCCGGCCGCCGCCCGCTACTTCACCGCAAACCCGGACGACCCCCAGGGCCTGGTGCGTAGACGCGGATTCCAGTGCACCGGCAACGTCATCGACGATTTCGACGACGTCCTGTTCGCCGAAATCGCCGCCGGGATCGCGGGCGGGATCGCGGGCGGGTCGGCCGACGGGTCGGGTCGGGCCGACGTCGACGTACACCTGCTCACCGAGCTGGCCCGGGGCCGCACCGGTACGTTGCGCGACATCGTCGCCACCATCCAGGCCGCCCAGTACGAACTGATCCGCGCCCCGCTACAGCAGGTCCTGGTGATCGAGGGCGGCCCGGGCACCGGCAAGACCGCCATTGCCCTGCACCGGGTCTCCTGGCTGCTGTTTCAGCATCCCGAGCTGACCGCCGACGACGTACTCGTGGTCGGCCCGCATCCGACGTTCATGCGCTACATCGGCCAGGTGCTGCCTGGGCTCGGCGACGCCGAGGTCGAGCTGCGCGACATCAGCCGGCTCGCCCCGACGGTACGGCGTGGCCGGGCCGAGCCGGCGGCGGTGGCCCGGCTCAAGGGTGACGCCCGGCTGGCCGGCCTGCTCGACCGGGCGCTGCGCAACCGGATCGGCACCCCGGACCCGGCGGAGCGGCTGCTGCTGGGCAGCCGGTTCGTCACCCTGCCCGGCGAGCAGGTGCAGCAGGCGCTCGACGCCGCCGCCGGAGCCGACCTGCCGTACAACGGTCGCCGTCAGCTGTTCCGTGACCGGCTCGCCGACCTGGTCCAGGACCGGTCCGGTGTCGACCCGCGCGGCGAACCGGCGTTGGTCAACCTGGTCGAGCGGCTCTGGCCGCAGCAGAGCCCGGCGGCGTTCCTGCGCGGCCTGCTGGCTTCCCGGCCCCGGCTGCGCGCCGCCACCGGCCCGGCCGCCGACGGGTTCACCGCCGACGAGTTGGCGCTGCTGCACCGGCGCGGCGCCGACCGGATCTCCGAAGAGATCTGGTCCGCCGCCGACCTGCCGCTGCTCGACGAACTGGAACAGTTGATCGACGGCGGGCCGCCGCGCCGGTACGGGCACGTGGTGGTCGACGAGGCGCAGGACCTGTCACCGATGCAGCTGCGGGCGGTGACCCGACGCAGCCGCACCGGCTCGTGCACGGTCATCGGCGACCTGGCCCAGTCGACCGGCGGTTGGGCCCGGGACAGCTGGGACGAGGTGACCCGACATCTGCCGACGACCTGCCCGGTGCGGGTCGCGCCGCTGCGGTACGGCTACCGGGTGCCCCGCCAGGCGTACCAGTTCGCTGCCCGGCTGCTGCCGGTCGCCGCGCCCGGCGTGACACCACCGGAAGTGGTCCGGGACGGTCCGGCCGAACCCGGCGTGCACCGGGTCGGGCTCACCGAGCGGGCCGGTCGGGTCGTCGCCGTAGCCGGTGAGCACGCCGCGCGGGGCGCGTTCGTCGGCGTCGTCTGCCCGCCGCGCTGCCGCCGCGAGGTCGAGGCGGCGCTCGCCGACAACGGACTCGCCTGGAGCAGCGCCCAGCAGGGCGACCTCGGCGCGGCGATCAACCTGGTCAGCCCGATCGAGGCGAAAGGCCTGGAGTTCGACGCCGTGGTGGTCGTCGAGCCGGAACAGATCGTCGCCGACGACGAGCGCGGCCACCGGATGCTGTACGTCGCGTTGACCCGAACCACCGGCCATCTGGACGTGGTCTGTGTCGGCGACCCGCTGCCACTGACCACGCGGTACCGCCCGGATCCGGGTTCGGCCGACGAGCAGCCCGACTTCACCGAACGGTCCGCCCGCCTGCTCGCCGAGCATCTCGCCGGTCAGCTGCGCGCCGGTGCGCCGGCCGCGCACTGGGCGGAAGTCCTCGACGAGGTACGCCGCCAGCTCGCCGACTGACCACCCGCAACCGACTTGCCACAGTGCGGAGCTACTGGCTGGCCGGTGCTGCGCTGTCGTCAGGAGCTGCTGGCGGGGCGGCTGAGTACCGCCGAGGTGAGCCGTCGGCCGACAGTCGCCTGGACGATGTTCTTCTGGATGACGGCCTTGGCGGCCCGGCTCGGCAGCGCCACCCCGAGTTCGGCGGCCAGGGCCCGTAGCTCGGCGACCTTCAGCCCGAGATCGTCGAGGTAGCGTCCGGCGGCCACCCGGTCGTCGATCGCCGCCAGGTCGGCGCGGATCCGGTCGGTGTCGACGACGACCGCCGGCTTCGTCGCCTTGGCGGCCCGGCTCCGGCGGGCCGGTGCCGGTGCCGGTGCCGGTGCCGCAGGCTGCTGCGGCCCGGACGTGGCGGTGGCGACGGTCAGCTGCGCGGTGCCGTCGGCGAGCGCGGCCAGTTGCTCCGGCGGCAGGGTACGGAGGAAGTCCGCGACCCGGATCAGGACGGCGTGGGACAGGTCGGCGGCGCTGGTCACGTGACTCTCCTACGGGCGGATCTTGGCGAGGAACTCGCTGGCGAGCTGTTGCAACTCGTACTGGACGTTGACGTTCGCGTCCGGCATGAGGACCGCGGGCAGGCCGTGCTCGCCGGCTGAGGCGAACACCGTCTTGTTGTCGCGGATCATCTGCTGGAAGCGCGGGATCTCGATGGTCGCAGGATGGCCGATGAAGTTGCGCAGCGCCAGCAGCGGCCCGTGCCCGGTGTACTGGACCATCGTGAAGACGATGCCGAGGATCTCCGGGCTGATCTGGTCGGCCCGGCCCGCCGCGACCCGGTTGTAGTCGGTCACCAGCTCGGAGACCTTCTTGCGCAGGTAGTCGATGCCGAGCGTGGACAGGTAGTCCGGCCGGGCCGGGATCAGGATGTGGTCGCTGGCGACCACCCCGGTGCGGGTGACCATGGTGAAATTCGGTGGGCAGTCGACCAGGACGACCTGGTAGTCAGTGAAGGCGGGCGCGGCGAGCGCCTCGGCGAGCGCCCGGTGCAGGGACAGGAAACGCGGGCTGCCGTGCTGGAACCGCGATCCGCCCAGGCTGGCGGCGAAGTCGAGGTCGGCGTCGGTGAGCATCAGATGGGACGGCACCAGGTCCAGCCGACCTGTGCTGTGCTGACCGATCACCTCGTTGACCGTGGGCGGGGTGAGCAGGTAGCGGTCCAGCGGCGCGGCACCGCCCCGGTCCAGCACCTCACCGAACCACTGCAGGATGGTCCGTTCGTCGGCCAGCTCCCGCTCCCACATGGTCGGTTCGACGAAGGAAAAGGTCAGGCTCGCCTGCGGGTCCAGGTCGATCAGCAGCACCCGGTGCCCTCGGTACGCGAGTTCAGCCCCGATGTTGGCGGTGACGGTGGTCTTGCCGACACCACCTTTGTAGTTGATGACGGACACCACGGTCATCGGACGCTCCGCACACACATGGTCAGCAGCATGCCACGTGGATGTGTGCGGTGAGCTTGATGCCCCACGTGCGCAAGATGCGCCTGTGGCGTCAGCCGCGCTCAGATCGACCGCCCCTCGGTGGGCTGTACGACGGCTCTCAGGCCGGCGCGGAATGATGCGGCGGGCAAGGTCGTTGTGCATGGTCGCGCCACGCACTCCGGCCTGCGGCAGCCCGGCTCAGGCCGCCGGCCACCAGGCCCAGGCCCGTAGCCGTTGAGCACCGGCCGGGCGGCCCGGCGGGTGGGCCCGGTCGGGAATCGTCGGCGGGCCGGCGTGGTTGTACATGGTCACGGCGCGCGGCAGCGCCCCCCGCGCCACCGCGTCT